>CAYRLJ010000053.1:0-24430 GCA_964425025.1 uncultured Burkholderia sp. | reverse complement strand
TCGCGCCGCACGCGCGCATGCATCGCTTCGGCGAACGCTTCGGCCAGACGGTCGGCGAGCGCCTTGAGCATGATCGCGCTGTAGTCGTCGAGGTCGGCCAGGAATTGCTTCTCCTTCACGTCGACGCCGAGACCGGCCGTCACCGCGAACATGCCGATGTAATCGGCAACGCCCGAGTCTTTAGGCGCAATGAAATCGGCGAGCGAGCGGTTCGGCCGCATCACGCCATCGACGACGGGCCGCACGCTTTGCTGACGCAGATTGTGCCAAGTCATCGCCACCCGCGTGCGCGATTCGTCCGTGTAGATCTCGATGTCGTCGTCGCCGACGGTGTTCGCGGGCAGCAGCGCAATCACGCCGCTCGCCGTCAGCCAGCGGCCCTGGATCAATCGCGCGAGCATCGACTTGGCATCCGAGAACACGCGCCGCGCCGATTCGCCGACGATCTCATCGTTGAGAATCGCGGGATAGGGGCCGGCGAGATCCCACGTTTGGAAGAACGGGCCCCAGTCGATGTACTGGGCCAGCTCGTTCAAATCGTAGTTCTTGAACACGCGCCGGCCGATGAACGCCGGTTTCGCCGGCTGGTAGGCGGCCCAATCGATCTTCGTCTTGTTTTCGCGAGCCGCTGCCAGCGTGACCATCGGCTGGGCCTTCTTGTTGGCGTGCTGCTTGCGGATGCGCTCGTAATCGGCCTTCACTTCGTCGAGGTACTTCGCCGCGCCTTCATCGGAGAGCAGGCTCGATGCGACCGATACCGAGCGCGACGCGTCCGGCACATAGACGACGGGCCCTTCGTAGTTCGGCGCGATCTTGACGGCCGTATGCACGCGCGAAGTGGTCGCGCCGCCGATGAGCAGCGGAATCTTCTTGATGCGGAAGTACTCGTCGCGCTGCATTTCCGAGGCGACATAGGCCATTTCCTCGAGGCTCGGCGTGATGAGCCCCGATAGGCCCACGATATCCGCGCCTTCGACCTTCGCCTTCGCGAGAATTTCGTTGCATGGGACCATGACGCCCATGTTGACGACTTCGAAGTTATTGCACTGGAGCACGACGGAGACGATGTTCTTGCCGATGTCGTGCACATCGCCCTTCACCGTGGCGATGACGATTTTGCCCTTCGCGCGCACGTCGCCGCCCGCTTCCGCGAGCCGCTTCTTTTCCTCTTCGATGAACGGAATCAGGTGCGCCACGGCTTGTTTCATGACGCGCGCCGATTTCACCACCTGAGGCAGGAACATCTTGCCCTGGCCAAACAAGTCGCCCACGATGTTCATGCCGTCCATCAACGGCCCTTCGATCACGTTGATCGGCCGACCGCCTGCCGCGTCTATCTTCTGGCGCGCCTCTTCGGTGTCCTCGACGATGAAGTTCGTGATGCCGTGCACGAGCGCATGGGCCAGGCGCGCCTCGACGCCTTGATTGCGCCATTCGAGGTTCTCTTCCTTCTTCGCGGCGCCCGTCTTGAACTTGTCGGCGATTTCGAGCAAGCGATCGGTGGCGTCGCCTCGGCGATTGAGGATGACGTCTTCCACGCGCTCGCGCAGCTCGGCATCGAGATCGGCATAGACGCCGAGCTGGCCGGCGTTGACGATGCCCATGTCCATCCCGGCTTGAATCGCGTGATAGAGAAACACGGTATGGATCGCTTCGCGAACCGAATCGTTGCCGCGGAACGAGAACGACACGTTCGACACGCCGCCGCTCACCTTCGCGTAGGGCAGGTTCTGCTTGATCCAGCGCGTGGCATCGATGAAATCGACGGCGTAGTTGTTGTGCTCGTCGATGCCCGTCGCGACGGCGAAGATGTTCGGATCGAAGATGATGTCTTCGGGCTCGAAACCGACTTCCTCGACGAGGATTCGATACGAGCGCGCGCAAATCTGCGTCTTGCGCTCGAGCGTATCGGCCTGGCCCGTTTCGTCGAATGCCATGACGACAGCCGCCGCGCCGTAGCGGCGAATGAGCCGGGCGTGATGACGGAATGCGTCTTCGCCTTCCTTGAGCGAGATCGAGTTGACGATGGCCTTGCCTTGCACGCATTTGAGGCCCGCTTCGATCACTTCCCACTTCGAGGAATCGATCATGATCGGCACGCGCGCGATGTCGGGCTCGGAAGCGATGAGATTCATAAAGCGGACCATCGCCGCTTTCGAATCGAGCATGGCCTCGTCCATGTTGATATCGATGATCTGCGCGCCGTTCTCGACTTGGTGGCGCGCGACGGCAAGCGCCTCGTCGAACTGGCCGTTCAGAATCATGCGCGCGAACGCCTTGGAGCCCGTGACGTTCGTGCGTTCGCCGACGTTGATGAAGAGCGCGCCGGAGGCGACGTTAAACGGCTCGAGGCCGGCAAGGCGCATCATGTGTTCGGTCATGGTTCTCGTCGATGGATGGCGTGATAGCGTGGCTAAGGGCGTGGCTGCGAGCTCACTTCAAGCGGCATCGCGATAGCGTGCCCACGCGCGCGGCTTCACGCCACTCAGCGCTTTGGCTATCGCCGCGATGTGCTCCGGGGTCGTGCCGCAACAGCCGCCCGCAAGATTGACGAGCCCTGCCTGCGCGAATTCCTGCAGTTGCCGCGACGTGTCCTCCGGCGTTTCGTCGAAGCCGGTATCGCTCATCGGATTGGGCAGCCCCGCGTTCGGATAGCAAGACACGTAGGTATCGCAGAGCTTGGCGAGCTCTGCGATGTACGGGCGCATCAACGCGGCGCCGAGCGCGCAGTTCAGGCCGAACGTCAGCGGCTTGGCGTGACGCAGGGAATTCCAAAATGCTTCGACCGTCTGCCCCGAAAGGATGCGGCCCGAGGCGTCCGTCACCGTGCCCGAGATCATCACGGGCAGCACTTGTCCCGTGAGCTCGAACAGCTCGTCGAGCGCGAACAGCGCCGCTTTTGCGTTCAGCGTGTCGAAAATCGTTTCGACGAGGAACAAGTCCGCCCCGCCGTCGAGCAGCGCTTGCGCCTGCTCGTAGTACGCCGCGCGCAACTCGTCGAACGTAATGTTGCGCGCGGCCGGATCATTCACGTCGGGCGAGATGCTGGCCGTTTTCGGCGTCGGCCCGATCGCGCCGGCGACGAAGCGCGGTTTCTCGGGCGTCGCGTATTTGTCGCACGCCGCGCGCGCGAGCTTGGCCGATTCGAGATTCATCTCTCGCGCGAGCGATTCCATTCCGTAGTCCGCCTGCGCCACGGTCGTGGCGCCGAACGTATTCGTCTCGATGATGTCGGCGCCGGCCGCCAGATACTGCTCGTGAATTTCGGCGATGATTTGCGGCTGCGTGAGCGAAAGCAACTCGTTGTTGCCTTTCACGTCGCGCCCGAAATCCTTGAAGCGCTCGCCGCGATAGCGCGCTTCGTCGAGCTTGTAGCGCTGGATCATCGTGCCCATCGCGCCGTCCAAAATCAATATGCGGGACGCGAGCAGCGCGGGCAGCGCTGCGCCCCGCGTGTAGTGCGTGCCGGTAACGGGCGATGCGGCTTGAGCGGCGGCGGACGGATTCATGGCGAGCGGGCTCGGTGCGTAATCTGGGAAGCTGCCATTGTAGCGGTTGCCAGCTCTACCCGCCGGAGCGGCCAGTCCCGGCGGGCCTAGCACCCGCGCAGAGGAAGACCGCGCAAAAGAAAACCCCGTCCGGCACGCCGGACGGGGCTCGATGAGCAGGGTGCCGCCTTGCGGCCGAAAAGGCCGTCAGTGAAGCACGACCGGCTGCGTCATGAGGCTGTCGAATTGACCCAGAAACTCGTCGACTTCGTCGAGGGTGGGCTCCTCTTCGATCAGCTTGCGGACGTGTTCGCGAAACTGTGCCGCCATCGCGCCGTCGATGAAGATTTCGCGCTGCGTGTTCTTGTCTACGATTTCGTAGCCACCTGCGTTCATCGCCAGATGGCCCGCTTGCGGTGCGAACTCGACGACGCAATAATTGGGGCTGTTGTAGATCATTTGCATGGCGACACTCCTTATTCCGATTGGCTCCTGGCCGTTTTCCGCCCAGTACTTGGAGCGTGTTGCATGGAATTTCAAGGGGTGGGTCTTAAACGACGCTTAAAACAGGCAGGAACATTGCAACCAAATATTCCTGCGTCTCACATTCGAGCGTCATGACCTAAAAGCTTGGACCCCAATCATGCAAAACGTTCGAGCGGCACGGGAAAACATCGAGGATCGTCCGTGTGCCTCGATACACTGGATAACGGCACGCGCGAGCGGCTGGTTTAGGGGTGTTCGCGCGTCGGCCCCGGGTCGGCCGGTTCTGTATCGGCCCCCTGAGCATCGGACGAGTCATCCGGTGTCTTGCCTACCTTCGTTGCATTTTCCGCGCCTGGCGGCGTGAGGGGGCCGCGCCAGACGAGTTCGATCTGCGAGCCGTTCGGCTCCGTCTGCACGATTCGCGCGGGCAGCCATCCGAGCGATGGCGCGAGCCAGACGTCGATACGGCGCCGGTCGCCCTCGTGCCGCGGCAACCGCATGAAGTGGCGCGCTTCGATGAACCCCTCGGCTGTCCGGATCGATTCGTTGCCGATCGTCTCGATCGGCCAAAGCTCGCCGCTGTTATTGTCGGCGACGTAAAACGAACGCGTGACACCGGGCTTATAGGCGTCTGGGTCGCCGCGCACAAGGCTGGCAAGCTGCATCACCATGCTGAAGCGATCTTGCGCGCCGTCCGGCAGCGCAAGTGTCGCGCTCGTGCGCGTGAAGCCGATGCGTTTGTCCGCGCGATCGAATGTCGTGACGTCTTCCGGGCGGCGCCCGCGCTTTTCGATGTAGCGCTCGGGGGCGAGGCCGAAAGCGTCGATGCGGCCATGGCTTTCGTACGAGAACGTGCCGACGAATGGCAGCGGTACGGAGACAATCATTTCATAGCCGCCCCCATCGCTCGACCACTGGATCGTGCCCGGCGCGTTTTCCACCCCGTTGTAAAACGTGTTGTAGTGCAAATTTCCCGATGGCGGCGCCGAGAACCGTAGGCCAGGCGACGCTGCGCTCGCTTGCGTCGCGGCGGCGGCTTGCGCGGCAGCGGTTGCGCTCGCGGCCGCGGTGCTGCCGGGGCCCGCCGCCCTCGCGCCGCTTTCGCTCGCGCTCTGCGGTGCGGGCGCGGCCTCGGAGGGCGCGAGCGCATGCAGCACCGGTTCTTGGCCGGCGCTCTCGGGCGTACGAGCGCGCGCGACTGGCGGGGGCGGCGCTGCGTGTGCCGTATCGCGGGCAATCGGCTGCGGCGTGAGCAGGGCGACTTGCACGGGCGGCTTGACCGGCTCGGGCGGGAACGCGCGATGATGCCGCGCGAACCAGATGAGGGCCGCGCCGTGCAGCACGAGCGCCGCCGCGAGCGCAATGCTCCAGCGCGAACTATGACGGCGTGGCCCGGCAGGGGCTGTGTCGGAAGAGAACAGGGACGACATAGGGGTGTGCTCGCTCATCGATCAGATGATCGACGTTCGAGCGGTTCGAGCGCCGCAATGACGGGAAATGCGCGGACAATTCGACATGATGCCCGCAAATGGCGCATCGCGCTGAGCGCACGCGCGACGGTTCGGGCCTGCGCCGGTTCGGGGGGGCGAGCTTTACCGCGGCGCTTCGTTGTAACCCAACTCGTAAGAGAGCTTGCTTGCGCACGCCTTCAGCGCAAGCGCGATCTCCCCCTCCCAAGACAGGTCGAACGCGCCTTCATGCCCGAGCGCAATGAGTCCCAGCGCGAGATCGCCGGAGGCATCGAATACCGGCATGCAAAAAGCATGGATCGTCGGCAGCAGCATGCCGGCCACGCGTGCCGCGCCGTGCGCGCGGACCTCTTCGAGCGCAGTTTCGAGCTCCGCTTCGCTGCGCGGCCCCGTCGCATGCGCGGAGCGGCGCGAATCGGACAGTTCGCGCTCGATCAGCGCTTGTGTCTTGCCGCGCGCAAGATATGCCGCGAACAGCAATCCCGTGGCCGAGCCGAGCAGGGGCATGACGTCGCCGAGCTTGAGCGAGGCCTTCGCGGGATGGCTCGACTCTGTCCAATGGACGACGGTCGGCCCGAGATTGCCCCAGACGGCGATGCCGACCGTCACGTCCAACCGGTCGCGCAGCTCGGCCAGTGCAAGCCGAGCGAGCTTGACGCCGTCAACGCGAGCGAGACGCGCGAGGCCCATCTGCAGCGCGAAGCCTCCGAGTTCGTAGCGGCCCGAGACGGGATCCTGCGCGACGAGGCCCAGTCGCAGAAAGCTGACGAGGTAGCGATGCGCCTTGGCCGGGCTCATTTCCGCGCGCTTGGCGAGATCGCGCAGCATCATCGCGCGCGGCTCGTTTGTCAGGACCTCGAGCAGGCGAAAGCCGACTTCGATCGACTGGATTCCCGAGCGCGTTTTTTCCTCGCCGTCCGTTGCATCGTCGAGCGCGTCAGGAGGATCGCCGAGCGCGGGATCAAGCGGGTCGGGCGTGGCGGCATGCGTGGCGGACATGGGGCAGCAGTGAGAAGACGATGGCCTAAAGCGGCAAACACTAAACCGGCGAAAGCGGGCGGCGCAAAGCGTTTGGGGAGTACGGATCGCCCGCCGCGCCGCGCCGCGCGTCCACCATCGTAAAATAGATTCCCTCTATCGTCATCTCACGGCTTCGATCCTAGCTTCATGAAACTTGCCACGCTCAAAGACGGTTCACGCGACGGTCAACTGATCGTCGTCTCGCGCGATCTGCGCACGGCCGCCATCGCCGACGCCATCGCGCCGACGCTGCAGCGCGCAATCGACGATTGGCCCTTCTACGCGCCGCAGCTCGCCGAGCTTTACGACGCGCTCAATCAGGGCCGCGCGCGCAATGCATTCGCGTTCGAGCCGAAAGATTGCATGGCGCCGCTGCCGCGCGCCTATCAGTGGGCGGACGGTTCTGCCTATGTCAATCATGTCGAGCTCGTGCGGCGCGCGCGCGGCGCGCAAATGCCGCCCGAGTTCTGGACCGATCCGCTGATGTACCAGGGCGGCAGCGACGATTTTCTCGGGGCCCGCGACGACATCGTTTGCGCGTCGGAAGCGTTCGGAATCGACTTCGAGGCCGAAGTGGCCGTCATCACGTCCGACGTGCCGATGGCAACCAAGCCCGATGCCGCACTCAAGGCCGTGCGGTTGGTCATGCTCGTCAACGACGTCTCTTTGCGTAATCTGATCCCGGCCGAACTCGCGAAAGGCTTCGGCTTCTTTCAAAGCAAACCGGCCACCGCGTTCTCGCCGGTGGCCGTGACGCCCGATGAACTCGGCGAGCATTGGCGCGAGGGCCGTGTCGAGAGGCCGATGATCGTTCATTGGAACGGCAAGAAGGTGGGCCAGCCGGAGGCCGGGGTCGATATGGTCTTCCACTTCGGCCAGCTCATCGCGCATGCCGCGAAAACACGCAACCTGCGCGCTGGCTCGATCGTGGGCTCGGGCACCGTCTCGAACAAGGACGAAAAGCGTGGCTACTGCTGCATCGCCGAAAAGCGCTGCTTGGAGACGATCGCGAACGGCGCGCCGCAAACGGAGTTCATGAAGTATGGCGACACGGTCAGGATCGAGATGTTCGACGAGGCCGGCAAGTCGATCTTCGGGGCGATCGAGCAATCGGTCGCCCCGTTCGAGCACGCCCTTTGATGCACCCGCCGCGCCGGGTTTAGCCCGATGCGGGGCCGCCCGCGCGGGCCTACACTGAGGCGGAGCGACGACGCGAATCAGCGTATCGCCGCGCGCCCAACACGAGCGGACACGGATGACCGACACGACTCCCCCCGACGACTTGACCCACTACGCGCACTATCGCTCGCTGCGTTTGCGGCGTCATCCGCATGGCGTGCTCGAAATCGTCATGAGCGGCGAAGGGATGAACACGAGCGCACTCGCCGCGGCCGATGACCGCATGCATCGCGAGCTCGCCGAGATTTGGCGCGACGTCGACCGCGATCCGGTCACGCGCGTGGCCGTGATTCGCGGGGAGGGCAAGGGCTTTTCGGCTGGCGGCGATCTAGGTCTCGTCGAGCAGATGGCCGAACGCTTCGACGTGCGCTCGCGTGTTTGGCGCGAAGCGCGCGACCTCGTGTACAACGTCATCAACTGCGGCAAGCCGATCGTCTCGGCGATGCACGGCCCAGCCGTCGGCGCGGGGCTCGTCGCCGGCTTGCTGGCCGATGTATCGATCGCGGCGAACGATGCGCGCATCATCGATGGGCATACGCGCTTGGGCGTCGCGGCCGGCGATCATGCGGCCATCGTTTGGCCGCTTTTATGCGGGATGGCCAAGGCGAAGTATTACTTGTTGCTGTGCGAGGCCGTGAGCGGGGCCGAGGCCGAGCGGATCGGACTCGTATCGCTGGCGGTCGACGAGGCCGACTTGCTGCCGAAGGCGTTCGAGGTGGCGACACGCCTCGCGCAAGGCTCGCAAAGCGCGATCCGCTGGACGAAATACGCGCTCAACAATTGGCTGCGCATGGCTGGGCCCACGTTCGACACCTCATTGGCGCTCGAATTCATGGGCTTCTCGGGCCCCGATGTGCGAGAGGGTATCGATTCGCTGCGGGAGCGGCGCACGCCCGATTTTTCCGGCGGTGACGAACTTTCCTGAACGGCGCAGACTCCATCCGAAGCAGCGTTTTCGCGAAGCGCTCACAAGCATACCCCTCAATCTCTCCAAGGAGCACTCGATGACCGACACCGCCGGCGGCCCCCCGCCATTTCCGGGCTTCCCAGGTTTTCCGCCCGCGGAGATGCTCGACAACATGTGGGGCATGATGCGCCTCACGCCGTTCGGCTCGGCGTTTCCCGGGATGCAGCCGGGGACGGCCAAAGGCTTCGGCGGCCCGTTATCGGCGATGTCGGATCTCATGAAGCCGCTCATGGACGTCGAAGAACTCGACAAGCGCATCACCGACATGCGCGCCGTCGAGCAATGGCTCAAGCTCAATCTCAATATGCTGCAATCGGCCACCCAGGCGCTCGAGGTGCAGCGCGCGACGCTCTCGACGCTAAGCGCATTCGGTGCATTCGCGCAGGCGTCGATGACGCAGCCGGCCGACGCGGCGAATGCGGCGGCTGCGGCCCATGCGGCGAGCGCGCAAACGAAGCCGTCATCGCCGTGGGGCGCGTCGGCGAGCGCCTCGTCCGGCCCGTCGAGCAATGCGACGAGCGGTGGCACGGCCAGCGCCGAGTCGGCCGATCAAGCGCCCGGTACCGGCGCGCAAGCGGGCGCCGCGTTCGATCCTTCGGTTTGGTGGAACCTGCTCCAGTCGCAGTTCAATCAACTTGCCGCGTTCGCGATGACGCCGCCTGACGCGGCCGGCAGCGAGGCCGGCGCCGAGCCTGATGCAAAGGCCGAAGCAAAGGCCGATGCAGAGGCCGATGCAAAGACTTCTTCGTCGAGGGAGCCCGGCGCGCGCGGCGAAAAGGCGTCGGGCGGCTCGGCCGCGGCGTCATCGAAGCCGGCAGCCAAACGTGCGCCCGCACGCAAGAGCGGCGCGAAGCCGGCGTCGGGAGTACGCGGCGCCCCGCGCGAGGAAAAATGACGCAAGCCGGTCGTCCCCGCCGCCTTCATCGCGCGCCGCGCTTGGCGCACGCGCGACGGTCCTTCATCCCTTTCTTCGGTTGTTCGCCGTGCGCCTAGCGTTGGTTCTGATGGGCGGCGGCGCGCGGGCCGCATACCAGGTGGGAGCGCTCAAGGCGCTTGCGCAAATCGCGAAAGAGGTTGCGCCGCTCGAGCGCGCTTCGCCTTTCACCATCGTCTGCGGCACCTCGGCGGGGGCGATCAACGCCGCTTCGATCGCGAGTCACGCGGACGACTTCTCGCTCAGCGTGGGGCGTCTCGTCGATTTTTGGTCGAATATTCGCGCCGAGCAGGTCTATCGCACCGATTGGCGCGGCGTGGCCGCGGCCGGCGCGCGCTGGCTCGCGACGATGACGTTCGGCTGGGCCGTGCGGCGCTCGCCCCGAGCACTATTCGACAACAGCCCGCTCGCGGATTTGTTGAATGAGGCGCTCGACTTTCCCCGCATCGCCGACATGCTCGACGCTCATGCGCTGCACGCACTGTCGATCACGGCGCTCAGCTATTCGAGCGGCCGGCACTTGACGTTCTATCAGGCCGAGGAGCCGATCCAGTCGTGGCGCCGTGCGCAGCGCGGGGCGCGGATGGTCTCGCTCACACCGGCGCATTTGCTCGCTTCGGCGGCGATTCCGTTTATCTTTCCGGCGGTGCCGCTCGAGCTCGACGGCCGCGCCGAATATTTCGGCGACGGCTCGATTCGGCAAATCGCGCCGCTGAGCCCCGCGATCCACTTCGGGGCGCAGCGCATCGTCGTGCTCGGCGCCGCGACGCCGCGCCCCGAGGTGCCTGCGGCAGGTCTTCAATCAGGCTATCCCTCGCTCGCGCAAATCGGGCAACAGGTGATGGCCAGCGTGTTTCTCGATTCGATCGGCGCCGACATCGAACGAATCGAACACATCAACGGCATGATTCGCCACTTGCCGCAGCAGGTCGAGCCCGAGAGCGGCTGGCGACACGTCGACGTGCTGCCGATCGCCCCCAGCGAGCGCATCGAGCTGATGGCCGTGCGGCACCTGAAGCAGTTGCCGCTCACGGTGCGGGGGCTGCTCGGCGCCGTCGGCGGCAATCGCGCCGCGGGTGCGTCGTTCGCGAGCTATCTGCTGTTCGAAGCGCAATTCGCGCGCGAGTTGATCGATCTCGGCTATCGAGACGCGCTCGCGCAACGCGAGCGGCTGGCCGAGTGGATCGGCACGACGCTAAGCGAGAACAGGGCGGTGCGCGCAAAAGCCGCCTCGGTTCGCGTCGAAGCGCCGCAAGGCGGGGGCTGAGCGTCTGTTCCGGCGCCTCATCAGGCCCGTCCGTTGCGACGGTGCTGCTAGCGGCGCGTGCTATTATTTCAAAGATTACGTTTCGTCAGCGAGATTTGAAAAATCATGATCGCGACAGTCGTGCCGTTCGCCGGGACGAGGGCGCGCGGCCGGGACAATAGCGGCGAGGCGCCGCTTTCGGTCATCGCGCGGGCGCCCGCGCCGGCTGGTGCCTTCGCGGGCGTCGATGCACGCGCCGCAGGGCCGGCATTGAGACGATCACTAAACGGGGCGTAATCGCCGCGTAAAATTGTATGCCTTTCACCGCATAGGCGCGGTGATCGATGGCGCGTGCGGCGTGAATACGAGTTGCAATGGCAGACCAGGGGTGGGACCTATGAACACCATGCTTTATCCGGAACTTTACAAATCGCTCGAATCGGTCCGATGGGACATGGAGAAGGACATTCCCTGGGAGACCTTCGACGCATCGCTCTTGACCGACGAGCAGGCGATGACGATCAAGATGAACGCGATCACGGAATGGTCGGCGCTGCCGGCTACCGAAATGTTCCTGCGCGACAACCATCACGACAGCGACTTCTCGGCCTTCATGAGCGTATGGTTCTTCGAGGAACAAAAGCATTCGCTCGTTCTGATGGAGTACTTGCGTCGCTTTCGTCCCGAAATGGTGCCGAAGGAAGCCGAATTGCACGCGGTGCGCTTCGTGTTCGATCCGGCGCCGCCGCTCGAGACCCTGATGCTGCATTTTTGCGGCGAAATCCGCTTGAACCACTGGTATCGCCGTGCCGCCGAATGGCACACGGAGCCCGTGATCAAGCACATCTACGAAACGATTTCGCGCGACGAAGCCCGCCATGGCGGCGCCTACCTGCGCTACATGAAGAAGGCGCTGATCAATTGCGGCGACGTGGCACGGGCCGCGTTTTCGAAGATCGGCGTGCTGATGGCGTCGGCGCGCCGCACCGAAAAGCCACTGCATCCCACTAATTTGCACGTGAACCGCGATTTGTTCCCCCGCGACACGATCCAATCGCGCCTGCCCGATCCCGAATGGCTCGAGCGCTGGCTCGACGAACAGATCCGCTTCGACGACGGCTGGGAAAAGAAGGTCGTCGAGCGCATCTTGCACAACCTCTCGCTGCTGTTCGAGCGCACGTTCACGACGGCGCAGGAATTGAACCGCTACCGCAAGGAAGTTGCCGCGCGCCTGCAAGGCTCGGGTTCGGCCGAGCACCAGCCGGCCTGACGCGGCGTATCGATTCGCTAAGCCCGTCGGCGCGAGGATCGCTGTTTCCGATTTCTCGCGCCGGCGGGCTTCGTGTCATCTGGAAGCCAATACGCTGGGTGCGCTGAGCCCCGCGTCGATCGGATTTTCCCGCCTATGTCTCCCGTTTCGTTCGAACGCAAGATCATCTCCCGCGAAGCGCTTGCCGCACGACGCGATACGCTTGCCGCGCCCGTAGTCTTCACGAACGGCGTGTTCGACATCCTGCATCGCGGCCATGTCACCTATCTCGCGCGGGCGAAGGCGCTGGGCGCTTGCCTCGTCGTCGGCGTCAATAGCGATGCCTCCGTGCGCATGCTCGGCAAGGGCGGCGATCGGCCGATCAACTGCGAGGACGATCGGATGGCGCTGCTCGCCTCGCTCGAGAGCGTCGATTGGGTCGTCCCGTTCGGTGAGCAAACGCCCGTCGAGTTGATTCGCGCATTGCGTCCGGACGTACTCGTCAAAGGCGGCGATTACGACATGGACGCATTGCCGGAATCGGCGCTCGTGCGCGGATGGGGCGGCCGCGCGCAGGCCATCGCATTCGAACATGAGCGCTCGACGACGGCGCTGCTCAAGAAAGTGCGCTCGCAAGCGTCCTAAGCGCAAGCGAGGACGGCTAGCCGCCGAGCGGCGCCGCTGCGACAAGCGGCGTAGGATCGGGCAGCCCGACGATGGCTTGCTCCGCCGATTCGGCTTCCGACATCGGCCGCGTCCTGAGCCATTCCGGGTGAACTTGGCGTTCGAGGTTATGCGTTTCGCGCGGCCCGGCTGCCGGCAGCGGCCCGAATAGGCCGCCCGCAAGGGCGAACGCGATCAAATTGGCGACAACCAAAATGGCGATTAGCCAACGCAGCATCGTCACGTCTCCTTATCGTTCGTATTCCTCTTAGCTACGGTCTCGTCTTCGGCCGCGATCCGCGCGAGTCCCGATAGTACGAGCGTGTCGTGGCGCGTGTGCGGCACGTCCAGCGCGCCCGCGACGTCGCCGGATGCGCCGCCCCCGACGACTAGCCGCACCGGAGCGTCCCAGGCGCGGCAAAGTTCGCGCCATGCGCGCTCGATGAGTCCCGCCTGCGCGAGCAGTGATCCTGCCGTGATCGCATGATGCGTATCGGTCGCGAACCAATGCCGTGCGAGCGCATCGCCCACGAGCGTGCGCACCGAATCGACAGCAAGCGTCGGCAACTGAGCCGTGTGTTCGCCGAGCGAGCGCATCATCAGCGACCAGCCCGGCGCGATCATCCCGCCGACGAAGCGGCCGTCGGCCGTCAATGCCTCGAGTGTCGTCGCGGTGCCGAGCGTCGCGATCATGAGCGCCTCGCCCGGAAACGCCGCGTGCGCGCCGATGAGGCCGGCCCAGCGATCGCTGCCGAGCCGCTCGGGCGCGCCATAGCAGTTGACGACCCCGCACTGCCGCTCGCGCGCGCGAACGAACGTGCGCGGCAGGCCCGGCCAGTGCGCATCGAGCAACGCCGCGATTCGCTGGCCCACGGCTTCGCCGGCGACGTTCGATATCCAGGCCCCGGCAGGTAGGGGCAGGTCGGCCCATGGGGTAGACCATTCGGCAGCATCTTCGGCCGCTATGTCAGTGCTCGTGCGAAGGACGGTTGCATCGTGCGAGGCGCTCGCGTGCTGCGCCGCACGAACGGCGTGCGGCGCATGCGCGAATGCGCCGCTGCGCGAAAAGGCGCCTTGCCCATCGGCGAGCGCCCATTTCACGCGGCTGTTCCCGGCGTCGATCAGCAAAGACGGCGCGCGACCGCTCATGGCGCGTCGCCGGCGAGCCGCAGGGAAACGTCACCCGTCGCAATCGCTTGCATGCCTGTGTCGGTCGACAGCAGCAATTGTCCCGAGCCGTCGACGCCCGTCGCGACGCCGCGCGCGATCTCGGCGCCCTTTTCGATGAGCACGACCTCGCGATTCGCGTAGGCGTGATATTCGTTCCAGCGGTCAACGTACGCCGCGAACCCTTGTGCGCCGAAGCGCTCGATCATTTCTGTCAGCCCTTTGACGGTGACGGCTAGCGTATCGGTCAGATTCGCGTTCGGCAGCGCCTGCGAAAGCGCGGTGGGCGGCGTTGCGCGGGCCTGCGCGGGGACGGTCGCGGCGGCCGCTTGGAGTTCCGCTTCGAGCGCTTCGTCGCGGCGCACGTTAATGCCGACGCCGATCACGACGGCACTGGCGTTCGCGCTACTCCAGGCCGTCTCGATCAGTATCCCGGCGAGCTTGCTGCCATCGAGCAATACGTCGTTCGGCCATTTGAGCGCGAGCCGCGCGCCTTCGCTCGGGCAAAGGCGCGCGAGCGCGTCGACGACGGCCACACCCGTCGCCAAACTAAGCCCGGCGAGCCCGGCCAGCGGACGCGGCAGCACGCAGGCGAGCGAGAACGTCAGCGCGTGTCCCGGTTTAGCCTGCCAACTACGGCCTTGCCGGCCGCGTCCCGCCGTTTGCCGATAGGCGGCCCGCACGGCATGCACGCCGAACGCAACGCGCTCGCGCGGCAGCGCCTTCATGCGCGCCATGAGGTCGGTATTGGTCGAAGCCGTCTCGTCGACGATTTCTAGTGCTTCGGACGGAATCGCACTTGCGCCGCCCGCCCGAGCGCGCTCGCGGTCGATGCGCCAATCGCCGGCGCGGCTCGTCGGTGCGGAGCCGGGGCCAGGGGGCGGAAAAAGGGTATCGGTCATGGCCTGTATTGTAGTGGGGCCGGCGCGACGCGGCTTGCCAAACGTGCGCCATGCGGCCGCGGCATGGCGCTCGCCTTCGAAAAACGCGAAAAGGACCGCGGGCTGCCCCGCGGCCGGGCCGGCGTACGGCCCGCTACAATGGCCGCAGTTCAGTTCATCGCGTGGGGGCGCTCCTTCCTTGGACTTCGACACCCCGCCGGGCTTGCGCATCGAGCGCGACAGCCTGGGTCCGCTCGTTAGGCTGTCCGGACAATGGACAGCGCTTGCGCTCGCGCGCGACCGTGCCCGTACCGGCGCCAGGTCGCGGCTGGCCTCGCTTGCGCGCGCGGCGCCCGCCCAGTGGGATTTATCGAACGTCGAGCGGATGGATCACGTCGGCGGGCAGGCGTTGTGGCGCGTTTGGGGCCGCAAGATGCCGGAGCGCATCACGTTGACGGACACCCAACGAGACATCTTCGCGCGCATCGCCCTGCTTGAAGCGCAGCGCGAGAGCCCGGATGTCGTCGAACGCGTCGACTTCGTCACGGCGCTCGGCCGCTCGGTGTTGGGGTTCGCCGATCACGCCCATGGCGGCTTGGCGATGTTCGGCCGTTTCGTGCTCGATCTCTTGGCGGTGTTGCGCCACCCGGCACGCGCGCCGTGGCTCGAGATCTCGGCGAACGTGTACAGCGCCGGAGCGAAAGCACTGCCGATCACGGCGCTCGTCGCGTTTCTGATCGGCATCGTTCTCAGCTATTTGTCGGCCCAGCAGTTGAGGCTGTTCGGCGCGAATCAGTTCATCGTCAACATTCTCGGGCTCGCGGTGATTCGCGAGCTCGGCCCGGTGCTCGCGGCGATTCTCGTTGCCGGCCGCTCGGGCTCGGCCATCACGGCGCAAATCGGCGTCATGCGCGTGACGGAAGAACTCGATGCCATGCTCGTCATGGGTATTCCTCACGGCCTGCGTCTCGTGCTGCCGCGCGTCATCGCGCTATCCGTTGCCATGCCGCTGCTCGTCGTGTGGACGAACATCATCGCGTTGATCGGTGGCGCGCTCGCGGCGCAGCTTGTGCTCGGCATCGACGTCTTCTTCTTCGTTCGCGCGCTCCCGAGCGTCGTGCCGGCGGTCAATCTATGGATCGGGCTTGGCAAGGGTGTGGCGTTCGGGATGCTGATCGCGCTCACGGCATGCCACTTCGGTTTTCGGATCAAGCCGAACTCGCAGAGCCTTGGCAGGGGCACGACGTCGTCGGTCGTCTCGTCGATCACGGTCGTCATCCTCGCCGACGCGATTTTCGCGATTGTCTTCCAGAACGTCGGCCTATGACCGCCCCCCTATCCGCTGCCGTCCGTCACCGCCCGCCGCCCCCGATCGCCGAGCAGGTGATCGAGGTACGGGATTTGACCAAGCGCTATGGCGCCACGGTCGTGCATGAGCATTTGAACTTTGACGTGCGGCGCGGGGAAATCGTGTCGATCGTCGGTGGATCGGGTTCGGGCAAGACCACGCTGATCCGCCAGATCCTCGGGCTCGAAGCGCCGAGCTCCGGCACGATCGAGGTATTCGGGCGCGATACGTCGACGATCGACGAACAAACGGCACGGGTCATGCGCAGCCGCGTGGGCATGCTGTTCCAGCAAGGCGCGCTGTTTTCGTCGATGTCGGTATTCGACAACGTTGCGCAGCCGATCCGCGAGCTCGGCCGCGTGCCGGCCCCGCTATTGCACGACATCGTCATGCTCAAGCTCGACATGGTAGGGCTGCCGTGCAAACACGCATGGAAAATGCCCGCCGCGCTTTCGGGCGGCATGATCAAGCGCGTGGGCATCGCGCGTGCGCTCGCGCTCGAACCGGAGCTGCTGTTTCTCGACGAACCCACGGCCGGCTTGGACCCGAAGGCATCGGAAGACTTCGTCGAACTGATCGCGACCCTGCATCGCGCGCTCGGTTTGACCGTCGTCATGGTCACGCACGATCTGGATACGATGACCTCGCTCTCGACGCGCGTGGCCGTGATTGCGGAGCGCCGTGTGCTCGTCGCCGCGCCGATCGAGGACGCGGCCGCCGTGGATCATCCGTTTATCCGCGAGTTCTTTCTGGGGCGACGCGGCCGGCGCGCGCTGCAGGCGCTGCCGCCCGAGCGCCGTGCCAATCTGCCGCCGGCCGCGCTCGAATCCGCATCGGCCGAGGTGCCGCTGTGACGCGACGGCGCGATGGCGCGCTGCACGTGTAGCGCAAACGCGCGCACAAACGGGACGAAAGTGAATGGAAAACGAATCGCATGCATTTTGGGCTGGGCTGTTCACGATCGGGCTCGGGTTCGCGATCGCGCTGGCCGTGTTTTGGTTCAATTTCGACCGCACGGTGCGCGTGCCGTACGATCTGGTGTCGCATACGAACGTGACGGGCCTTTCCAGCGACGCGGACGTGCGCTATCGCGGCCTGGCAGTGGGCAAGGTGCAATCGATCCGTTTCGATCATGCGCATCCGGGGACGATCGTCATTCGTATCCTCGTCGACAAACGCGCGCCGATCACGCGTTCGACGTTCGCCAGTCTCGGCCTGCAGGGCGTGACCGGCATTGCCTTCGTGCAGTTGGACGACACGGGCACCGATCTGGCTGCGGTGCCGACTTCCGCTGCCCATGTCGCTCAGTTGCCGATGCGCCCCGGCCTGCTCGATCAATTGCAACAGCGCGGCGATGCGCTGCTGAGCGAGCTGCAAAGCGTGGCCGTGCGTGCCGATGCGATGCTCTCCGATCAGACGCGCACGCAATTGATGGCGACGGCCGCCAGCCTGCAGCGGGCAGCCGATGCAGTCACGGTGCTCGCGCAGGCGGCGGAGCCGGCGGTGGCCCAATTGCCGGGCACGATGAATGAGCTCACGCATACGCTCGCGTCGACCGACGCGCTCGTCGCATCGCTGTCGGCATCGAATGGGCCGCTCGTCTCGAACCTGAACAAGATCGGCTCGGCCGCCGATCGCGCGGGCGGGGCGCTTGCGACGATGAATGCGTCGCTGCAGGAGATGTCGTCGCGGCTCGACTATGAGACGCTGCCGCGCGTCGACGCGCTGGCGACCGACATGAGCGGCGCGGCGCGTGCGTTCGACCGCGCCGCGGCCACCTTCAGCACGAGCCCGCGCAGCCTATTGTTCGGCGTGGGGCACGTGCAACCGGGGCCGGGCGAGCCCGGCTTCGCATGGCCCGCGGCTGCATCGGCCGGCACACAGCATTGAATCGAAAGGAAGCGCACAGCATGGGACGTTCATCGGATCTAAAAAATTTGCGCAAGCGCTCACCTATGCGCGCGGCGCGTGCGCGCTCAACACGCACCGCACTCGCGCGCATCTTCGCAGCGGCGATCTGCGCCTTCGCCGGAGCCGGTCTGGCCGGGGCGCTCGGCGGGTGCACGCTCGGCACGCCGGCCGCGATTTCCAACGTTCGCTACGATCTCGGTCCGCAGCCGATGCCGGCCCATCCGGGCCCGCTGCCGACGCTGCGCTTGTTCGATGTCCGCGCTCCGGCCGCGCTCGACAGCGACGACATCTTGTACCGCATGAATTACGCGGACCCGAACCGCACGTCGGCCTACGCGAACAGCCATTGGACGATGCGGCCCGCCCAGCTGTTGACCGAGCGCGTACGCGGAGCATTGGCCGCGCACGGGGCGGTGCTCGGCGGCGGCCAGGCCGTGAGCGCGCCGCTGCTCACGATCGATCTGGAGCGATTCGAGCAGGTGTTCGACAGCGAGAGCCTGAGCCAAGGCGTGCTGACGGCGCGCGCGACGTTGACGCGCGACGGCGCACTGATCGCCCAGCAGACATTCGAGGCACGTGCGCCCGCGCGCATGCCTAACGCGGCGGGGGGCGTGCAAGCCTTGTCGGCCGCCAGCGACCAATTCGTGGCGCAGCTCGTGACCTGGCTCGGCATGCGGGCGAGCGCCGCCGCGCAGTAAGCCGGCGCTCAGTGAGCGGGCGCGGTGCCGGCGAATCGCTCATCGCTCATCGCTCATCGTCCATCGTCCATTGTTCTTTGCCGGGTCGGGCGTCAGCGGCCGTGCGCGACGCTCGCTATAATCGGCCGACTCTCCTACCCACCCATCCCGGGTGCCGACGCAGGCGCGCTACGCTGCGATGCGCTTTCGCGCTTTCGCGCAGCATGACGGTTTGGCGATGGCCCCGGTGCACCCTCGAACGGCGAGACCATGGACTCCTTTTACAAGTACCACGTCTTTTTCTGCTTGAACCAACGCGATCCGGGCGTCGAGCGTCCGAGTTGCGGACGGCGCTGCGACGCCGAGAAGATGCTCGACCACACCAAAAAGCGTGTGAAGCAGCTCGGCCTCGCGGGCCCGGGCAACGTGCGGATCAACAAGGCCGGCTGCCTGGACCGCTGCGAGCAGGGGCCGGCGATCGTCATTTATCCGGAAGGCACGTGGTACACCTATTTCGACGAAGCCGATCTCGATGAAATCGTCGAGTCGCACCTGAAGGACGGCAAGATCGTCGAGCGGCTGCTGATCGACCAACCCGGCCAGCCGGGCGAGTCCGTCTGATTCACCGCGTTTTGGCACAGCGTCTTCCATGAACGTTCATACGAAGAAGTTTCTCATCGATGGTCCGGTCGGCAAGATCGAAGTCGCGCTCGACGCGCCCGAGGGCACGCCGCGCGGTATCGCGCTCGTCGCGCATCCCCATCCGCTGTTCGGCGGGTCGATGGACAACAAGGTCGCGCAAACGCTGGCCCGTACGCTCGTGCAATTGGGCTATCTAACCTATAGGTCGAATTTTCGCGGCGTGGGGCAGACCGAGGGCGAATACGACGAAGGCGTCGGCGAGCGCGACGACCTGCTGGCGTTGCTGGCCCATATGCGCGAGCAGCCGGAGCAGGCTTCGTTGCCGCTCGTGCTGGCGGGTTTCTCGTTCGGCACGGCCGTGATCTCGCATGTGGCGCACACGCTGGCCGAGCGCGGGCAGAGCGTCGAGCGGATGGTGTTCGTCGGCACGGCCGCGAGCCGCTTCGACGTGGCCAGCGTGCCCGATAACACGCTCGTCATCCATGGCGAGCAGGACGAAACGGTGCCGATCGGCTCCGTCTACGATTGGGCTCGGCCGCAAGAGTTGCCTGTCGTCGTCATTCCGGGCGCGGAGCACTTTCTCCATCGCAAGCTTCATATCTTGAAACGCATCGTCGTCGATGCCTGGCGTTGAATTAACGTCGAGCCGGCATTGATCTGATGGGGCGACATGCCGGCAAAGCCTGTGGGAGAGGGCTCCCATGGGCGGGCCGACACGCGCTCTTGCCGAGAAAAACGCGTTTTCGGCAAGTTTTCGACAAGTCGCGCCGCGTATAATAAGCGCAATTTTTTGCGTACCGCTCCGTCAACGAGGCCCTGCGCGATGCATCGCGGGTAGCCGCGGGCGCGCGAGAATCGAGCGAACCGAATCGCGTGGAGCCGGTCCAACGGGCCGCCGCGCGAAACACGCCGCCCGTTCATCGCGCGCCGTGACGGGCGGCGAGATCCGCCGAACGGCGGCCGGCACTTCCCGATCGCGCGCATGGCGCGCGGCGCTTTCCTGCACGAATCAATCTATGCGTTCTTCCTCGTTCCGCCTCTCGTCGCTTGCTTCGTCCTTCGCTCCGCCGTCGCTCCGACGCTCGGCGCCTGTCTGCGCGCTCGTCGCCGCTACGCTCGCCGCGGGCGCCGCCTATGCGCCCGCCGCGGGGGCGCAGGTGCCGCCGCCCGCTGTCACGGCCAAGTCGTGGGTGCTCGTCGATGCGACGAGCAATCAAGTCCTCGCCTCGGGCAATGCCGACGCGCGCGTCGAGCCCGCTTCGCTGACGAAGCTGATGACGGCCTATCTGGTCTTCGAAGCCTTGCAGACGAAGAAGATCTCGATGGATCAGGTCGTCGTTCCGAGCGAGGCCGTGCGCCGCGTGCGCAACGACGAATCGCGCATGTTCATCGAAGCCCAGAAGCCCGTCACGGTGCACGATCTCGTCTACGGCATGATCATCCAGTCGGGCAACGATGCGGCGATCGCCCTGGCCGAACTCGTCGGCGGCAGCGAAGCGCATTTCGTCGAAATGATGAACGCCGAAGCGCAGCGGCTCAGCATGAAGGGCACCCACTTTGCCGACGTGAACGGCATGCCCTCGCCGGGCCACTACACGACGGCTGGCGATCTCGCGGTGCTATCGGCTCACTTGATCCGCGACTACCCCGAGTACTACAGCATCTTCTCGATCAAAGAATTCACGTACAACAAGATCAAGCAGCCGAACCGCAACCGGCTGCTGTGGATCGACCCGACGGTCGACGGGTTGAAGACCGGCCACACGCAAGGGGCCGGCTACTGCCTGATCGCATCGGCCAAGCGCCCGCTGCAGGGTGTGGCCGACGCCTCGCGCCGCCTTGTCAGCGTGATGATGGGCGAGGAAAAAGAACACGAGCGCGTGCAAGACAGCATGAAGATGCTGAACTACGGCTACTCGGCCTACGACACCGTGCGCCTGTTCAAGGCGAATCAGTCCGTGCAGACGCCCCGTGTTTATAAGGGCGCGGCCAATTCAGTGCAGGTGGGTGTGAAGAGCGATCAATACATCACCGTGCCGCGCGGTATGGGGGGCAAGGTCAAGCCGCAAGTCGTGCTGAACGAGCCGCTGGTCGCGCCGCTTGCGAACGGCCAGCAAGTGGGGACGGTGCAAATCGTCGCCGACGGCAAGACGCTCACGCAGTTCCCGATCGTCGCGCTGCAAGCGGTGCCGCAAGCGGGCATCGGCGGCCGCCTCTGGGATTCGGTCTTGCTCATGTTCGGGAAGAAGAAGTAACGGAGGTCATGAATCATGAGCCCGGTGAATGAATCCCTTTTCGAATTTCCTTGCGACTTTCCGATCAAGGTCATGGGCAAGGCGCATCCCGACTTCACCGACACGATCGTGGATGTCGTGAAGCAGTTCGATCCGAGCTTCGACGGGACGCGCATCGAAACGCGGCCCTCGAGCGGCGGTAATTACACCGGCTTGACCGTCACGGTTCGCGCGCAAAGCCGCGAGCAGCTCGACGATATCTATCGGGCCCTCACGGGGCATCCGATGGTGAAGGTCGTGCTGTGAGCTGCGCGCGAAAGCGCTCCACCTCCTCCATCAGCCACGCGCGAAACGCCTGAACCCGTGTGCTCCCCGCGAGCGGCGGCGGGCAGACGAACCAATACGACGAAGCGCTTTTCGCGTGCGTTTCGAACAAGCGCACGAGCCGTCCGTTGGCGAGCTCGTGCGTTGCGATCGATCGGCGCATGAGCGCGATGCCTTGCCCGTCGACCGCCGCCTGCAGCAAACTCGACGAATCCTCATAGAGCACCCCGCGGCGCGGCTCGGCCATGCCGGGCAGTCCGGTGGCCTCGAACCAGGGGCGCCACATGTGTTCGTCCGAACGCAGCAATCGGGGCGACGCCGCCAACTCCGCCGGCGTTTGCGGCAGTGCGCCGCCGTTGAAGGTCGGCGCGCAGACGGGAAACCACACTTCGTCGAGCAGTGGCTCCGCGTGAAGATCGGGGTAAGGGCCCGCACCGAAGCGGATGCCGACATCGACATCCTCGCGCGTGAAATCGGTCAAGGCGTTCGTCGACAACAACTCCAAATCGATCTCTGGATGGCGCTCGATGAACCGGCCGATTCGCGGCGTGATCCAGCGCGCGGAGAAAGAGGACGCCGACGAAACAACAAGCCGCCGCGCCCGATGGCCCTCGCGTACGTCGCGCGTCGCGTCGGCGAGCGCCATCAGCGCGGCGCGGACGTCCTTCGCATAGCGGCAGCCGACATCGGTCAAGCGCACGCGTTTTCCTTCGCGTAAGAAAAGCGGGGTACCGAGTTCGTCCTCGAGCGCGCGTATTTGATGGCTGACGGCGCCGTGAGTGACGAACAGCTCATCGGCCGCGCGAGAAAAGCTCTCGTGTCGAGCGGCGGCTTCGAATGTCCGCAGCGCATTGAGCGCCGGCAGTTGACGTAGGCTCACGGGACGCTCCGTCTTCATTTGTTAATTTTTCTCACATATGCGTGAGAATTGATCGTTTTGCGCAAGGGCTTGCCCCGCCTAGGATTCTAGCCACGAAGCACTCTTTTGGTGGAGCGATCATGAGACAAATTTCCTCAAGCATCACGTTCGAAATCGTGCCAGGCGAAACGCTGCCGATGATGGTGGCGCACAGCACGCGCTTGTCTGTGCACGGTTCGGCGGTGTGGGTTACACGCAGCAACGATGTCGAGGATTACTGGCTCGCGCCTGGGCGTTCGCTGCGGCTGCGGCCCGGGGAGCGCCTTTGGCTCAGCGCCGAAGGCGCGCACGCCGCGTGCGTTGCGTTCGTCGCGCCGCTTTCTCGCACCTCCGTGCTGCGCGACCTCACCAAGTCGTTCTCGGATTGGTGGGCGGCGCGGTGGGGCGGCTGGCGCACGGTCTGACGCGGCGCGGCAGGGCTGAGCGCAGGTGATTCTGCGCTGGCGATTTGGGCCGGCTACGGCCGGCCCGGGCGAGGCAGGCTTGATTCCGGTAAACTGGCGGCCATCATGTGTGCCGCATCGTCTTCGTCTCTTTCGTCCGTGTCTCCGTTGCCGTCTTCCTCGGGCGCGGCGCCCGATAGCGCGGTTGTTCTCGATCCCGCGGTGGTCGATCCGGCGCCTATCGTTCGCCGGCGGGGCCTCGAGCCCTACGAGGTCAGTTTCGACTTGATGCGCTCGTTCACCGAGGCGCGCACGGCCGATACCCCGGACGAAATCTGGCTAGTTGAGCATCCGCCCGTCTTTACGCTTGGCCAAGCGGGCGATCCCGCTCATTTGCTCGCGGCCGATCCCGCCATTCCACTCGTGAAAGTCGACCGGGGCGGACAGATTACGTATCACGGGCCGGGACAAGTCGTCGCCTATCTGCTGCTCGATTTGCGCCGGCGCAAGCTGATGGTGCGCGATCTCGTGACGCGAATCGAGCAAGCCGCGATCGACACCCTCGCAGCGTATAATCTCGTCGGCGAGCGCCGGGCCGGCGCGCCCGGCATCTATGTGGCGCCGGGAGTGGTTAGGCATGAAGGCGCGAAGATCGCCGCGCTCGGCCTGAAAATCCGTAACGGATGCAGCTATCACGGCGTGAGTCTGAACGTGAAGATGGACTTGCGGCCGTTTCTCGCGATCAACCCTTGCGGCTACGCGGGGCTCGAGACAGTCGATATGGCGACGCTAGGCGTCGCCGCCGGCTGGCACGAGGTGGCCGAAACTCTGGCGGCACGGCTCGCCGCGAACCTCGGCGGCGCGCTTGGCGCACGCTCATCGACTGGAATCACCGAATGACTGACGTTACCGCTGAATCGAGCGGCGCTTTGAACGCGCCGCAAGCCGCTACGCCTTACGACGCCACCGCGAAGCAAAAGGCGCAGGCGAAAACGGCGCGCATTCCGATCAAGATCGTGCCGATCGAAAAGCTGAAGAAGCCCGAGTGGATTCGGGTGAAGGCGGCGACGGGCAATTCCCGCTTTTCGGAAATCAAGCAGATCCTGCGCGAGCACAACCTGCACACGGTGTGCGAAGAGGCGAGCTGCCCGAACATCGGCGAATGTTTCGGCAAGGGCACGGCTACGTTCATGATCATGGGCGACAAGTGCACGCGCCGCTGCCCGTTCTGCGACGTCGGCCA
>CAYRLJ010000052.1:19014-30265 GCA_964425025.1 uncultured Burkholderia sp. | reverse complement strand
CACCTGGTCGGAGATTTCTCCGATGTGCTTTCGTTAGCGCTGATATCCACCTGAACGCCGTAAAAGCCGATTCCCCGCTGACAGCGGCCGCGTCCGACACGGTTTCATCCACCACCGGCTCCGCTAGCACCAAGAGAACCGAGGAAGTTCCGTGCACTGGACGCAGCCTGCGTTCACGCGAATCAGGGAAAGTCTTGCGCCTCGAGAACGACGCGTCGACCATCAGCCGGCAGTGCCTTTTTCTTGATGGCGCGGATAATCCTCGGGTGGTTAAGCTGGAAGGCAAGCAGAACCTGCTCGCGCTCCTGCCTACTGGCGCCCAGACGCTCGCATGCGGCTTCGTAGGAAAGCGCAAAGGCGTGATAGCCGAAGTTCACGTCGTATGCGGAGAAAAGAACGCCATCGTCGCGCGAGAAGATGGCCGGTGTGAACCGGATGTGCTCGTTTGCAGCGGTGTCGACTGTCCCGTTCATCTATCTTCTCCTGTAGGCGTCGAAATGGTGCGACCACAGCCGAGGGCGTCATGCCACAGTTAGGGATGTGTGAGCGTGAAAGGCGTGAAGCAACTGAACTGAACCGTCATCAAAGTGAGACATTCTATCTCCCCGCTGTCCTCTGCGTCGCTCGAATCGTTCCGCACGATGCCCCTGGAGTCCTAGCGCCGACGTCGGGCCCGCCGCCCGGAAACGCTTTCGGCCCAGCGGTTCATCGCACGCCCTTGCGCCGGGGTGCCGGCTGTCCTGTCTGGGAGGACTTCACTGCGCCTTACGGCGCTTCGTACGTCCCCGCCGAATACCTCGCGTGGAGCATCGCTACCCAGCCTCAGAGAACTAAGGCCGTCCATCCGCACCAAATTCGCGCATGACGTCACAAAACATTCATCAAATGTCGTGCGCCGCCGGCCGTTAACCAGAAGCGCACCACCCTGAAGCTACCTTCCGCCACAAGTCCCGCATCAACTCGCGTGTGACGTCACCCGCCGCACCGAATTGCGAAACACGCAGCCCCTCCCATGAGCAAACTCACCGTAAAAAGCCGACTCCTGATTGTGACGATGGCCGTTGCCGCTGTCCTCGTCGCCGTTGGAATGACAGGACTTTTTGGCATGGCGCAGGGAACGAACGCCCTGAAAAACGTCTTCGAGGGCCGGGCAAAGGCACTGCAAACCATATCGACAATCGATGAGCTTGTGGGGGAGACGCATTTTTCCGTGAGTGACGCCGTTCTCGACCCTTCAGCCACGAAAACCCAGGCAGTGACTGAGGCAACAACGCGCCGAGTCGAGAAAATTGACCACCTCGTCGACAATTTCATGAGCTATCAGTTGGACGGCGACGAGAAAAAGCTCGCCTCACAATTCGTGTCCAACTGGCGCACCCTTCGCGACAAGGGACTCAAGCCCGTCGCACAGTTGCTGCAAGCAAACAACCTGTCAGAAGCGCAGTGGGTAGTGACTCAAACCATCGAGCCTACGGCTTCTGCCGTGAAGGCCGAAGGAGCACGGTTGCGCGACCTTCAACTCGCCGCCGCGCAAGGCGAGTACGACCGTGCGATGAACACCAGTCGCGTCGTGCAATGGGTGGTTGCCGCGTCCATCGCGATCGGCGTGGGCATCGTTGCCTTTCTCTGCACTTCGATGGCACGCACGCTCTTTCTGCAACTGGGAGGCGAACCCGCGGTGGCGGCTAGCATCGCCCATCGGGTTTCCGAGGGCGATTTGTCCGTCGTCGTTCCCGTCAAAAACGGTGACACACACAGCGTCATGTACGCAATGAGCCTGATGCGTTCGAGGCTGGCATCGATGATTGGCGGCATTCAGTCGTCGACGGACACCATCGCGACGACTACGTTCGACATCAGCGCAGGCAACAGCGCACTTTCAAGCCGGACTGAAGAGCAAGCTGCAAGTATCGAACAGACCTCAGCGAGCATGGAGCAGCTTGCGTCAACCGTCAGGGCGAATGCGGACCACGCGCTCCAGGCGCGCGAGCTTGCAAACGTGGCTTCTGACAAGGCTCGCGAAGGCGACCGCGCGGCTGCGGACGCAGTCCGCCGAATGCAAAGTCTCGCCCAACGTTCCGCTCAGATACGGGAAATCACTTCAGTCATCGAGGGCATTTCTTTCCAAACGAATCTGCTTGCACTGAACGCGGCGGTGGAAGCAGCGCGCGCTGGTGCTCAAGGCCGTGGATTTGCTGTCGTCGCCCAAGAGGTGCGGGGATTGGCGGAGCGCAGCTCAATGGCTGCAAAGGAAATCGCAGCGTTGATCAAGGATGTAACGACCGAGGTGGATTCAAGCGCAACCGCCGTCAAGGTCGCTGGCAAAACTATCGTAGAACTTCTCGGCTCCGTGACAGGCGTGTCAGAGCTCGTCGAAACAATTGCACACGCGTCTCGAGAACAAAGCGCGGGCATCGACCAAATCAATGTGGCGGTTTCACTCATGGACCGCATGACCCAGCAAAACTCGGCTTTGGTTCAAGACGGTGTCAGCGCCGCGAATGCTTTGGAGATGCAGGCTCAACAACTGCGGCAGGCCGTTCAGACGTTTCAGGTCTGACGGCCACTGCTTCGCTTGCCGCAACAGCCTGATGTTCGATGCACTCGACACCTGGCGCAGCTCAGCAGCGATGCACCCGCGGGCAACTCGTGCCGGTGCTCGTAGATCATCGGCTGCCGGATTTGCCCGTGCACGCGATCTATCCTGCGTCGCGAAGCGTGCCCGCGAAGACCGGCGCGCTCGTGGCGTGGTTGCGGGCGCGACTACCTGTGCGAAGGCCCGAGCGCGTCGGCCTCAATCTGTTTGCGTGGCCCACCCGACGGCGAAGGCATCCATGCCGGATTGCTCTTTTGCGTGCCCGAAACGTATTTGCCGTTCGCGTCGTAGAACACCGACACGACCCCGAAGCTGTGCGACCAGTCGATCGTGCCGCGATTGACCACACTGCCGCCGTCGTAGCGTCCCTTCGCATCGGCCCGCAGCGTCATGGTGCCCGTGCCGCAATTGCGCAGCGTGGCGCCCGCTTCGATCGTCAACGAGTGATAGGCGTTGAGAGTCAAAGCGGCCGCGCCCACCCAGTGGATCGTCGAGGCCACGTCGATATTGCCGCTCGAACCTTGAGCGCCCGTCGCCGTTAGCCGGATCGACGTACCCGCATTCAAGCTCTGCCGCAGAGCAGGCGTCGCCACGCTGTCGATCGTGAACGACGGCGTCTTGATGTTCCATTGCTTCGCCTTGACGAGCGCGGAGCCGCCGAACGCGTCGCCGAGCGTCAGCGTGCTTGCGTCGACATCGACTCTCCCGCCGCTGCCTTTGGCGTTACGGGCTTCGATGGTGCCTTCGATCGTGACGTTGCCGTTGTCGGCGACGAGCCATACGTGTCCGCCGCGCGTCGCGGTGCCCGTCGCGCGAATCGACGTGTGCTGGCCCGCGAGCGCGAAGATATTGCCGTCGGCGGCTTGCAAGCTCACCTGCGCCGCTTCAATGGTGCCGGAATTGACGATCGAGCCGCCGCTGCCCGTTTGCACGAGGACGGTCTGACGGCTCGAGGTGTCTTGCAGCAAGACGCGCGCGCCCACGGCCAATCCCGCTACGCCTTGGGGCGCGGACAGCGTGCCGGCATTGAGAACCTGCGCACGCGCGATCAGGATGACATTGCCTCCACTGGAGCCGATCGTGCCCAAGTTGACGACGGATGCATTCGAGTCGCCCTTGAATGTGAGCGGACGGCCATTCATAAAGCTGCAATTGCAGGTGTCCAGCGTCGATGCGAGGAACGCGCCGCCCGTAGCGACGCTTCCGCCCGGGCCGATGACGATGCCTTGGGGATTGATCAGATAGACGCTGCCCGTCGCGGAAAGCGCGCCGAGGATAAGGGTAGGATTGCCGCCTGTCACGCGATTGAGCGTTGCTCCGCTGCCGTTGAGGAACGATACGCGCTGGCCGGAATCGATCGAGAAATCTGCCCAATTGATGATTGCGCGCGGCGTGCTTTGATTGATCGTCAGTGACGCGTTGCCGGCGTGAATGGAGCCGGATCCGGCGACGAACGTGCCGCCTGCCGGCAGTGGGCCGGCGAACGAACTCGCCGGTGCGCACAGCGAAAACACTGCAAGAACCGACGCGAGCGGTATGAGCACGCGGCTCGATTTGCCATTTAAGCTGCTGGTGCCCATGGGTGTCCCCTCCCTTTGTGTAGCCCAGACCTCGATCTATTCTTGGATGCGTGCCGTTAGGTGCAAGCCGTTTTACGATAGCCCGCAGCGATCGTGCCTAAGGGAGCGTGTGAAGACGCAATCGGCCAACTTCTCGTGCTTTTCGGTCGCGACGGGCTGGATCAGCCGAACCGCTCAGCTCGGTAGGGGCGTGGATCGGTAAAAGGTGCTTCGCCCGTCATCATCTCGGCGAGCAGGCGCCCCGTGACCGGGCCGAGCGTTAAGCCATGATGATTGTGGCCGAATGCGAACCACAAGCCGCGATGGCGTGGGGCCGGCCCGATCACCGGACGCATGTCGGGTGTGCAAGGACGCATCCCCAGCCAAGGTTCCTTGTCGACGCGTTCGCCGAGCCCGAACGCGGAGCGGGCCAAGGTTTCGGCGCGCTCGAGTTGAATCGACGTGGGCGGCGCGCCTCGCTTGGCGATCTCGACGCCCGTGGTCAACCGCAACCGGTCGCCTTGCATCGGGGCCAGGACGTAGCCGCGCTCGCTGTCGACGATCGGCATCGTCAACATCGGTCGCGTGGGACGATAGTGCATGTGATAGCCGCGTTTGGCGCGTAAAGGGATGCGATAGCCAAGCGGCCGAAACACGAGGTCGGACCAGGGCCCGAGCGCCAGCACGACATCCTTCGCGCTAAGCACGCCATCCTCCGTACGTACCGTCCACACATCATCGGACGCGCGCAATGTCGTCGCGTCGCCGATGAAGAGGCGACCGCCGTCGCGCGCGAATAGCGAGGCGTAGCCTTTAACGAGCGCGCCTGGATCGTTCACGCTCTTCGGGTCTGCCCAGTGGATCGCTCCGCATAGTTCGGTGCCGGCGGCCGGCTCCCGAGCACGCAAGGCATCACCGTCGAGCATATTCACGCGTAGGCCGTGCTCGCGCGCGGCGTCGTTTGCGTCCTTGATCGCGCGAGCGAAGGCGCCAGGTGTTCGAAATGCTTCGATCCACCCTCGAGCTTGGACGAGATCGGTTAGCCCCGCGCGTTCGACGAGCTTGTCATGCTCGGCCACGCTGCGGCTGATCAGCGGCAGCATGTCGCGTGCCGCGGTGCTCAGCCGTTGCGGTGCCGATTCCCACCAGAAGCGGGCAAGCCAGGCCGCATAGCCGGGCAGCGCGCGATAGTCCCAGTACAGATCGGTCGAACGATTGCACGCATAGCGCAGCAGCGTGCCGATGTCGCGCGGAAAGCCGTAAGGCACGACAGACGAGCGTTCGATCAATCCCGCGTTGCCAAAGCTCGTTTCTTCGCCGCTCGCGCGGCGATCGACGAGCGCGACGCGACGGCCACGCGCTTGCAGATGCAAAGCCGTCGACACGCCGACAATTCCCGCGCCCAACACGATGACGTCAAAATCCATGGCCGAAAGCCTTTCGATGCTGCGTGCCGGACGAGAATCGGCACTCTCGTTGCGATTACTTTGCGACGATGTCGCGCTTGAAGTACTTTTCCGAAAGCCTGCTCAGTGTGCCGTCTTGCTTTAAAGCATCTAACGCGGCGTTGACCTTCGCGAGCAACACGGTGTCGCTCTTGCGCAAGCCGAAGCCCGTGCCGTCGCCGAGCGTCGATGGATCTTTCAACGGCGCGCCGACAATTTCATAACCGGAGCCGTTCGGTTTGTCGAGGAATCCGTCTTGCGCCGTCTGCGCTTCCTGCACCGCGGCATCGAGCCGCCCGGAGACGAGATCCGAGTAGACCTGATCTTGATCCTGGTAAGACACGACGTCCACGCCGGCGTTGGCCCAATGCTTCTTCAGGAAGTCCTCTTGCGACGATCCCTGCAGCACGCCCACATGTTTGCCTTGCAGCTTTTTGGTATCGGGCAGCAAGCTTGATCCGCGCTTAGCGATCATCACAATCGGCACGACGTAGATCGGTCGCGTAAACGCGATGCTTTCCTTGCGTTTTCCTGTGATGTTCATCGCCGAGTTGATGACATCGAACTTACGCGCTTTCAACGCGGGAATCAGACCGTCGAAGGCGTTTTCCACCCAGACGCATTTCATCTTCATCCGGGCGCAGACGGCATTGCCGACGTCCACATCGAAACCCACGAGCGTGCCCGATGCCGTTTTACTTTCGAACGGGGGATAGGCGGCTTCGATGCCGAAACGCAAGGTGTCGGGCGACTGCGCAAACGCGGCGCCGGCCGTGACCGCGAAGGCGGCGACAAACAAAGTGAGCTTCAGCTTCATGGCTTCGATTCCTGTCGTTGATGATCGATACGGCCCCGCGGCGGACAGCGACGCGCCGGTATCATGTAGACTGCAAGTCCAATATAGACTATTTTGGATCGTCGGGTCCAGTCGCCAAAATTCAGGAGATCGAAACATGAAACCCGCTTTTCCGCTTGTCGTCGACGAGCAGACGATACGTGACGCGCTCCCCGCCATCGATGCGAGAGGCGCGCTCACGGCGATGTTTCGCGCATTGGCCGCCGAACAGGCCGTGCAGCCGCCGCAAACGCTCACGCTGCTGCCGAGCGACGCGGGCGATTTCATCACGTATCTTGGCGCGTTGGCTGCAGAGAAGGTGTTCGGCGCCAAGCTTTCGCCTTACCTCGTCACGGGCGGCAAGCCGATCGTCACGGCTTGGACGGCGCTGATGTCGATGGAAACGGGGCATCCGCTGATGTGGTGCGATGCCGGCCTGCTGACGACGGAACGCACCGCGGCGACGACGGCGGTCGCCGTCGATCAGCTCGCCCGAGCGGATGCGACGCGGCTTGCGATTATCGGAACGGGAGCGGTCGGTCTCGCGCACTTGCGACATGTGGCATCGTTGCGTGAGTGGGCGTCGATTCGTGTATTTTCGCCGGGCCTCGCGCGCGACGAAGCAAGATGCGCGGCTTTCCATGCCGTGGATGCGCGTGCGCAGCCCTGCGCCACCATCGAGGCCTGCGTCGAAGATACCGATGTCGTCATGCTCTGTACGTCGTCGGGCAAACCTGTGCTGATGCGTGAGGCGCTGAGCAAGCCTGCGCTCGTCACGTCGATCAGCACGAATGTCGTGAACGCGCATGAGATTTCCCCGGCATGGCTGCCCGAAATGGATGTTTACTGCGATTACCGCAAGACGACGCCGGCTAGCGCGGGCGAGATGAAGCTCGCGGCGCAACAGGGATGGTCGCCGCAGCAGATCAGGGGCGATTTGCCGGCTCTCGTATCGGGCGTGTGCACCAAGCCAACGTACGAGCGGCACGCGTTTTTCCGATCGATCGGCCTCGGCCTTGAAGACATCGCCATCGCTCATGCCTTGTATCGGCATTTGAGCGATCGCGCCGATAGGCAGTCGCTACAATGACGCAGTGCCGCTGGGTCTCATCGTGAGCCGGCGGGCCTTTTTCGAACGCGGTTCCCCGACGATGCGCAAAAAGAAAACGTCCCCTGTTAAAGACTTGTTGCTGTCGCGCTATGCGCCGATCGCGGACAGCGTTGCCGCGCTGTTCTTTCCTTACGCGGAAGTGGTCATTCATGACTTGCACGACCAGACGGTGCTGTATCTGGCCAACAATCTGTCCAAGCGCGAGCTCGGTGACGATTCGGCGCTCGACGAGATCGATCACTCCGCGCGCGAACGCGTGATCGGGCCATACGAGAAGCTCAATTGGGATGGGCGTCGGATGCGCTGCGTCAGCAATGTCTTATTCGACGACGCCGGCAAGCCTGCGGGCATGATGTGCATCAACTTGAACATTGCCATGTTCGAGGACGTGCGCTCGGCACTCGATCTATTCATCAAAGGTGCGGGTGTGGTGGCGCAGCCGGAGGAGCTTTTCCGCGACGACTGGCAAGAGCGCATCAACACGTTCCTGCACGCTTGGCTGCATGAACGGCAGTTGGGTCTGAACGGCTTGACGCGCGAGCACCGGCGCGAGATCGTCGAGGCGCTACATGCGGAAGGCGCCTTTCGAGGCAAGAGCGCGGCCAACTATGTCGCGAACGTGCTCGGCATGGGGCGGGCGACCGTCTACAAGCATTTGAAGGAAATGAAGGAGGGGACGGCTTGAGGAGTTGCATACCGTCCACGCGCGCGATGCCGCCCTCAAACCATCACTCCCCGCCCCGCCAAATTCCTACACAACGCCCGTTTCTTCTTATTTCGACTCCTTCTCGACAAATGATCAGCACTGCTAAGTTGTCGCACGAACCTTGGGGCATGCTGCCCGATGGACGGGCCATTCATCGGTACACACTGGGCAATGCCCATGGCATGCGCGTGTCCGTGAGCGATCTCGGCGCGACGCTCGTTTCGTGGCACGCGCCCGATCGCGCGGGGCGCCTCGGCGATATCGTGCTCGGGCACGATACGCCCACCGATTACTGGGAAGCGAAGACGTACATGGGCGCGCTCGTCGGCCGCTGGGCGAATCGCATCGCTCACGGGCGCTTCACGCTCGATGGGCTCGCGTATGAGGTCGATCGCAACGAGGGCGACAACTCGCTGCACGGCGGGAACGCGTGTTTTCATCGAGCGGTCTGGCAGGCGCGTGAGGACGACGGCGCACTCGTATTGACGCTCGAGTCGAAAGCCGGCGCGGCCGGCTTTCCGGGCAACGTGCGGGTCGAGGTTCGCTATACGCTCGATGACGACGGGGAGCTGACGATCGACTATCGCGCAACCACCGATGCGCCGACCCCGCTCAATCTGACGAGTCACGGCTACTTCAATCTGACGGCGCAGCCGGGCGCCGATATCAAGGGGCATGTCCTCTCGATCGCTGCCGACGCGTTCTTCGAAGTCGATCCGACGCTGATCCCGATTCGGCCAGCGTCCGTTGCCGGCAACGCATTCGACTTTCGCGAGCCGGCGCCGATTGGCGCGCGGCTCGATTGGCCGAATGAGCAGTTTTCGATCACGCGCGGGTTCGACCACTGTTACGTGCTGCGTGAGGCGAACGCCGCCGGGCAAGCCGGCGGCGAGCGACCCGTGCATGAAGTCGCGCGCGTCCATGATCCGGCGAGCGGGCGTTGCATGACAGTGTCGACCGATCAGCGCGGCTTGCAGTTTTATACGGGCAACTACCTCGACGGCGTGCAGGGGCGCCATGGGGCAACGTATGCCAGCCACGCCGGGCTCTGTTTAGAGGCGGGCGGGTTTCCGAACCAAATCAACATGGCCGATCGCGAGGATGTGATCTCGCGTCCCGACAAGCCCTATAGGCAAGTGACGAAGTACCGTGTCGGCGTGTTCGGCTAAGCGTCCAGCGGCGCAGCGCACCCGCATCGAACGCGCCGCCCCTCCATACCACCCCTACGACGCGAGTTCATAGCGACACACCTCATGCTCGGCCCGAATACCGGGGTGCTCGCGCGTGGCCTGCCAAAGCGGCGACTTGCCGATGCTGCCCTGCTGCCCGTAATGGCCGCGTGCGAGTGCGTCGCGATGGGCGCTGGCGCTCGTCCACCGTGCGAAATTCAGGACGGCGGCCTCATCGTGCGTCGCGAAGAAATTCGCCGAGATCAAGCCGTCGGGCGGTTCCGCATCGCCGTTGAGCGCCAGTAGCACCTTGTCGATCCAGCTGCTCTGTATGATCCCGTCCGGTCTTTCGAGCGTCTGGCGCACGAGCACCAGGCACTCGCCTGGCCCGCTGCGTCCTGACGTCCAAGCCCCGCCGGGCACGGCCACATCGACCCATACGGGCGTGGCCTGTGCGCGCACGGGTTCGATAGCGTGGGCGATGGCATCGACGACGGTGCGCTCCGCGGCTTCGAAGCGGACAACGCGCCAGGCCGCGACGAACAGCAGCGCGTCGGCGTCGACATCGCGAAACACATCGGCAAGCGTGCCGGTCGGCACCGCGCGGGCGCGCTCGACCAGCAAGGGCAGCGCGCGCTCGAGCGCCGTGGGCGAGGCGAATGTAACGCGGCCCGCGGCGAGCAGGCGGATGTCATGGTCATTGGGGTAGAAGCGATTCGACAGGGGCGACATGAGCTTTTCCTCCTCCATTGCCCCTAAGGTACCGCGTCTTGGCCATGCGTGCCGGACGCATCGCGTCGATGAGTTGGCCGCCCCTCATTTGACATCCTCCCGACGCTCGCGTAAATTTCGCGCACGCGTCGGGAGAGCGTGCTAGCTAGCGGGGTGTCAGCCTGCCGGCGGCGCCGCCGAAGGGGCACACCCAGAAACTCTCAGGCAAAAGGACCGACCGCGTCGAAAAGCTGTACAACCAGCCTTTTCGCACTCTGGAGAGTGGCGGCAGTTCGCACTCAGCGCCCGGCAACCCCGGCGGCGAGCGCGAGCAAGCCGCCCACCGAAGGGGCGCGCGCATCGAAGGGAAGCGATAGATATTCCCGTCGGCGCAATCTCTCAGGTACCGAGGACAGAGGGGTCATGCATCGCATGCGTAGCAGGCAATCGAGCCTCTCGTGTGTCGGCCGGCATGGCCCTTTTTTGTTTTCGCGAAACCTTTGCGCGCCGAGGCTCCAATGACCGAACTGAAACTGACTCCCCTGAACGCCGCTCACCGTGCCCTCAATGCGCGCATGGTCGATTTCGGCGGCTGGGACATGCCTGTCAACTACGGCTCGCAGATCGACGAACATCAAGCCGTGCGCAGCGACGCCGGCATGTTCGACGTCTCTCACATGTGCGCCGTCGATTTTGCCGGCGCGCAAGCCCGCGCGTTTTTCGAATACGCCATCGCCAACAACGTCGGCAAGCTGCAAACGCCGGGGCGTGCACTTTATGCGTGCATGCTCAACGAGCGCGGCGGCGTCATCGACGATCTCATCGTCTACTTTTTCTCCGACGATTGCTTTCGTGTCGTCGTCAACGCGGGCACGGCCGAGAAGGACATCGCCTGGTTCAACCGTTTGAACGCCGAGCGCGGCTTCGGCGTCGCGATCACGCCCCGGCGCGACCTGGCGATCGTGGCCGTCCAGGGGCCGAACGCGCGTTCGAAAGTTTGGCAAGTCCTGCCGCAGGCGCGCGAGGCGACCGAGGGGCTCAAGCCGTTCAACGCGGCACGCCTCGAGGTGCCGTCCTACGGCGAGCTGGCGATCGCGCGCACCGGCTACACGGGCGAGG
>CAYRLJ010000052.1:0-19004 GCA_964425025.1 uncultured Burkholderia sp. | reverse complement strand
AAATCATCGTCGCGGCCGCGCACGTCGTCGCCTTATGGGAAGCGCTGCAGGCGGCGGGCGTGCGTCCATGCGGTCTCGGCGCGCGCGACACGCTGCGGCTCGAAGCCGGCATGAATCTGTACGGCCAGGACATGGACGAAGACGTCTCGCCGCTCGACGCCGGGCTCGCGTGGACGGTCGATCTGTCCGCCGAGCGCGACTTCGTGGGCCGCGCCGCGCTCGAACGCGACGGCGCGCGCCAGGAATTCGTTGGCTTGATCCTGCAAAAGGAAAACGGCAAGGCCGGCGGCGTGCTGCGCGCGCATCAAACCGTGGTGACGCCGCACGGCGAGGGCGAAATCACGAGCGGCACGTTCTCGCCGACGATGCAAGAATCGATCGCGTTCGCGCGCGTGCCGAAAGGGGTGCGCCCGGGCGACGCTGTGCAAGTGCGGATTCGCGACAAGGCCCTGCCCGCAAGCGTGGTAAAACTGCCGTTCGTGCGGGGCGGTAAGGTACTCGTCGCCTAAGGCAGCCTTCGCGCACGAGGCGTGAACCTTACGCTTTCAATTCAACGCATTTCCTATTTCATCAGGAGCAACAAATGAGCAACGTCCCGGCCGATCTGAAATACACCGAGGAACACGAGTGGGTCAGAACCGAAGCCGACGGCACAGTGTCGGTGGGCATTACCGACCACGCGCAGGAGACGCTCGGCGACATCGTCTTCCTCGAATTGCCCACGGTCGGTAAGACGATCACGGCCGGCGATTCGATCGGCGTCGTCGAATCGGTGAAGGCGGCCTCCGATATCTATTCGCCGGTTTCGGGCGAGATCGTTGCGGTCAACGAGGCGATCGTCGATACGCCCGACGCCGTGAACGGTGACCCGTACGCGAGCTGGCTGTTCAAGGTGAAGCTCGCGGACGCGACCTCGGTCGACAAGTTGCTCGACGCCGCCGGCTACGAAAAGCTCGTCGGCTAAATCTTTCCTTTCGTTTCTGCCGTGCGGCGCGTCTCGCAAAATTGGATGCGAGAGCCGCCGCGCACACAGGCCGCCCTACTATGAAGCTCGAACATCCCGATCGTCTGATGAACCGCTCCCCTCTCTCGCTCGCCGCGCTCGAAGTGCATGACGCCTTCGCCGAACGGCACATCGGCCCGGATGGGGCCGACCAGCACAAGATGCTCGAGGTGCTGGGGTTCGAGTCGCGCGCCGCGCTGATCGACGCGGTGATTCCGCACGCGATCCGCCGCACCGAGGCGCTGCCGCTCGGTCCGTTCGCCGAGCCGCGTGGCGAGGCGGAGGCGATTGCGTGCCTGCGCGAACTCGCGGACAAGAACGAGGTGTTCCGCTCCTATATCGGGCAGGGCTACTACAACACGCACACGCCGGCCGTCATTTTGCGCAACGTGCTCGAGAACCCGGCCTGGTACACGGCATACACGCCGTATCAGCCCGAAATCTCGCAAGGCCGGCTCGAGGCGCTGCTGAACTTCCAGCAGATGATCGGCGATCTGACCGGGCTCGAAATCTCGAACGCATCGCTGCTCGACGAAGCCACGGCTGCCGCTGAAGCGATGACGCTGCTGCAGCGCGCCGGCAAGTCGAAGTCGAATGTTTTCTATGTGGCCGACGACGTGCTGCCGCAGACGATCGAAGTCGTGCGCACGCGCGCCGAGCCGATCGGTATCGAGGTGCAGGTCGGTCCGGTTGACGCCGCGGCCAGCGCAAATGCGTTCGGCGTGCTGCTGCAGTATCCGGGCGCGGGCGGCGACGTGCGCGACTATCGCGCGCTGGCCGACGCCGTGCATGCGGCGGGCGGCTATGTCGTGGTCGCGGCCGATCTGCTCGCGCTCACGCTGCTCACGCCGCCGGGCGAGTGGGGCGCCGACGTTGCGGTCGGCACCTCGCAGCGCTTCGGCGTGCCGGTCGGCTTCGGCGGCCCGCACGCGGCGTATATGGCGGTGCGCGACGAATTTAAGCGCCAGATGCCGGGGCGGCTCGTCGGCGTGACCGTCGACGCGCAAGGCAAGAGCGCGCTGCGTCTTGCACTGCAAACGCGGGAACAGCATATTCGCCGCGAGAAGGCGACGTCCAACGTCTGCACGGCGCAGGCGCTGCTCGCGATCATGGCGAGCATGTACGCCGTTTATCACGGGCCGCACGGCCTGAAGACGATCGCCCAACGCGTGCATCGCATTGCCGCGTTGCTCGCTTGCGGCCTCAAGCAACTCGGTTACACGCTCGCGAACGAGACGTACTTCGATACGCTGACGATCGAAACCGGTTCGCACACGCCTGCCGTCCACGATGCCGCGAAGCGCCTGCGCATCAACCTGCGCCGCGTGAGCGACACGCGCGTCGGCATTTCCGTCGACGAAACGACGAAGCGCGCCGATCTCGCCGATTTGCTGTCCCTTTTCGCGAGCGCGGCCGGTGCGATCGACGTGCCGCACGTCGACGCGCTCGATACGGCGCTTCAGCGCGCCGAGGAGCAAGGCCAAGGCGGCGAGTCGGCGGCGCTGCCCGCCGCGCTGGTACGCAAGAGCGCCTACCTCACGCATCACGTTTTCAATCGCCATCACTCGGAAACGGAAATGCTGCGCTATCTGCGCGGCCTGGCCGACAAGGACCTGGCGCTCGATCGCTCGATGATTCCGCTCGGCTCATGCACGATGAAGCTGAATGCGACCTCGGAGATGCTGCCCGTCACGTGGCCCGAGTTCGGACAGATTCATCCGTTCGCGCCGGCCGAGCAGACGGTCGGCTATCGCGAGATGATCGACCAGCTCGAGCAGATGCTCGTCGCGGCCACCGGCTATGCAGCCGTGTCGCTGCAGCCGAACGCCGGTTCGCAAGGCGAATACGCGGGCCTGCTCATCATCCATGCTTATCACGCGTCGCGCGGCGAAGGCGATCGCGACGTCTGCCTGATCCCGGCCTCGGCGCACGGCACGAATCCGGCGTCGGCGCACATGGCCGGAATGAAGGTGGTCGTGGTCGGCTGCGACGAACAGGGCAACGTCGACATCGAAGATTTGAAGGTGAAGGCGGCCGAGCATGCGGCGAAGCTCGCGGCGATCATGATCACCTACCCGTCGACGCACGGCGTGTTCGAGCAAAACGTGCGCGAGATCTGCGAGATCGTGCATGCGCACGGCGGGCAGGTGTATGTCGACGGCGCGAACATGAATGCGATGGTCGGGCTGACGGCGCCCGGACAATTCGGCGGCGACGTTTCGCACCTGAACCTGCACAAGACGTTCTGCATTCCGCACGGCGGCGGCGGCCCCGGCGTCGGCCCGGTCGCGGTCGGCGCGCATCTCGCGCAATTCCTGCCGAATCAGACGTCCTCGGGTTATCGCCGTGCCGACAGCGGTATCGGCGCCGTGTCGGCCGCGCCGTACGGCTCGGCATCGATTCTGCCGATCTCGTGGATGTACATCGCAATGATGGGCGCGAAGAATCTGACGGCGGCCACCGAAGTGGCGATTCTGAACGCGAACTATGTCGCCAAGCGTCTCGCCCCGCACTATCCGGTGCTGTACGCGGGCCCCGGCGGCCTCGTCGCGCACGAGTGCATTCTCGATTTGCGTCCCATTAAGGACACGAGCGGGATTTCCGTCGACGACGTCGCCAAGCGCTTGGCCGATTACGGCTTCCACGCGCCGACGATGAGCTTCCCCGTGCCGGGCACGCTGATGGTAGAGCCGACCGAGTCCGAATCGAAAGAGGAACTCGATCGCTTCATCGAGGCGATGATCGCGATTCGCGAGGAGATCCGCGCCGTCGAAGACGGGCGCGCCGATCGCGAGGACAATCCGCTCAAGCACGCGCCGCATACGGCGGCGGCCGTGACGGCGAACGAGTGGCCGCATGCGTACTCGCGCGAGAGCGCTGCCTACCCGTTGCCCGCGCTCGTCACGCGCAAGTATTGGCCGCCCGTCGGCCGGGCCGACAACGCTTATGGCGATCGCAATTTGTTCTGCTCCTGTGTCCCCATCGCCGGTTACGAATGATGGCGTAGGCGGCGCGCGCTCGCATCGTTCGTCGTGAATACGGGCTACCATCTCAGGCTTCCGACGGGCCGCCCAGGAAGACTGACCTCCTCGGGGGGAGAACACCTTCAGCGTGTGGGCGGTCCGTTCCGCGGGTGATGTCAACGAGGGAGCGATCGATGGGGCGAGAGATGGCGGTGGTCATGGCGTGCCGGCCAAGCGTGCGACGGGGAGTACTGAGCGCGCGAGCGGGTGAGTGGGCGGGGCGCGGTGCATCGCTCGCGGCGTGGCTGCTCGCCTTCGCGGGCGTGTGCGCCCCGGCGAGCGAGGCAAACGCGGCGATGAATTTTTGCGCGGCGCCGGCCATGCAGTCCAGCGAGCGCACGAGCGCTGCCCCGGCGGTGCAAGCCCTCGTCAAGCGTGTGGCGCCGCGGCTTGGCGATCAGCCCAAGCCGCTTGCCCGATTGCACACCGAAGGCACGCTGCCGCACGAAGGCATCTACGACCAGAGCGTCGACGCCGAGCAAGATCTCGAGTTGATGCGCGATGCGGCGCTCGCCTGGCGCGCGACCGGCGACGAGCGCTATTTGCGGCTCGTGGATCGTTTTCTGCTCGCTTGGACAACGACTTATCAGCCGAGCTTCAATCCGATCGACGAGACGCACTTCGATTCGCTGATTCTGGCGTACGACTTGACCGCGAGCGCGTTGCCCGTCAAGACGCGCAACGCGGCGGTCGCATTCCTCACGAAGCTTGCAAACGGTTATGTCGCGCGCGTGGACGGGCAGACGCGGCCGTTGACGGGCACGTACCGCAACAACTGGGAGAGCCACCGGGTCAAGCTCGTCGCGATGGCGGCGTTCACGCTCGACGATCGCAAGCTCGTGAGCGCGGCGCAGCGGTTATTCGTCGAGCAGATCGGCACGAATGTCGCGCCCGACGGCGCAACGGTCGACTTCGGCGAGCGCGATGCGCTGCATTACGTGACGTACGACTTGCAGCCGCTCGTCGTCGCGGCGCTTGCCGCCCGGCGTCACAACCGCAATTGGCTCGCGCAGCGCGCGACTAATGGCGCGACGCTCTCGCTCGCGCTCGATTGGCTCGTGCCCTATGCGCTCGGCCAAAAGACGCACGAAGAATTCGTCCATTCGAGCGTCGCATTCGATGCGAAACGGCGCGAGGCCGGCCTGCCGGGCTACTCGGGCCAGTGGGACCCGAAGAACTCGGCCGAATTGTTTCATCTTGCCGCGCGGCTGTCGGGCCGCTACGCGAGCATCGCGCAGCGTTTGTCATCCGCGCCTCCTGCGTGGCTTTCGGTCTGTTTGCCGTTGCCGGCGAGATAACGCATCAAGCGCGTCTGGCGCGAGTCACTCATCAACCCGTGACGGGGTGCCCCGTCTGGGATAACCCTCGGGAGCAGTAAATGGCAGTCAGCGTTTTCGACCTCTTCAAAATCGGCATCGGCCCCTCGAGTTCGCATACAGTCGGGCCCATGCGAGCGGCTCTGCTGTTCGTGCAAGGGCTCGAGCGCGACGGCTTGCTGGCACAGACCGCTTCGGTGAAGGCCGAGCTTTATGGCTCGCTTGGCGCGACGGGGAAAGGCCACGGTACGGACCGCGGCGTCATGCTGGGTCTGATGGGCGAGGCGCCCGATACCGTCGATCCGTCGACGATCGCCGCTCGACTCGAGACCGTGGCCAAATCGCGCCGGCTCTCGCTCGGCGGCACGCACGAAATCGGTTTCTCGCCGAAAGAGCAAATCGCGTTCTATCGTCAGGCACTGCCCGAGCATCCGAACGGTCTGAAGCTGCGTGCGCTGGATGCGGGCGGCGCGGTGCTGCGCGAGGCGACTTACCTGTCGGTCGGCGGCGGTTTCGTCGTGACGGCGGGCGCGCCGAATTCGAAGGTGCTGCAAGCGGCCGATCAACGCGCGCACCCGTTCACGACCGGCAACGAGCTGCTTGCGATGTGTGCCGCCACCGGCAAGTCCATTGCCGGGCTCATGTGGGATAACGAGCGCGTCTGGCATACCGAGGAGGAAACGCGCGTCGGCTTGATGAAGATTTGGGACGTGATGCAATCGTGCGTGGCGCGCGGTTGCGGCATCGGCAATCCCGATGCGGACGGCAACTTGCCCGGCGCATTCCAAGTCAAGCGCCGGGCGCCGCAGCTCTACCGAACGCTGTCGGGCAATCCGGAGCAAGCATTGCGCGATCCGCTTTCGATGGTCGATTGGATCAATCTCTATGCCATCGCCGTGAACGAGGAAAACGCGGCGGGCGGGCGTGTCGTCACGGCGCCGACGAACGGCGCGGCTGGCATCGTCCCGGCCGTGCTCCACTACTACACGCGCTTCGTGCCCGGTGCAAACGAGCAAGGTGTCATCGATTTTCTGATGACGGCCGCCGCGATCGGCATCCTCTACAAGCTGAACGCGTCGATTTCGGGCGCTGAAGTGGGCTGTCAGGGCGAAGTCGGCGTGGCGTGCTCGATGGCGGCCGGCGCGCTCGCCGCAGTCATGGGCGGCACGCCGAAGCAAGTCGAGAACGCGGCCGAGATCGGCATGGAGCACAACCTCGGGCTCACGTGCGATCCCGTCGGCGGCATGGTGCAGATTCCGTGCATCGAGCGCAACGCGATGGCGTCGGTCAAGGCCATCAACGCCGCGCGCATTGCGCTGCGCGGCGACGGCAGCCACTACGTGTCGCTCGATTCGGTCATCAAGACGATGCGCGAGACGGGCGCCGATATGAAGACGAAGTACAAGGAGACGTCGCGCGGCGGGCTGGCGGTGAACATCGTCGAATGCTGAAGGCGGTATGGCCGTCGACACGGCCGCTTGTTACTTGTTACCGTCGACGCAGCCGCTCGTCAAAAGAACGTAAGCCGGATGTTTCTTTTACGAGCGAACTCGCGGATATGGTTTTCGGTTTCATACCAGGGAACGAGGCCGAGCAGCGTGTCGCGAATTTCCGCGCGACAGATGTACATCGCAGCCACGTCGCGGTCAAAGCGAAAGTCCGTGTGCGCTTGAAATTCGATGTAGTTGATCTTCGTTCCCTTCTTCGCATCGGTTGCGACAGCGGCGTCCGGCGGCAAGCAAAATTGTGAACCGCGCTGCCGCCGGCCGCTCGCATAGGCGTAGATCTGCATCAGCATGCTCGGCGTGCAATACAGAAGAATCTTTTCCAGCTCGAAGTAGGTGGCAAGCGCATCGTGCAAGCCCAGCGAGCGGCCGCCGTACTCGCCGTTGCGCCTCGCAAGGTCATCGTTGACTTTGAACGAATCCGTGTAGATATAGGTCGACGCGTGCTTGATGTATTCCATCAAGACCATGAACGACCTGCCGTAGCCGTTGCCGCCGGCGCCGCCGCCTTGGCAGTAAGCGAAATCGAGCGCCCCGTATCGAGGTCTGACTAGGCGCTCGAACGTATTCGAGGTCGGTAGGCCCCGGCTGCCGATATCGGTCGCGCCATAGTGAGCGACGAGCTTGCGGGCGGCGTGCACGCGACGCGAGCGCACCGTGGCTTTCTTACGCCCGGCGTAGTCGCAAAATTCCATCTCCGCCTGGTTCCTGTAACGCAAATCGTGGACGGCTTTGGGATCGTTGGTCGGCCGGTCGGCCCTCTCGAACATAGTCGAGTAAGTAACCGGCGCCCGCCCGTTGCCGAACATCATCTTCGCGGAGAAGTTAACCGTGAGCCGGGCTTGCTCCAGGATGCCGATCATGTCTGTTTTGAAGAAGCGGCGCGCTTGCTCTTCGGAGCCGCCGGGGCGGCAAATTCTCAGAAAGCGTTGGAACGCCTCCTCCATCAAATTGTGGCGGCTATCGGCGAGGTGGCGCAGACCGACAACGTTGTTTCGTGCCAGCCGCGCCAGCGCGGCGTTGGCTTCGGATAGATCGACTCGCATAGGTTTTGAACACGACCAGGGATGAAGACGGTGTAGCAACGATAGGCTTAGTGCCAAGTTGCGTCCGCAGGAAATTTCCCGATGGTGTCGGGCGCGACACCAGGCATCGATCATCGCGGCGATGGGCCAGCTTTTCTGTTGCCATCCCCCACTTTCCCGCAGTGACAGCCTGCAGGCGGGAGGCGTAAGCTGTCCGCGCCGTCTCTCGCGTTTTTGCCGTTTTCGCCGTTTTTGCCATTTTTTTTGCTACTAGGTCGTTCCGCTTCGAACAACACAACACTTCATGAACATTCAGGAGGTTGCCGCATGACGTCGAATGTCGCCGATACCGCCAACGTGACCGGAGCCCGTCTACTCGTCGACGCGCTCATCACGCACGGCGTCGACCGTGTTTTCAGCGTACCGGGCGAGAGCTTTCTCGCCGTGCTCGATGCGCTTCACGACGAAACGGAGCGCATTCGCACGATCGTCTGCCGACACGAGGCCGGGGCGGCCAACATGGCCGAGGCGACGGGCAAACTCACGGGCCGCCCCGGCGTCGCCATCGTGACGCGCGGGCCGGGTGCGACGCATGCGTCGATCGGCGTGCACACCGCGTTTCAAGACTCGACGCCGATGATTCTGCTCATCGGTCAATGCGCGCGCGACCATCTCGATCGCGAAGCGTTTCAGGAGATCGACTATCGGCGCATGTTCGGTCAAATGGCCAAATGGGTCGCGCAGATCGACGACGCGCGGCGCATTCCCGAATACCTGAGCCACGCGTTTCACACCGCGTGCGCGGGGCGCCCCGGGCCGGTCGTCTTGGCGCTGCCCGAAGACATGCTCACCGATGTCTGCCCGCGCGTGCCGGATGCGCCTCGCTTCCAGCGCGTCGCGGCTTCGCCGTCGGCCGCGCAAATCGAGCAGCTGCACGAGATGCTGGAGCGCGCGCAGCGGCCGATGGTGATCGCGGGCGGCAGCGGCTGGACGGCCCAAGCGTGCACCGATCTGCGTCGGTTCGCCGACACCTGGCAATTGCCGATCGGCTGCGCGTTCCGCTATCAGGATACGTTCGACAACGATCACCCCAACTACGCGGGCGATGTAGGCCTTGGCATCAACCCCGCACTCGCGCAGCGCATCCGCGAGGCGGATCTGCTGCTCGTCGTGGGGCCGCGGTTGGGAGAGGCGACGACAGCCGGCTATACGCTGCTCGACATACCGAAGACGCGCCAAACGCTCGTGCACGTCCACCAGGGGGCGGAAGAACTGGGCCGCGTCTATGCGGCCGATCTGCCTATCGTCTCGGGCATGCCCGAGATCGCTGCTGCGCTTGCGGCGCTCGCGCCCCGGCGCACGCCAGCTTGGGCCGGCACCGCCGAGCAAGCGCATCGCACCTATTTGGACTGGCGCACACCGCGGCCGATGCTCGGCGACGTCCAGCTCGGCGAAATCATGGTGCAACTGCGCGAGCGGTTGCCGCTCGACGCCATCGTCACGAACGGCGCCGGCAATTACGCCATCTGGTTGCACCGGCATTTCGCCTATCGGCAATGGCGCTCTCAACTCGCGCCGACGAGCGGTGCGATGGGCTACGGCGTGCCGGCCGCCATCGCGGCGAAGGCGTGCTATCCCGAGCGGACGGTCGTCGCATTCGCCGGCGACGGGTGCTTCATGATGTCGTCGCAAGAACTCGCCACGGCGATGCAGTACGGCCTGAACGTCGTGTTCGTCGTCGTCAACAACGCCCATTACGGCACGATCCGTATGCATCAGGAGCGGCATTACCCCGGGCGCTCGCACGGCACGGGGCTGACTAACCCGGATTTCGCGGCGTTTGCGCGCTCGTTCGGCGCGCATGGGGAAACGGTCGAGCGCACGGCTGATTTTCTGCCGGCGTTCGAGCGGTGTATCGCAAGCGGTCGGCCGGCACTGATCGAGATCCGCGTGCCCAAGGAAGTCAGCACGCCGGCTGCCACGCTCGACGACATTGCGGAGCAAGGCCGGCGCGCGCGCGCCGCCGTGATGAAGTAGCGCTCGTTTCGCGGGTATGAAGGCCAGCGCGATTGAGTCAATGCAGCTATGCTGGTCACTATGTGGTGTCGCGCGCATGCAGGCAATCGGCGGCGGCGCACGGTGGCGCGCCCGCGACAATACGTCCGCGCCGAAACCGTTCGCCACGCGAGTGATCGACAGCCACTTGCCACGAGTAGACGAGCATGAGCAATCGGCGCGCGCATCGATGGCTGACGGGCCTCGCGATGGCACAGGCCTTGAATGCGGCGGCCGCGTCGCCCTTGCCGCAGCCGATCTGCGTGCCGGCGCTTTCGGTGACGGACATCGAGCGCCAATTTCGTTTCGAGCGGGATTGCGGCATCGAGCCCGCCGAGCTCCAACGTTTCACGGCCGATGCCGGGCGCACCGCGCGCCGCGCGCATCTGCCGGGTAGCCAGCGCGTTGCATTCGCGAAGGCGGCCGATCTGATGTTCGAGACGGCATCCGCCAACCAGTTCGCGGCGATGACGCCGATCGTGCTGGCGCTCGCCGCGCAAAGCGTCGGTGAAGCCGACGTTGATTTCGTCGCCCTCGCGCACAGCTGGAACGATCGATATGCGTTGTTGCGGCTGCGCACGCGCGTGCTGCGCACCGACGATCCGCTTGAACCCGAAGTGGAGGCCGCTGTTGCCGCGCTCGATCTCGACGGTGCGGCCAAGCTGCTCGCCGCAGAGCTGGCCGAGCCCGGCGCGCCCGGCGATCTGATCGCCGCACGCAGTTTCGAAGCCGGCCTCGTCGAATGGCTGCGATTTTCACCGAAGCGAGCGCTCACATTGGTTCGGGCCGCGCACATCTTTGCGCCGGATGACGTCGTCATTGCCGGCGTTTACGGCGATTTATTGTTCGAGTCCCGTTTGTTCGAGCAAGCCCAGCCGATCTATGAATCGCTCGTGCTGCGTTACCAACTGCTCGCGCATGACAAGCCCGACCGGTGGCGGGCGCAGTTCGCGCGGGCGCTGGCCAAGCTCGGACGTCTATATTCGGCGTTGGCTTTGCCGGCGGACGCCGAAATGGCGGATTTGCACGCGCTCGGGATCTACTGGAATCTGGCGCGCGAGGAGCCCGAGCGCTTCGGCCCGGCGGTGGCCGAGTTGCTTGCCGCGCTCGGTGCGCTTTACCGCGATGCGCAGCGCGAGGACGACGCGATCGACGCGTATGTTGAAGCGCTCAAGCTCGAGCGCGCGCTTGCGCAGCACGATGCGCACGCGTACGCGCCTGATTTGGCGACGACGCTGAACGATCTGGGCGTTCTCTATGCGACGGTGCACCGTGCCGGCGAAGCGCGCAGCGCCTACGCTGAAGCGCTCGGTTTGCAGCGGACGCTCGTGCAGGAGAATGCGCTCGCCTATCGGCCGGCGCTCGCGCGAACGTTGAACAATCTTGGGAACCTCTATAGCGAGGGCGGGCAGTTTTCGCAGGCGCAGCAAGCCTATGACGAGGCGCTGGCAATTCGTCGCCGGCTCGCCTACGAGAGCCCGGCGCACGATGCGCCTGACGTCGCGCGCACGCTGACGAACCTCGGGGTGCTATATCGACGGGAGGGCCGCTCGCTGCTTGCCGAGCATGCATACCGCGAGGCGCTGCGAACGTTGGCGCCGTTCGAGCGCGCCACGGGCGCGGACCGAGCCCGCGCCTTCAACAATCTCGGGGTACTGCTGAGCAAGATGCGGCGCCGCCCCGAGGCTGAGAATGCCTATCGGCGCTCGATCGCGCTGTATGACGCGCTCACGAAACAAGACGCGGCAACGTATCGCGGCGATTACGCGCGCGTGCTCGGCAACCTGGCGAAGCTATACGGGGAGATGGGACGCAAGCGCGAGGCGAAAGCCGTACTGCAAACGGCGGCCAGGCTGCGGCACGATGCGGCGCAATCGCCCTGACGCGCAGACGCTCATGGACAGGATCATCGCCGCCGCCGAGGGCGCGGCGGCACGTAACGCCAAGTGAGCAGCACGACGAGCGCGAACAAGACATAGGCAAGCGTGAAGACCCACATCGGCAGGTCGTAGTAAAGCACCCGCCCGACCCAATGCTGGACGAACCCTTCTGGCCCAGCATGGCCCGTGCGCAGCCGATCCTCGATCACGGTCAGCGGGCAGGGGATGTCGAGGGCCGCGAGCAGCGCGACGATGCCGATGGCTACAAGATGCGTGAACCGGAACCGGCGTTCCCGCACCCAGGCCCAGTCGAGCGCGGCGCCGAGCCAGATCGCGACGAAGCCGCCGACGATGAACGCCACGACGAGTGCGTGTGAGACGAGGACCACATCGGCCAAGGCGGTCATTGAGTTGCGCCGATCGACATTGCGAATGCCGGCCAGTATCGCACCGTCCGCGCCCCGCGCGCGCAGTAGCGAACATCGATGATCATTGCGCGGTCGATCGAGTGCGAGTAATGCTGCGCTGGAACTCGTCGGCATGGCGGCGATCTTGGCTGGCCTGGCGCTCGTTCTGAGTGCCGACGCGAGGCCGAGGGCTTCGGTAGGCGCTTAGGCAGCGACGAAAGGGAAGGGGGCGTGCAGGCGAGGGCGGCTACAATTGCGGACCGACGTGCGCCCCTTCCTCTGACATTCGATACATGTCCAACGCTGCCCGCGCCGATCTGCTCGGCCCTTTACTGAAGCGTGTCTCGCGCTCGTTCTATTTGACGTTGCGCGTCCTGCCGGCGCCGATGCGCGACCCTGTCGGCCTGGCGTACCTGCTGGCGCGCGCGGCCGACACGATCGCCGACACGTCGCTGATCGAGCCGGCGCGTCGTCTGTCGCTGCTGCTGGCACTGCGTGCAGCGGTCGAAGGCGATACGAGCGAACGCACAAGGCACGCGATCGCTCAAATCGCCGATGAAGTGGCGGGGCGGCAGGCGCTTGCCGACGAAAAGCGCCTGCTCGAATCGCTCGGCGCGGCGCTTGCCGCGCTCGAGCAGCTCGAAGTCGCGGATCGCGCCGCTGTGCGCGAGATCGTCGTGACGCTCACGACGGGAATGGAATTCGACCTGCGCACGTTTCCGTCGGAAGACTCAGGAGCGATCGTGGCGCTCGGCGACGCTCAAGCACTCGATCGCTATACGTACCTCGTGGCCGGTTGCGTCGGCGAGTTTTGGACGAAGATGACCTGCGCGCATTTGCCTCGTACGTTCGACGAGCCGCAAGAGGTGGTGATTGCGCGCGGCGTGCGCTTCGGCAAAGCTTTGCAATTGACGAACATCCTACGAGATTGCTCGAAGGACTTGCGCATCGGCCGCTGCTATCTGCCTGCGCAGATGCTCGAAAGGCACGGTCTCACGCCTGCCTCGTTGCTCGCACCGGACGCATCATTGCGCGCGCGGCCCGTGCTTGTGGAATTGATGTCGACGGCGCTCGCGCACTATCGTGCCGCGGCCGATTACACGTTCTCGATCCCGCGCTTGTCGATCCGTCTGCGGTTGGCTTGCTTGTGGCCGATCCTGATCGGGCTCGATACGCTGCGGCTGCTGGCCGCCAACGATGCGTGGCTCGATCCGGCGAAGGTCTCGAAGGTGCGCCGCAACGATGTTTATCGCTTCGTCGCCGGGTCGACGGCTACCGTCTGTTTCGACGGCGTGCTGCGCGGCTGGATGGAGCGAATGATCCGCGACGTCGAAGCGAGGCTGGGGCCGAAGGGGCCTGCGGCCGTTGTTGCGTAATCGAGCAGTCTAACGCGAGGCTCATCGTGAATTCCACGCAAAACATGGAACAATCGATCGCAACGGCTGTGCGCTAGCGTCAGTTACCGATCACGCGCGCCGCGCTGTCCAACTCTTGATAGATGACGCGCTGCTCGTCGGCTGACAGCCCGCCGCCATGCTGGGCGCCCATATCGCTGATTTCTTGGCGAATCACGTCGAGCCGATGATGCAGCCCGCTGCCCGTCGGCAGCGGATAGTAGCCTTGATCGACGCGCTCGTCGATGCGACGGTTCAGCGTATCGATACGCTCGTCCGCTTGTGCACGCCGAGCCAGCTCCGCCTCATGCGGATTTGGCCGAACCACCACCGGCGGTGGCGGGGGCGGCGGCGGCGGTGCGCGCCGGTGCCGCGGCGCAGGCCGTGTCGCTACACAGGCCGCAAGCGTGCAAACTAGCGCGCAATAAGCAAGTGCGCGAGTCAAGCGGTGCATCCCGTCTCTCCTTTATTTTTTATGAGTTCGTGTCGTTTCACGGTCTCGGCCACATTGTAAAAATGTCCAGCGTGCCTCCCCAGATGACACGCTCACAACAAATCTATTACAAAACTTCCGCGCGGGGCCTCATACCGGTACGCGCACGAACGGCAGCCGTTTGCCCTCGCGCGCGCTTTCGCTGGCCAGCTCAATGATCGCCATGACGTCCACGGCGTCTTGCGGCGACACCGGAAACGGCGTTTGGAGCGCGATAGCGTTCGCGACCGCACGGTAGAACTCGACATAGGCGCCGTCGCGCGTCGGCACCGGGCGCTCGACTTCGCGGTCGCCCTCCAAAGCACGCACTGTGCCAGCTGCATTGCCACCGCCGAAGCCGGGCTGGCCTGGACGCAGCCCCGCCTTCAATTGATCCTCTTGCGTATCGAGCCCCGCCTTCACGTAGCTGCCGCGTGTGCCATGGATGACGAAGCGCGGCGGCTCGATCGCCGTCAGCGCGCTCGCATGAAGCACGACTTCCTTGCCGGCATAGCCGAGCAGCAGATGAAGGTAATCGGGCGCACCGGCGTGATCGCGATGCTGCTTGACGGTCGCATAGACCGATTCAGGTGCGCCGAACAAGGCGAGCGCCTGGTCGATGAGGTGCGGGCCGAGGTCGAACAGCAGGCCGCCGCCGCGCGAGGCTTGTTCGCGCCAACGCTCGCGCACGAGCGGCCGGAAGCGGTCGAAGTGCGACTCGAAGTGAACGACGCGCCCGAGTGTGCCGCTTTCGATGAGATCGCGCACCGTCATGAAATCGCCGTCCCAGCGGCGATTGTGGAACGGCGCGAACAGTACATTGTGCTCGCGAGCGAGCCGGGCGAGCGCGCGGGCCTCCGACGCCGTCAGCGTGACGGGCTTGTCGACGACCACATGCTTGCCCGCCGCCAGCACCTTGGCCGCAAGCGCATAGTGCGTGTCGTTCGGTGTGGCGATGACGACGCACTCGACGTCGTTCGAGGCGATGAGACCGTCGATGTCGGGCAGAACCTGAGCGCTCGGATAATCGGCGAGTGCGCGTTCGGATTGGCTCGTGGCGATCGCCGCCACGCGGGCGTAGGGCGTATCGGGCGCATCGGCCGGTGCGCCGCAATGATCGATGACGGGCGCATGAAACGTCGCCCCCGCGAATCCGTAGCCCATCAAACCGATTTTCAACGTGCTGGCCATACGTGCTTTCCTCCGCCTAGCGACAATGGACACGCCGCGCGCGGCGTGCCTGCCCGCAAGCGGGCGGATCGACCGGCGGCGACTGAGTCGAACATTGTGGCACGCCTCGCCGTAGGGAGGAACCGATCGCATTTAACGTCGCCGGGCGAGCCGCCCATCCGTGTTAACATCGCGCACTTACCCCCACGGCTTCGCGCGCCGCATTCGCTACAGCATGGATGCGTGTTTGAGCGAGCCGCCAACCTCGTTACACCCATCCACAGACGATGTCCGCAGGATTGAACCCCGCCCAGAGCGAAGCGGTGCGCTACCTCGATGGCCCGTGCCTCGTGCTTGCCGGCGCCGGCAGCGGCAAGACGCGCGTGATCACGCAGAAGATCGCCCATCTCATCGAGAACAAGGGCTTCGAGCCGCGCCACATCGCGGCCGTGACTTTCACGAACAAGGCCGCAGCCGAAATGCGGGAGCGCGTCGGCAAGCTGCTCGAAGGCAAAACGCTGACCACGCCGGGTAAAGAGGGCCGGAAGGTGCCTGTCAACCAACTGACGGTTTGCACGTTCCACTCGCTTGGTGTCCAGATTCTGCGCCAGGAAGCCGAACACCTTGGGCTCAAGCCGCAGTTCTCGATCATGGATTCCGACGATTGCTTCGGCATGATCCAAGAACAGGTCGGCTCGACCGATAAAGGCTTCATCCGCAAGATCCAGTCGATCATCTCGCTGTGGAAGAACGGCCTCATCGATCCACAGACGGCGTCGGCCAGCGCGTCGAACGAGGACGAGCAACAAGCGGCGATCGTCTATCGCAACTACGTGGCGACGCTGCACGCTTATCAGGCGGTGGACTTCGACGACTTGATCCTCAAGTCGGCCGAGCTGCTCGCGAAGAACGAGGCCGTGCGCGACCGGTGGCAAAACAAATTGCGCTACCTGCTCATCGACGAGTATCAGGACACCAACGCGTGCCAGTACGAATTGGTGAAGCTGCTCGCGGGGCCGCGAGCGGCGTTCACGGCCGTCGGCGACGACGACCAGGCGATTTACGGCTGGCGTGGCGCCACGCTCGAGAACCTGGCTCAGCTCGGCAAGGATTTTCCGAAGCTGCACCTGATCAAGCTCGAGCAGAACTACCGCTCGACGGTGCGGATTCTGACGGCGGCGAACAACGTCATCGCGAACAATCCCAAGCTGTTCGAGAAGAAGTTGTGGTCCGAGCACGGCATGGGCGACACGATCACGGTCACACCGTGCAACGACGAAGAGCACGAAGCCGAATCGGTCGTGTTCCGGCTATCGGCGCACAAATTCGAGCGGCGCACGCAATTTCGCGACTACGCGATTCTCTACCGCGGCAACTTCCAAGCGCGCATCTTCGAACAGGTGCTGCGCCGCGAGCGCATCCCGTATGTCATATCGGGCGGCCAGTCGTTCTTCGACAAAGCCGAAATCAAGGATATCTGCGCGTATTTACGTTTGATCGCGAACCCTGACGACGATCCCGCTTTCATCCGTGCGATCACGACGCCGCGACGCGGCATCGGCAATACGACGCTTGAAGCGCTGGGCTCGTTCGCGGGGCAGGCCAAGGTGTCGTTGTTCGAGGCTGTCTATATGGGCGGGATCGAAGCGCGCTTGTCGGCGCGGCAAGTCGAGCCGCTGCGCGTGTTCTGCGATTTCATGCAGCGCATTGCGGATCGTGCGACGAAAGATGCGGCGACAACGCTGCTCGACGATCTCATGGATGCGATCCATTACGAAGCCTATCTTTACGACACGTTCGACGAACGGCAAGCGCAGTCGCGCTGGCAAAACGTATTGGAATTCCTCGAATGGCTCAAGCGCAAGGGGACGAAGCCCGAACCTGAACAGGCGGAGGACGGCGAAGCGAGCGGCTATGACAACGCGGACGGCCTGGCCGACACGGGCAAGAACCTGCTCGGTCTGATCCAGACGGTCGCCTTGATGTCGATGCTCGACGGCAAGGAAGAGGATCCCGACGCCGTGCGATTGTCGACGGTGCATGCGTCGAAGGGTTTGGAATATCCGCACGTGTTTCTTGTGGGTGTCGAAGAAGGGATCATGCCGCACCGGGGCGGCGCGGACGACGAACCGATCGACGACGCGCGGATCGAGGAAGAGCGGCGCTTGATGTACGTCGCGATCACGCGCGCGCAGCGCAGCTTGCACTTGAATTGGTGCAAGAAGCGCAAACGGGCGCGTGAAACGGTGGTGTGCGAGCCTTCGCGGTTCATCCCCGAGATGGGGCTTGACGAGGCGCCGCCGCCGACGCCAGAAGAGGCACCGATGACGCCGAAGGATCGGCTGGCGAGCCTAAAGGCCTTGTTGCAGAAGGCTTGATTTTGAGGCGTTGATCAATGCCCGTTTAGGCCCCGAGCTGTCGCCATGGCTCGGGGCCTAAGTTTTTGGAGCGTCTTACCTCGCCGCGTTGATCATGTAATCGACGGCGGCTTTGACGTCGTCGTCGGACGCCTGCGAGCCGCCTTTCGGCGGCATGTTGCCTTTGCCGTGCAGCGCGTAGTTGTAGATCACGTCGTTCGGTTCCTTGAGCCGCGGCGCCCAATCGGCCTTGTTGCCGAATTTTGGTGCACCCAAGACGCCGGCGGCATGGCACGCTTGACACACTTGCGTGTATAGCGCTTTGCCGGCTTGCGCGTTGTCCGCGCTTGGCGCGGCCGGCCCGGGCGCGCTCGGCAGCGCGGCGATCGCGGCGGCGGCTTGATCGTTCACCGAGCCTGTGCTGGCGCTTGCGCTTTGTGCTTCCGACGCCGGCGTAGCGGCGGCGTTTTGCGTCGCGGCGGTGCCGGGGGCCGGAGCGGCAGGTTCGGGGAAGTTCGCGCCAGAGTGATCCGCCATGTAGACGACGGCGCGGGCGATTTCGTAATCGCTGTAGTCGTCGGGGCTGGTGCCGCCGCGCGCCGGCATGGCGCCCTTGCCATGCAACGCAGTTTGCACGAGCGTTTCGTAGCCTTGCGAGATGCGCGGTGCCCAGTCGGCGTTATTGGCGAACTTGGGCGCGCCGGCGGCGCCGGGCGTGTGGCAGGTGGTGCAGACGGCCTTGAAGACTTCTTCGCCGGATTTGAAGACGTGGGGTGCGTTCGGATTGCGGACGTCGACTTGTGCGATCGGCGCGATGCGGGCGGCGACGGTGGCGTCGGCTAGGCCGTCGGTGCCGGCGCCTGAACGTGCCGACTCATTGACGTAGTACGCGAGCAGCCAGATGACGATGATCGGAATGGCAAACGCCGCGACGACCGCGGCGATCAACTGGCCGGGGGTTTTGATCGGGGCTCCGTGTGGTGCTTCGCTCATGCTTGTCTCGTCTCCCGGGGTTTTGTTGGTGAGCGGTATAGCGCGACGGCAACGGCAACAGCAAAAACCTACAACCTGAAACGGCTAAGTCGGCAACGACTTAATTAATTCGATCAAACACGGGTCGATTATAGACGCAACGTTTTGGCCTGGGCGAGCGGGGCGAGCGGTGGGCGGGGGCGGCGTTTACCCGGGAGGGGCCCGGCACGGCGCGGGTTCGGGTGCGCTCGGTGGACGCGATAGGCGAAACCGGGTATCCTCTCGGTCTCGCTTGGCGATGAGCTTTCCTGCTCGTGACGCCTTCGCGCTGAAGCGCCCGTAGCTCAATGGATAGAGTACTGCCCTCCGAAGGCAGGGGTTGCTGGTTCGATCCCAGCCGGGCGCGCCATATCTGGTAAGGGTTT
>CAYRLJ010000051.1:0-30511 GCA_964425025.1 uncultured Burkholderia sp. | reverse complement strand
CCGAGCGGCACAACACGGTGAAGGTGTTGATGCTGCTCGATGTCGGCGGATCGATGGACGATCACATTAAGCGCACGGAGGAGCTCTTCTCCGCGGCGAAGGCCGAGTTCAAGCATCTCGAGTTCTACTACTTCCACAATTGCGTCTACGACCATCTGTGGAAGAACAACCGGCGCCGGCAAGTCGAACGCATGCCGACCTGGGACGTGCTGCATAAATATCCGCCCGAGTACAAGCTCATTTTCGTCGGCGATGCGACGATGAGCCCGTACGAGGTCCTGCAAGCTGGCGGCTCCGTCGAATACAACAATCCCGAAGCCGGTGCGGTATGGTTGCGCCGGCTCGCCGATCGCTTTCCCCATCACGCTTGGCTCAACCCCGAGCCCGAAGGGTTGTGGGAATATCGCCAGTCCGTCTCGATCATTCGTCAGTTGCTCGGCGATCGGATGTATCCGCTAACGCTCGCCGGGCTCGAAGCCGCGATGCGCAGGCTCGGCAAATAGCCTTGCAGCGACGGGGCGACACGGCATCGCGCGTCTGCTCCCGCTGTAGCGTCGCTTCACCGCTTAGTCGCTTCACCGCTTAGTCGTTTTACCGCTTCATCGCCTAGTCGAATATTGAGCCTCAGCACCGATGACTTCCCCCCAAACCCCCGATCTGTCCAACCCGCCCTCGATGCGTCGCACGCTCCTTCAACCGCTCGCCGATACGTCGCTACATGCGATCGTCGCGGGCTTCGTCGCGATGATGACGGGCTACACGAGCTCGCTCGTGCTCGTGTTCCAAGCTGGCCGCGCCGCGCAGTTGTCCGATGCGCAAGTCTCGTCATGGATCTGGGCGCTCTCGATCGGCATGGCCTGCGCGACGATCTTTCTTTCGCTGCGCTACCGCACGCCGGTCGTGGTCGCCTACTCCACGCCAGGAGCGGCACTGCTGATCGCGGCGCTCCCGCACGTGCCGTACGCGGATGCGATCGGCGCCTTCATCGTCAGCGCCGTGTTGATCACGGCGGTTGGGCTGACGGGCTGGTTCGACGCGCTCATGAAGCGCGTGCCGGCCGGCATAGCGAGCGCGCTGCTCGCGGGCATTCTGTTCGAGATCGGCATCGAGATCTTCCATGCGGCGCAGTATCAAACGGCGCTCGTACTGGCGATGTTCTTCGTCTATCTATTTATCAAACGCCTCGCGCCGCGCTATGCGATTTTGTCGACGCTCGTCGTCGGCACGGCGGTGGCCGCCGCCCTCGGGCTCATCGACTTCAGCCGCTTCCACGTCGCGCTCGCGCATCCGGTGTTCACGATGCCGCACTTCTCGCTCTCAGCCGCCGTCAGCCTCGGGGTGCCGCTGTTCGTCGTCGCCATGGCCTCGCAGAACATGCCGGGTCTAGCCGTATTGCGCGCCGACGGCTACACCACCCCATCGGCGCCGCTGATCTCCACCACGGGCATCGGCTCGCTACTGCTCGCCCCGTTCGGCTCGCACGGCATCACGCTCGCGGCGATCACAGCCGCCATCTGCACCGGGCCCGAGGCGCACGAAGACCGCAACAAGCGCTACACGGCGGCGGTCTGGTGCGGCCTGTTTTATCTCGCCGCCGGCATTTTCGGCGCGACGATCGCCGCCGTGTTCGCCGCGCTGCCGAAGGCGCTCGTCGTATCGGTTGCGGCGCTTGCGCTGTTCGGCTCGATCATGAGCGGCCTCACCAACGCGATGAGCAGCGTGCGCGAGCGTGAAGCGGCGCTCGTCACATTCATGGTGACCGCGTCGGGGTTGACGTTGCTCTCGATCGGTTCGGCGTTCTGGGGGCTCGTCGCCGGCGTCGTCACACAGGTCGTATTGAATGCCCGGCGTGCGTAAGGGCCGGGCGCTCGGCGCCGGTTTCGCCCCAATTATGCTGCCCGAACGCGACAGGCCTAAAATAGTCTCATCCTGCGGGTCGCCCGATTTTGTCGGTATGACCCTCACCTAACCCACACCGGAGGCGCTCCGCGTCAGAGAACCAGCCATGACTAATGCTCTCGACCAACTGAAGCAGTACACGACCGTCGTCGCGGATACCGGCGACTTCCAACAGCTCGCGCAGTACAAGCCGCGCGATGCCACGACGAACCCGTCGCTGGTTCTGAAGGCGGTGCAGAAGGACGCTTACAAGCCGCTGCTCGAGAAAACCGTGCGTGAGCATGCGAGCAAGCGCGCGAGCGAGATCATCGACCACCTGTTGATCGCCTTCGGCACCGAAATTCTGAAGATCATTCCCGGGCGCGTCTCAACGGAAGTCGACGCGCGGCTTTCGTTCGACGCCAAGCGCTCGATCGACAAAGCGCACGAACTCATCAAGCTCTACGAAGCGCAAGGGGTTCAGCGCGAGCGCGTGCTGATCAAGCTTGCGTCGACGTGGGAAGGCGTGCGCGCGGCAGAAGTCCTGCAAAAGGAAGGCGTGAACTGCAACATGACGCTGCTGTTCTCGTCCGTGCAAGCCGCAGCTTGCGCGGAAGCCGGTGCGACGCTCATCTCGCCGTTCGTCGGGCGCATCTACGATTGGTACAAAAAGCAGGCCGGTAGCGACTGGGACGAGGCCAAGATGGGCGGCGCAAACGATCCGGGCGTGCACTCGGTACGCCGCATCTACGCCTATTACAAGCATTTCGGCTACAAGACCGAAGTGATGGGCGCGAGCTTCCGCACGACGAGCCAGATCGTCGAATTGGCGGGCTGCGACTTGCTCACGATCAGCCCCGATCTGCTGCAAAAGCTGCATGACAGCAATGAGAAGGTCGAGCGCAAACTGTCGCACGAGGGGGGCACGGACCCATCGATCGAACGGATCGCCATCGACGAACCGTCGTTTCGCTTCCAGCTCAACGACGATGCCATGGCGACCGAAAAGCTCGCCGAAGGCATCCGTACATTCGCAGCCGATGCCATCAAGCTCGAAAAGCTCATCGACTCGCTGCGTTAAGCGGCATCGCGTCTATGCCTCGGGAGGGATCGATTATGGTGGTTCAACCTTATCTGTACTTCCATGGCCGCTGCGACGAAGCGCTCGCGTTCTACGAGCGGGCGCTCGACGCCGAGGTCACGTTCAAGATGCGCCATAAGGAAGCCCCCGGCGACTATTCGATGGAGGGCGATGCGGGCGAGCGCATCATGCACGCGTCCTTCAAAGTCGGACAGACGACCCTGATGGCGACCGACGGGATGCCGAGCAACACGTCGACGCCGACGTATTCGGGCTTTAGCATCTCGGTGTCGCTCGATAGCGTCGCCAAGGGCGAAAAGATCTTCAACGCGCTCGCCGAAGACGGTCTGGTGCACTTCCCGTGGCAGCCGACGTTCTGGGCGAAAGGCTTCGGCATGGTCACCGATAAATTCGGTGTGCCGTGGATGGTCAACGTCGAGAACAAAGAGCCCTGAACGGGGCTGAACGGCCCTGCGTGGCAGTCGCTCGGGGCGGCGTCATAGCGATAGCGAGACCTGGCGCCTGGGCGCACTGCGCGTCGGTTGCGGCGCGTGCTTGAGCGCATAGCGCGGCGCCGCCCGATGCGCCATTCGGTTCAACGCCGGTGGCGCATTCGAGGCGCTGCCGCATCGCCTTCGATATGCCATTGACGCTCCGTATCCGCCAGCAGCGTCCGCAGCGCATCGACTTGCTCGGCGAACCACCCGGCGATCCAGCGCGGCCCCGGCAGGATGCCGCTGGGCGCAACGCTTTCCACGTTCTCGTTTAAATGGCCGCCGCCCGCGCCCGGCAACGGCGTGGCCAAACGCGCTCCCGCGCGCGATTCGGAACCGAAGCGCAGGGCACGCGCCATCCTGAGCAACGCGACCCGCTCCTCGCGGGCCTCGTCGAGGGTCTCCCCCACTGCCGACGGATGCATCGCCGCGCTCGTCGACATCATTTCGAGTGCGCTCAGCGTCGAGCGATGCAAACGCTGAATCGCCTCTAAGCGCTTGAGCGGAATATCGACCTCTTTCGACACGGAAGGCATCAGCGAACGCAGCTTGACCAGGCGCGTATTCAAAGCCGCGAAGGCCGCGACATGCGCCTCGACATCGAGCGGCTGACCGCGTGCGATGCGGGCGCGAATGCGCGCGCAATCGCGCAGGTTGCGGGCGAGCAAATAACGCCACGAATACGTCGCGTAAAGCGGCAGCGCGAACGAAAACGCGAGCGCGACGGCGATGCCGATCAACACGTTCAATGTGCGCCACAGGCCCGTATCGATCGTGCTGTCTCCGTGCCCGGCCACGATGCAGATCGTGATAGCGGTGAGCAACGCGATATAGCCGGCCTCGCCGATCGCGTAATACCCGCAGACGCCGGCCGCGATCGACATCAGCACGTAAGTGAGCGGCATCGAGCCGATGGTGCGCAACTGTGCGATGAGCAAGAGCCCGATCAACGCGCCGAGCATCGTCCCGAGCGCGCGGTCGGCTGCTTTCTTGCGGATGTTGCCGTGATGCTGCAAGCCACCGATGACGATGAGCACCGTCACCGACGCCCAGATGCCGTTCGGCACGTGAATGCCCGTGGTAACGAGGATCGAGACGAGCATGGCAAGGCCGACGCGCACGCCGTGCAACATACTGGCGTGCCGGTAGCGGTAGTACGGCGAGACGACAACGCTCGGAAGCGAAGTCGCGAGCCATCGGATGCGGTGCAGGGGGTGGAAGCGCTTGATCACGGGGGCGATTCTGAGCTAAACGCGCCACTTCGTCGATAGACCCAACGAACGTGACGGACGCAAAAAAGGGCAGCACGCGGCTGCCCTGGCGTCGAATCGAAGCGTACGCGCCGCGCGTGACACACGAGCGGCGCGCCGCGCCTTAGCCCTCGACCGGATCGAGGTAATCCTCCGGACGCGTACGGTCTTCGGCGTGGCTCATGCCGATCGCGCGAACGGCGACGCTGACGACGATCGCGACGACGAGGTTCACGATCAGCGACCACACGGCTGCATAGCCCGGAATCGCATAGCCGCCGAGATGGATCGCGAAGATCGAGCTCTTGAGTCCCGACGACGCGGCCATCCACGTACCGACGCCGATGCCCACCGCCCAGCCCGCCAGCAGACCGCGCGAATCGAGCTTGCGCGTATAGAGGCCGAGCACGATCGCGGGCAGCGTCTGGATGATCCAGATCCCGCCGAGCAGCTGCAGCTGAATCGCGTAGGTGAGCGGCAAGCCGAGGATGAACGCCACGGCACCGACCTTGACGATCAGCGAAACGAGCTTGGCAACGCCCGTTTCCTGCTCGTGCGACATGTTGCGATTGACGAACTCCTTGTGGATGTTGCGCGTGTACAAGTTCGCCGCGGCAATCGACATGATCGCGGCGGGCACGAGCGCGCCGATCGCGATCGCCGCGAACGCCACCCCGACGAACCACGACGGGAAGAAGTGCAGGAACAATGCGGGGACGGCGAAGTTCGGACCGAACGCCTTGAAGTACGGCGCGAACTCGGGCATGTCCTTCACGCCCGACGCCAGTGCCATATAACCAAGCAGCGCGAGCAGACCGAGCACGAGCGAGTACGCGGGCAGCATCGCCATGTTCCGGCGAATCGTGTTGCCCGAGGACGACGACAGAATCGCCGTTACCGAGTGCGGGTACAGGAACAGCGCGAGCGCGGAGCCGACGGCCAGCGTCGCGTAGGCGCTATAGCCGTTCATGCTCGCCACGTCGGGGGCCTTGAGCAGCAGCTTCGCGTGCGGCACGACGCTGAAGATGTGGCCAAAGCCGCCGAGCTGCGCCGGAATGACGATGACCGCGGCGATGATCGTGATGTAGATCAGCAAGTCCTTGACCACCGCGATCATGGCCGGCGCGCGCAGGCCCGACGTGTACGTGTACGCCGCGAGAATCGCGAAGGCGATGATGAGCGGCAAATCGCCGACGAAGCCCGTGGTATCGAAACCGAGGCCACCGATCACCACTTCGATGCCGACGAGCTGCAGCGCGATGTACGGCATCGTCGCCACGATGCCCGTCACGGCCACGGCCAGAGCCAGCATGCGGCTACCGTGGCGAGCATTCACGAAGTCGGCCGACGTCACATAGCCATGGCGTTTAGCGACAGCCCACAGCTTGGGGAACACGACGAACGCGAACGGATAGATGAGGATCGTGTAGGGCAGCGCGAAAAAGCCTGTCGCACCGGCGCCGAACACGAGCGCCGGCACGGCCACGAACGTGTAGGCCGTATACAAGTCGCCGCCCAACAGGAACCACGTGACGATCGTGCCGAAGCGGCGGCCGCCGAGGCCCCACTCTTCCAAATGATTCAGATCCCCGCGCCGCCAATTTGCGGCGAAGAAGCCGAGGATCGTCACCCCAACGAAGAATAGGACGAAGACGATTGTTGCTGTGGCGTTCATCGAGCGTCTCCGGCAGAGGCGCCCGGCGTCGAACGCGATTTAGTCTTGAAATAGACGAAGCCCGTGATGACGGCGCTCACGAGTACCCACGAAAGCTGGTACCAGTAGAAGAACGGAAAACCCCACAATTGCGGGTCGACCTTGTTGTACGACGGCACCCAGACCATCGCGATCCAGGGCACTACCAGCAACCAGAGCCAATGCTTGGAGGCTCGGTTGGCGTCGGCATGGTGAGCCATGACGTCTCCTCTTTTACTCTTTTTCACCCCGCGGGGACCCCTTTTTGGAGGGATGCCCGGATCTAGACCGGCCCGAAACCCGCAAGCAGCGCGGCCGGGCGGCATCCTTTCAGTTACTTCAGCTTAATTAAGCCCGGACAGAGTATAAGAGCGGTGCCCGAGCGGTCAAGCGGTGCAGACCCGGGGCCGGAGCGCTAGTACAAAAGCGGCCCGCGCCGATAACGGCGCACGGGCCACGGCCGGCAACGCGGTCAGATAGTAAAGATAACGGGCGCACGCGCCGGTGCATCCGCCGTGCCTGAAGCGTGCACCTCGCGCAGCGCTTTCACCCAGCGTCGAGCCGGCAGGCCGAGCTGTTCCTCGATCAGCTTGGCCCGGCGCGCGAGCGCCTCGTACGGAATCTCGATCGCGGGGCCCGAGAACGCGAGTGCAATGCGATTGCCTTCATGCACCTCGGGCAGCGCGATCACACGGCCGTCGAACGCCGCGTTCAAGTGCTTCATGTTGCGCACGAAGCTCGGATGATCGCCGAACAGGTTGATCGTCACCACCCCAGCGCCCGTCAGACAGGCACGCACGGCGCGATAGAACGCGACGGTGTCATGCACGGGGCCGCGGGCCGTCGCATCATAAAGATCGATCTGCAGCGCACCGATCGTGCCGTGGTTCGCGCGGTCGTTCACGAAATCCCAAGCGTCGGTCTCGTGCACGGTCAAACGCGCGTCGTCGTGCGGCAACGCGAACATCGTGCGCGCGGCCACGACCACCGCCGGATTCAGTTCCACGGCCTCGACGTGCGCACGCGGCAAGAAGCGATAGGCGAACTTCGTCAAAGCGGCCGCGCCAAGGCCAAGCTGCACGACGCGCTTCGGCGTTTCGAGAAACAGCAGCCACGCCATCATTTGCTGCGCGTATTCGAGCTCGATCCGGTCGGGCTTATTGATCTTCATCGCACCTTGCACCCACTCGGTGCCGAAGTGCAGAAAGCGCACGCCGCGCTCTTCGGAAAATGTGACGGGCGCGAAACGCGGCTTGCGCGGCAACTCGATGCGCGCCGGCGCGTCATCGCGAAGATCGTCGGCCGCGCTAGCACGCGCCGCCCGCTTGGAGGAAGAAGTGGCGGCTTGCGCACGGCTTGCGCGCTTGCCCTGCCCGTCGCGTTGGCCGCGTGCAAAAGCGCGCGCTTCGGCCGAAGCGCGCTTGATGAGATCGGTCATGGAAAGATAAGTGGGCGCAAGGCGCCGGGTTGAATCGGACGAGAGGATAGCACTGCCGGGCCCGCAAGCGAACCGCACGGCGGCAAGCACGCGCGGCAACATCGCGCCGCCCGGCTGCGCGCGCAAAAAAAAAACTACGACAAACGGCGCGCGACGAGCAGCGGCAGCTTCAGCACGAATTCGAATAGCAGCCTGAAATACATCCAAATCAGCAATACGTTCGTGCGAATGTAGTGGAAATGGGAAACGCCCCCCTCCTTGCGCGTGAAGTAACGCACCGGCGCTTCGACGTTGATCGGCCTGATGCCTTCCCAGCACAAGCGCACGGCCGCCTCGGGATCGAAGTCGAAGCCCCGCATCCAATGGCGCTTCGACATGAGCGCGCGCAGCGGAGCGATCGGATAAACGCGAAAGCCAAAGAGCGAATCGCCGATGCCGGCCCAGAGTGTCTCGATGTTGGCGCACAAGTTCGATAATTTCCGAGCCAGCACGCGTTCGCGCGGCGCGCTGTCGTCGAATTTCGGACGTCCGAGCACCATGCAGTCGGGCCGTGACATCGAAGCCGCCATGAACGCGCCGATCAGGTCGGCCGGATGCTGTCCGTCGGAATCCATCGTGAGCGCGTGCGTGAACCCTTGAGCCGCCGCCTCGTTCAACCCCGCGAGCACGGCCGCCCCCTTGCCGCGGTTGCAACGCAAAACGATCACGCGCAGGCCCGGATCGCCCTTCGCCATCGCTTGGAGACGTGCGGTGCTTCCATCGGTGCTGCCGTCCACGACAACCCAAACGGGCGTCCATTGCGCGCGCGCGCGGCGCACGGTGTCGTCGACTTTCTCTCCCGGGTTGTAGCTCGGGATAAGGACGAGATGGGTCGTCGAGGCGGTGGGGACCGGCATGATGGCGCCGCTTGGTTCCTGATCGTTCGACTGCATGCCCGCACCGCTCATGCGAGGGTCGCCAGGCCGTGGCCCGCGCTCGCTTCGATCTCGATCAACAAATCGGCGCGGCAGATATCGGCATGCAGATAGAGCGCGCGCACCGCGGTTCCGCAATGCGCGCGCAGCATTTCGTCGATGGCGGCAATGAGGGCGCTCTCGCGAGGATCGCGCACATAAACCTTGTAGGTCAAATCGGCAAGCGTTCGCGCGCCGTGGCCCTCGCGCGCCGCTTGCGCAAGCACGGCTTCGATATTGGCGAGCGTCTCGCGCAACTGCGCCATGACGTTGCCGCGATGCACCGTTTCATGTCCGACGATGCTGGCCGTGCCCGAAACGAACAGCACCGGGCGCTCGCTCGGCTGCCGCGGGTCGGGCCAGGCGGCCGCACGAGCGAACGTCGGCGCGCTCGGCCCGTACTCGGACGGGTAGCGATAGGCGCTGATCTGCCGCGGGTTTTCAATCGCGACGGACGCCGAGCGCGTCGCGAGGAACGAAACGACGAGCGGCATCGCCGGCGCGGCATCGCCCACGATCGGCACGGGTACGCCCAACGCGCTCGCGGCCGGCACACTATCGATAACGGGCCGGCCGAACGTCTGGAAGGCCCGGCGACGGCCCGTATTGAATTGACGATAGCGCTCGCTGCCGAACTGCTCGGCGTTGATGGCGGGCACGATGTTCCAGATCCGCAGCGGGTGCCGCATCGCAAGCGTGTCGAGCACGCTGAAAAGGGCTCCGTACGCCCGATAGGCGGCCCGCTCGAGCGGCGTCGCGCCATCCGCATGCTCGATGCCGGCCTGATCATCTTCGAGCACCGACACGCTGCCGAACACGATGCCGGCCGATTCGCTGAATCGGTAATGGAGCGGCCCACGTCGGCCGCTAACGAGATCCCCGGCATCGCACCGCCAGATTTCAAAGCAGGCATCGCCCTGCTCCCCCGCTGACTCGGCCCGCGGAACGAACCTCGCCATGCCTCCGGGCGCGAGCGGCACGTCCGGCGCCGCATCGGCGAAAAGCCGCGCGCACGATGCATCGCCGTAACAGGCGGCGCCCAGCAGGCCCGGCAGCGCTTGTTCGAGCGCTTCGCGGCGCGCATGCGCAGGTTCGTCGCGCAACAGCGCCGCGAGCCGGGTGTATTCGAGGCGGACCTCGTGGAAAGATGCGGCGGACATACGAATCCTCAACCTGCCGTCAGTCCCGCCTCGTCGGCTTGCCGCAGCATGCGGCGGCGCGCGCGCCAAGCGCGTAACGAGCGACGCGCGGCGAGCACGGCCGAGAGGTAGTAGATGACCTTGAACGTGCGCAGCGACGGCCAGATCGGTGTGTCGTCGAAGATGTCTCCGGCGAGCACCGACAGCAGCGCCTCTTTCACACGAAACACATTGCGCGGATTCATGAATAGATCGCGCATCGCAGGCGTTGTCATCCTGTAGATGAACCACGAAAACACCTTCGGCCCGCGGCGCACATCGCGATCGAATTGCGCGAGGGCCGCCTGCGCCTGAGCCGGATCGCGCAGACACGTATCGATGGCTCGCGCACCGATGAACGCGCTTTGCATCGCAAGCATCACGCCCGTGGAGAACACAGGATCGATGAACGCGAAAGCATCGCCGAGAAGCACGAAGTTGCGCCCGTACGTGATGTCGCCCGAGTACGAAAAGTTGCCGGTTGCTTCGACGTCCGTTACGAGCTCCGCACCCGCCAGCCGATCCGCAAGCGCCGGACACAGGGCGATCGTTTCAAGGAAGAACGCCTCGATCGAGGTGCCGCGCGCTCGCTGCTTCAAGTAATGAGGCCAGACGACCGCGCCGATGCTCGTCGCGCCGTCGGAGAGCGGAATGAACCAGAACCACCCGTGCTCGAACCAGTAAATCGTGATGTTGCCTTCGTCCGCGCCCGGATGACGCCGCGCGCCCCGAAAGTGGGCGTAGAGCGCGCTGCTGTTGTGCTTCTTGTTGCGCTGTTTCGTGCGCATCCGATTGGCGAGCAACGTGTCGCGGCCCGACGCGTCGACGACGAAACGCGCGCGGCACCGGTATGCTCGCCCATCGTCGTGCGTCGCGTTCAAGATGGCGCCGCTGCCGTCGGCGAGAAATTCGACGTCGCGCACTTGGCACCCTTCGACGACATCAGCGCCGCGCGCCGCCGCATTACGCAGCAAAATCTCGTCGAGCTGCGAGCGACGCACCTGGTAGGCGTAGGGCATCGATTTGTCCCACGCGTCCGAGAAGGCAAATCGTTCGACCCGATCGCCATGCTGCGGCGAGACGAATTCGGCCGCGGGTTTTTTCATGCCGATCTCGCGCACGGCGTCACCGACACCTAGCCGCTCGAACAACCGCAAATTCGCCGGCAGCAGCGATTCTCCGATATGAAAGCGCGGGTGGCGCGCCTTCTCGAGCAACTGCACGCGGTAGCCCGCATCGGCCAGCAACGTGGCCGCCGCGGATCCGGCCGGGCCGCCCCCGATCACGGCGACATCCCAACCCTGCATGTCCGCCTCGCTTGGTTGATTCGTCACAGATCTTCTCCTCGCGGCTGGGCTGCGCGATCGGCCCGCTTGTGTTCGTTCGGCTGCTTGGGTAGCGACGCCTTGCGGGCGTCGAGCGACGCTATGACGCTATATCTGCCCACCGTTGATCGACATGACCTGTCCGGTCACGAAACCGGCCGCGTCCGAGGCGAGATAAGCCACCATCGCAGCGACTTCTTCGGCCGTACCGCTCCGGCCGACGGGCACCAACTGCTTGACGCGCTCGGGCGGAAAAACGGTTTCGGTCATGGGCGATTCGATGATGCCGGGCGCCACCGCATTGACGGTGATGCCGCGTGAGGCCAACTCGAGCGAGAGCGACTTCGTCGCGCCGATGAGGCCCGCCTTCGCTGCCGCGTAGTTCGTCTGTCCGCGATTGCCCGTCAACGCCGCCACCGAGGCGATGTTGACGATGCGGCCGCGGCGCGTGCGAATCATAGGCAGCAAAAGCGGCTGCGTGACGTTGAAAAAACCGTTCAATGTGACATCGATCACGCTGCGCCATTGCTTGTGCGACATGCCGGCCATGGGTGCGTCGTCGTGGATGCCCGCATTGTTGACGAGAATCTGCACGGGACCGTCCTCGATCAGGCGCTCGAGCGCAGAGCGCGACGCCGCTTCGTCCGTCACGTCGAACGAGACGGCATGAGCCCTGCCGCCCGCATCGACGAGGCGCGCGGCAACGGCTTGCGCAGACGCCAAGTTCCGGTGCGCATGTACGTACACTTCATGCCCCGCGCTAGCGAGCGCCGCGCTGATCGCCTGCCCCAATGCTCCGCTGCCGCCTGTCACCAATGCCTTCATCGAGACTCACGCCTTGGCCATTAACGAACGCGATGCTCGGCCACGTACGAGGCCAAAGCAGCAAGTGTCGAGAAGATCTTTGCATTGTCCGGGTTGTCCGAGCGCAGCTCGAAACCGTACTTTTTCGAGATTAGCAGCGCGATTTCCAGGATATCGATGGAATCGAGCCCGAAGCCTTCCCCGTAAAGGACGGTATCGCCCGATACATCGGCAATCCGAACGTCCTCGAGATTCAGTTCGAGGATCATCAGCTCGGCGAGTTCTCTTTCCAGTTCATTCATCATACTTACGGCAGTTTGACTGCGGGGAGCAAGGCCTGGCGGCGCGCCCGCGATGGCTGTGTTGCAGGCCTCAGCAATAAAGGGGCCCGTTTAAGTCCGGCGATTCTAGACGATGGTTTGCGTAGCGTATACTTGGAAAGGTTACTGAATGAAGTGGCGCGCTCGCCCTTCGCCTGAGCCCCAAGCGCGCGCCGAAGCGCATCGCGCTTGGCCTCGCAGGCCGTGTCGCCGAAATTCCATGCCCCGGGTACACGGCTCGCTGTACAAAAAGGTTACAAAACGAATCACCGGCGCGACGCGAACTCCGTATGATCCATCGGACGCAGCAACAGTCGTGGCCGGCCATCGTGACCGGCGGGGCGTCATCAACCATGGTATTGGCTCGTTTTTCTTTTATTCGGTTTCACGCGGGTGTCATAGGACACCGTTTGCAGCGGGGAGACATCGAGTGAATCGCTCAAGCTCGATCGCGCGCGCGGTAGTCGGCGCGGCACTCGTCGTCGCCTACGAGGCCGGCGCCCATCACGCCGTCAGCACGCCGGGGCTCGAAGGCCTCGGACTCACGCTCGTGCTCGCGCCGCCCGCCACCATCGCGGCCGGCCTTGCCATGCGCTCGCCGCGCCGTTTCGTCCACCTGCCGCTCGTGGCCATCGCCATCGCGACGCTATGGATCTTGCGCGGGCCACTCGTTCAACACTACGAGTGGGGGCTCTTCATCGAGCACGTCGTATTCAACTGTGCGCTCGGCTATCTATTCGGCAGCTCGCTCGCGCCTGGCCGCGAACCGCTGTGCAGCCAGTTCGCCGCCATCGTTCATGGCCGCCCGCTCGCGCCCGAGATCGCCGCTTATACCCGGCGCATCACAGCGGCATGGACGCTCTTTTTCGTCGCCGTGGTGGCCGGCTCCGCACTGCTTTTCGCCACGGCTTCCATCGAAGCATGGTCGACGTTCGCCAACTATCTGACGTTGCCGCTCGTCGCGCTGATGTTCGCCGCTGAGCACGCCTGCCGGCGCTTCGCGCTGCCCAATGTGCGGCGCTCGGGCATGGTGGAGAGCTTTCTCGCCTACCGCCGCTCGACGCGCGCAGGGCCCATCCAGCTTCGATGACGAGCGCGGACTCGCGCGTTCGTGCCTCGACAAAAATCACATTCGCTCGCCCATTCGCTTCCGCCGCTATGCCGCACTTTCCGCTCGTTTCGCACGCGACTCCCGATCAAACGATTGCCTGGCGCGACGGTGCCCCAGTGACTGTGCGCACGTTCCTCGCCGATGTAAGAGGCCTGGCCGCGGCACTGCCGGAAGGCGGGCACGTGTTCAACGTCTGCAAAGACCGCTACCGATTCGCGGTCGGGCTGTGCGCCGCGCTGCTCGCGGATAAGGTGAGCCTGCTGCCGTCGAGCCACACGCCGCAGACGGTGCGGCAGCTGAAATCGTTCGCGCCCGACGCCTTTTGCCTGCACGACACCGATGAGTGTGCGGTCGACTTGCCGCGCTCTCGCTACCCGCACGCTTTGATCGGCGCCGCATTCGACGATGCGGCCGCGCCACAGATCGACGGTGCCCGCGTGATGGCCTACGTGTTCACTTCGGGATCGACGGGCGAGCCCGTGCCGCATCGAAAGACTTGGGGCTTTCTCGTCAAGAACGTGCGAGCGGCGGCGGCGCGGCTCGGGCTGCTTGGCACTGGCGAGGCCACGCTCGTCGGCACCGTACCGCCGCAGCACATGTACGGCTTCGAATCGACCGTACTGCTCGCGTTGATCGGCGGATTGGCGTTCAGCAATGGGCAGCCGTTCTATCCAGGCGATATCCGCGATGAGCTCGAGGCGGTGCCGGCACCGCGCATCCTCGTCACCTCGCCGATTCACTTGCGCGCGCTGCTCGCCTCCGAACCGGCGTTGCCAAGGGCGTCGCTCGTTCTATCCGCGACGGCGCCGCTTGCCGAGAAGCTCGCGGCACAGGCCGAGGCGCGTTTCGCGGCGCCGCTCGTGGAAATCTACGGCAGCACGGAGACGGGCCAAATCGCCACACGCCGAACGGCGCACGGCGCCGCCTGGGAATTGTTCCCCGAAGTGACGCTGACGGTTCGAGAAACCGCAGCCGGCGACGAGGACGGCGATGAAGTCTGGGCCGCCGGCGGCCACGTCGAGGTGCCGGTTCGAATGGGCGATGCCCTCGAATTCATCGACGACACGCACTTTCTATTGCACGGGCGCAAGGCCGATCTCATCAACATTGCGGGCAAGCGCACGTCGCTCGCTTACCTCAACCATCAGTTAGCGGCCATTGCGGGTGTCGACGATGGCGCGTTCTTCATGCCCGATGAGGCCGGCACGGCCTCGCCCGGTCATGATGCCGAAAGGGCGCCGCCCGTCAAACGGCTCGTCGCGCTTGTGGTCGCGCCAACGCTTTCGCCGTCGGCGTTACAGCGCAGCCTGCGCGAGCGCATCGACAGCGCGTTCATGCCGCGCCCGCTCTTGTTCGTCGACAGCTTGCCGCGCAATGGCACGGGCAAGCTGCCGCGCGACGTGCTCGCCCCACTCGTGGCCGCGTTGCTCGAGCGCCCGGCGGACGCGGCGGACGCGGCCGATCGTACGAGCGATGAACGCTTGGGCGACGATGCGGCTTCACCGCTGCAAACCGATGAACAGTACGCACCGATCCCGTTCGAGATCGCGCCTGATCATCCCGCCCTGCCCGGACACTTTCCGGGCCGGCCGATCGTCCCGGGCGTCGTGCTGCTCGACCAAGCGATCGCGCGGATCGGTGCGGCGCTGGGACGACCGCTCGATGCCTGCAAGCTCGGATCGGCGAAATTCACATCGCCGGCCGCGCCGGGCGAGCCTTTGATGCTGACGTTCTGCCGCGACCAGCGCGGCACGATCCGATTCACCATCCGCGCCGGCGAGCGCACCACAGCCGTCGGCGTGTTGACCGAGCGGCAGACGCCATGACCCCGCGCACGCCGGCGGACCGTTCGATCTGGGCGCAGCGCGAGGAGCGCGGCAACCTCGCCGTGCTGCGGATCATGACGTGGATTTCGCTGCGTCTAGGGCGGCCGCTCGGACGCATCGTGCTGCATGGCATTGTCTTGTATTTCCTGCTGCTCGCCCCTGCGGCGACACGGCCCTCGCGGGCCTATCTGACGCGCGCGCTCGGGCGGCGCGCGCGCTGGCGCGACGTCTATCGCCATCTGCTCGTCTTCGCCACGACGATCCACGATCGCGTCTACCTGCTCAACGAACGCTTCGATTTATTCGATATCCGCGTCGAAGGGGGCGAGCTCGTCGACGCGGCGCTGGCCGGCGGCCGCGGTGCGGTGCTCATCGGCGCGCATTTCGGCAGCTTCGAAGTATTGCGCGCCATCGGCCGGACGCGACCGAATCTGCGCGTGGCCATCATGATGTACGAGGGCAGTGCGAGCAACGTCAACGCGGTGCTCGCCACCATCAATCCCGCCGTCAAACGGGATGTCATTGGCCTCGGCCGCCCCGACGCCATGCTCGAGGCGCGCGAGTATCTAGACAGCGGCGCGATGATCGGCATGCTGGCCGACCGCACGCTGCGGCAAGACGGCGGCGACACGTTGCTGCCGCTTGAATTTCTCGGCGCGCCCGTCGGCTTTCCGCTTGGCCCGATGCGCCTGGCGGCCATGCTGCGGCGTCCTGTCATCTTTCTGACGGGCGTCTATCGCGGCGGCAACCGCTACGACGTCCGTTTCGAAACGCTCACCGATTTCACCGATACGGCGCGCAGTGATCGCGCGACGCAAATCGAGGCAGCGGTAGAGCGCTATGCGGGCCTGCTCGAGCAGCGCTGCCGCAATGCACCGTACAACTGGTTCAATTTCTTCGATTTCTGGCGCGAGAGCACGGAAACGACGCACTGTGCCGGCTCTGAGCAAGCGGTGCAGCCCCCTTCTCCTTCGGCAAGGACGTTCGACGCATGACGCCATCGCTGCACCTCGCCGCCCGCTTGCCGCGGGCGGGCCAATCGCTGCTCGCCAGTGCGCTGGCCGGCCTTTGCCTATCTATCCCGCTTTCCGGGTTGGCCGCCAGCGTGGCCGATACGCCGAAATGGACCCTCGAGCGGCTGATGTCGACCCTCGCGCAGCATCAGTCCGGGCACGCGCACTTTGTCGAAACGCGATACCTCTCCATCGCGGCCAAACCGATCGAATCGTCGGGCGAACTCGCCTTCGCGGCCCCCGATCACCTCGAGAAGCTGACCGAAAGCCCCAAGCAGGAACGGCTCGTCGTCGATGGCGACAAGCTGACCGTGGAGCGCGACGAGCGCAAATACACCGTCTCGCTCACGCATTACCCCGAGCTCGAAGCGTTCATCGAAAGCATCCGCGCCACGCTCGCCGGCAATCGCTTTGCGCTCGAGAAAGCCTATCAGGCGAGCGTCGACGGACATGGCGAGAGTTGGACCTTGACGCTCACGCCGCTCGACTCGCGCATGCGAAAGGTCGTGCGCACGATCACGCTCGATGGCGCGCGCGATGTGCTGCGCAGCGTGATCATCGAACAGCCCGATGGCGACCGGTCGGTGATGCGGCTCAGCAACGCAACGAGCGAGTGATGAGCAGCGGCAAGCCGAACCGATCCGCCGCCTTCCTTCGCGCGCTCTCGAGGCGGCGCGCGGTGCAGCTCTGGCTACTATTTCTGATCGGGTGCGCAATCGTCGTTCAACGGGCGCATTTCACGGCGGACCTATCGGCCTTCCTGCCGCGCGCACCGAGCGCCGAACAGCGCGTGCTCGTCGATCAATTGCGCGACGGCGCGATCTCGCGACTGATCCTTGCCGGCATCGAAGGGGGCGACGCGGCGACGCGCGCCGGCATCTCGCGCAGCATGGCAGCCAAGCTGCGCCGCGACCCGCGCTTCGTCTCCGTGCACAACGGCGAAAACGTCACGCAGGCGCGCGACGAACGATTCGTCTTCGAGCATCGCTATGCGCTCAGTCCCGCCGTGAGCCCGCAGCGGTTCTCGGCCGAGGGGCTCCATCGCGCGCTCGGTGACAGCCTCGACATGCTGAGTTCATCGGCGGGTCTCATGACGAAAGCGCTGCTGCCGCGCGATCCGACCGGCGAAGTGATGGCGATCGTCGGTCAATTCGACGGCGAAGCACAACCCGCGTCGAAAGACGGCGTGTGGGTATCGCGCGATGGCACACGTGCGGTGCTCGTCGCCCAAACGGCAGGCGCAGGCTCCGATACCGACGCGCAGGAAAGCGCCATCGCCGCCGTGCGTGCCGCGTTCGATGCCGCAAGGAGGGCGCAGCCGCATGCGGCGTCGTACCGGCTGCTGCTGACCGGGCCCGGCGTGTTTTCTGTCCAGACGCGCGACATGATCAAGCACGATGTCGAGCGACTGTCCGCCATGAGCGTCGCGCTCATCGTCGGCTTGCTGCTGCTCGTGTATCGCTCGCCGCGCACGCTTGTCCTCGGGCTCGTTCCCGTCTTCTCCGGGATCGCCGCGGGCCTCGCGGCAACGAGCCTCATATTCGGCACCATTCACGGGCTGACGCTCGGGTTCGGCACCACGCTGATCGGCGAGGCCGTCGATTATTCGATCTATCTGTTCGTGCAATCCGCACGGCCGGGCATGCCGGCGCGCCCCCCGGCATCGGAGCGTGCGAGCGATTCGATCGGCGCGTGGATCGCGGCCTATTGGCCGACGATCCGGCTCGGCATGCTGACTTCCATCTGCGGCTTCGCCTCGATGCTGTTTTCGGGCTTTCCCGGGCTCGTGCAACTAGGCGCGTATTCGATCGCGGGGCTCGTCGCGGCGGCGGTGGTGACCCGGTATGTACTGCCCCATCTGCATCATCGTGCCGTTGCCGTGCGCGACCTTTCGCGTGTCGGCGCCGCGTTGGCGCGCGCGGCCCGCGTCGCGCCGCGTCTTCGTTGGCCGTTCGCCGCGCTGATGATCGGCGCCATCGCCGTGCTCGCACTGCATCGCGGTCAGCTATGGAGCCACGAACTGTCGGCATTGAGCCCGGTGCCCGCTTCGAGTCAAGCCCTGGACGCGGCGCTGCGCGCAGATGTGGGCGCGCCGGATGTGCGCTACCTCGTCGTCGTATCGGGCGCAAGCGAACAGACCGTGCTCGAAGGCGCCGAGAAAATCGCCGCCCGGCTGCAACCGCTCGTCGATTCGGGCGTGCTCGCGGGCTACGAAAGCCCGTCGCGATACCTGCCGAGCGACGCCACGCAGCGCGCTCGACAAGCGAGCCTGCCGAGCGCGAACGTGCTCGACGCGCGGATGCGCTCGGCCGTTGCCGATCAATCGATCGAGGTGAAGCCCGGTGTTTTTGCACCGTTTATCGCCGATGTCGAGCACGCGCGCAACGCACCGCTGCTGACCCGCGCCGATCTGCGCGGCACATCGATGGGGCTCGCGGTCGACGCGCTGCTGACCGAACGCGCGGGGCGCTGGCAAGCGGTGCTGTCGCTGCGAGCGCCGCGCGCGCCAAATGCTCTCAATGCCCTCAATGCGCCGAATGTATCGGTCGCACCGAGTGCGAACGAGGCGAGTCTCGACGCCAACCGAATCGAAACGGCCGTCGACGAACCAGGCGTGCCCCATGCCCTCTTCGTCGATTTGAAGCGGCAAGCCGACGCGCTCTACGTCAATTACGTACACGAGGACATTCGCTTGTCGCTTGCGGGCCTCATCGTCATCATCGCCCTGCTCGCCTTCGCGCTGCGCGACGCCAGGCGTGTTATCGGCACGCTCGCACCGCTGCTGGCGGCCGTACTCGTCGTGGCGGCGGCTTTCGCGCTCGCGCGCGAACCGCTGACGATTCTGCATCTGATCGGGCTGTTGCTCATCGTCGCGATCGGCTCGAACTACGCGCTGTTTTTTAACCGGTGCAACGAGGGGACGGCCGAGGGTTCCGGTGAATCCTCGTCACACGCGACGCATACAATCGCGCCGCAGACACTCGTCTCCTTGTTGATCGCCAACCTCGCTACCGTGGCCGGGTTCGGGCTGCTTGCGCTGTCGCACGTGCCCATGCTCGAATCGTTCGGGCTGACCGTCGGCCCGGGCGCCATGCTGGCGCTGCTCTTTTCGGCGATCCTCGCACCGCGAGATGCACAAGTGAGCGGGGCGCCAGCGAGACCGCGGCAAGCAAGCGCCTCGGCAGTGACAACCGCAGCCCAACACCGAAGGAATGCAGCTTGAATCGCCCGCTATCTCCGCTCTCCTTGCGATCTAGCGTCACGCCGGCCGGCGCCCCGCGCCACTGGCGGCCGACGCCCGTCCTGGCAAGCACGATCGCCGTGCACGCAGGCGCCGTCGCGCTCACGGCGGCGCAGCCGGCCTACTGGCCCTATGCGGCGGGGGCCGTCGCCGCTTCTCATGCGGTGATGGCCACGGCCGGGCTCTGGCCGCGCAGCGCTTTGCTCGGCCCCAATTGGACCCGACTGCCGGATCATGTCGGCGCGCAGATCGCGGTCACCATCGACGACGGCCCCGACCCCGACATCACGCCCCGCGTCCTCGACCTGCTCGATCGCTACGACGCGCGCGCTACATTCTTTTGCATCGGCGAAGCCGCGCTGGGCCACCCCAAGATCGTCGAAGCAATCGTCGCACGTGGCCACGCCGTGGAGAATCACAGCCAATGCCACCGTTATCACTTTTCGTTGATGGGGCCGCGCGCGATGCGTAGGGAGATCGAAGCCGCACAGCGCACGCTGACCGATTTGACTGGTACCGCGCCTCTGTTCTTTCGCGCCCCGGCGGGACTACGCAATCCGTTTCTCGAACCCGCGCTGTGCGCGCTCGGCCTACAGCTCGCGAGTTGGACGCGGCGCGGATTCGACACGCGCACCCGCGGCGCCGCACTCGTCGCCGATCGGCTGCTGCGTGGACTCGCGGCGCGCGACATTCTGCTGCTGCACGACGGACACGCGGCACGCGACGAACAAGGCCGGCCGATCGTCTTCGAAGCGCTCGACACTGTCTTGCGCGCCGCGCGCGACGCCGCGCTGACCTGCACCACGTTACGCGCGGCGCTACCGGGCGCGGTAGGATCGCCGTCGGCCGCGCACGATTCCCGCTGACATACCTCTGAAATATATTTGGCACTGGATCGACTGCCGTGAACCCACTGGAACTCACCCACTTCACCGCGACGAGTTGTATCGGACGAGGGCTTGCCCCGACGTTGCAAGCGTTGCGCGAGCAACGCAGCGGGCTCGCGCCGTGCCATTTCGAGCGCGCCGAACTGCAAACATGGATCGGCGCGGTCGAGGGCATCGATGACGAACCCGTCCGATCGGACCTCGCGCCATTCGATTGCCGCAACAACCGGCTGGCGCAGCTTGCCCTGCTGCAAGACCGCTTCGCCGATGCAGTCAGGGCGGCGGCCGCGCGCTACGGCACCGGGCGTATTGGCATCTTCCTCGGCACGAGCACCTCGGGCATCCTCGAAACCGAGCAGGCCTATCGGCGGCGCGACGCGCAAAGCGGGGCGTTACCCGCGGACTTCCACTACGCGCAAACACACAACGGCTATTCGCTTGCGGCATTCGTGCGTGCGTACTTCGCGCTACAAGGGCCTGCCGTGTCCGTTTCGTCGGCATGCTCCTCGGGGGCGAAAGTCTTCGGCTCCGCCAGGCGGATGATCGAGGCGGGATTGATCGATGCCGCGATCGTCGGCGGGGTCGATTCGCTCTGTTTGACGACGCTCTACGGCTTCAACTCACTGGAGTTGCTTTCGCGCGAGCCGTGTCGACCGTTCGACGCCGCGCGCCGTGGGATCTCGATCGGCGAGGCGGCCGCATTCGCGCTGCTCGAGCGTCCCACGAAAGCGCATGAAGATGGCGTCTTGCTGCTCGGCATCGGCGAGTCGAGCGATGCGCATCACATGTCGAGCCCGCATCCGGAGGGGCTTGGCGCGCGGCTCGCGATCGAAGGCGCGCTAGCGAGCGCCGGCCTCACCGCGGCCGGCATCGACTACATCAACCTGCATGGCACGGCCACGATGGGCAATGACGCGGCGGAGAGCCTTGCCATCAACGCAGTGTTCGACGGGACGCCCGCCAGCTCGACCAAAGGCGCGACGGGCCATACACTCGGCGCGGCCGGTGCGCTCGAGGCTGTGATTTGCGCGCTCGCGTTGCGCCATCAGTTCACGCCGGCCGGTATCGGAACGAGCGAGCCGGACCCTGCGTTGAACCTCAACTACGTTTTGGAGAGCCGCAGCGCCCCGCTACGGACGGTGCTCAGCAACTCGTTCGGCTTTGGCGGCACCAATTGCAGCCTGATCCTCGGCCTTGCCGATACCGCCCGCGAAGGGAGTGCCGCACGATGAAGACCATGCGCATTTATGTCGATGGCGTCGGCGTCGTCGGCCCGGGTGTGGCGAACTGGCCGCAGGCCGTTTCGATTCTGACGGGCGCCGTCGAGTACGTACACGCGGCCCCGGTCATTCCGCCGCCGGCCGCGTTGCCGGCGGCCGAACGCCGTCGCACGAGCCCCCTTGTCAAGCTTGCGCTTGCGGTCGGCGCCGAAGCCGCGCGCGCGGCCGATCGGGATGCGGCGAAGCTCAGCGCCGTCTTCGCCGCATCGGGGGGCGACGGGGACAACTGTCATGCGATCTGCGCGATGCTGGCCGGGGAGGATCGCTTCATTTCGCCCACCCGCTTTCATAACTCGGTGCATAACGCGCCGGTGGGGTATTGGAGCATCGCTGCGCGTGCCATGACAGCGTCGAATGTGCTCTGCGCGTATGACGGCAGCTTCGCCGCCGGGTTGCTCGAGAGCGTCTGCCAGGTCGCCGTCGATACGAACGAATCGATTCTCATCGCATCCGATACCGCTTATCCGCACCCGCTAAACGGCGCACGCCCCATTCGCGACGCATTCGGCGCGGCACTCGTGCTCGCGCCAAGCGAAAGTACACGCTCGCTCGCTAGCATTGACGTACAACTGACCGATGAGCCGGCCACAAAGCTTGCGTCCCCGGCGCTCGAGGCCGTGCGCCTCGACAATCCCGCCGCCCGCGCCTTGCCATTGCTTCAAGCGCTGGCCATGCGGCGCGCCGCGACGGTCGTGCTCGACTACCTCGACGATCTACGTCTGCGCGTCGAGCTCACGCCCGCCGAGGCTCGCACGGAAGGCGCACCGCAATGAAGACGACACATGCACCCACGGCACCGCTCGATCACGCGTGGATTGCATCGCATATTCCGCACAGCGGCGCGATGTGCCTGCTCGACGAAGTCGTGCAATGGAGCGACGAAACGATCGCATGCATCGCGACGAGCCATCGCGATCCTCTCAATCCCCTGCGTATGAACGGCCGACTCGGGGCCGTATGCGGTATCGAGTATGCGGCGCAGGCGATGGCCGTGCACGGTGCCGTCCTCGCCGCGCGACGGGGCCGGCCACGCGCGGGATTTCTCGCGAGCGTGCGCAGTGTCGAGATGCACGTCGCGCGGCTCGATTTACTCGAGGCGCCACTCGATGTCGGAGCCGAACGCATTGGAGGGGACGCCGACAATGTGCTCTATCGTTTTATCGTGCGCTGCGGCGCGCAGCTACTGCTGGAAGGACGCGCCGCCGTCATTCTCGATGCTCAATCTCACGACGCCTAGACACCAGAGGAAAAACAAATGAAAAAGGTCCATCGACTGCTATTCGCCGCGCTGGTAGGCACCGCCCTCAGCGCTGCCGCTCATGCGGACGTGAAGGAAACGGCACACGAAGCGAAAGACAATATCAAGGCTGCGGGCAAGAAGGTCGGCGAGGACACACGTGAAGCGGCACACGCGATCGGCCACACGGCGAAGGCCGCCGGCCATGCCATCGCGAGCGGCGCGCGCAACGGGTATTACGCGACGAAGCACGCGGTTCGCAGGGCCGTGGGGAAAGACCGCGAACCCGAAGGTAACGCGGGCGCGGCCAGCGAATCGCACTAGCGCCTCGGAGCTTGGCGAACCGACGCGCGGGCTCGATCGCGAGAATCGGGCCCGCGTCGAGCGCCGGCGCCGTCAGCGCTTTCGGTCTGGTTAGTCGGAGTGCTGTTCAGCCGAGTTGGTGATGGCGTGACCGCCCTTCGAAATGTCCTGGCCCGCACCGGCAACCGTATTGCAGGCTGTCAGCAAGACCGTGCATCCGAGCGCAATGAGTGCGATGAGTCGAGTCATGAGAGTCCTCCCTTGGCAAGACGAATTGTTCTGCTTATCAAGCAATGGACGTGCCCGCGGGGATTCACCGCCCATCGAGTTCAACTGAGGATTTGCGCAGGGCTCGAAACGTCGCGTTCTTCAACGGTTGCGATCTTCCTCGGCGCGCCGCCGCCTGCCGACGCGTTGGACAAGGGAGGATTAACCCTTCTCGATCGGCCGCGTCCCCCAAAACAACACAGCTTCGATCGCGAGGAACGCAACGATCGGTGCGGCAGCGCCCACTGCGCCCGCGATCTCTCTCCCGACACGGCTCGCGACATACAGCAAGACGATCATGCTGATCGCCATACTCGGCGCCCCTAGCCCCCGTAGTGCAGCGCTGCGAAGATAGCCGAGCCAAAACGCGGCGCGCGCGACGATCCAAACCGCGGTCGTGGCGACGACAGCGCGCATGGACGAACCATCGGGGCAGTAAGCGGCCAGACCGAACAGCGACACACCGAACACGATGATCTGCTCGACCGTGTTTTGCAGGTATCGTTGATTGATGCGCAATCTGCGTGTCTCGAATCCCGTCAGCGGATCGAAGGCGGGCGACCTCAATCGCTCGTGCGCAACTGCTTCAACGCCCGTCACCAGAGAGAACAGCACAGCCACGCAGCAGCATTTAAGCGTCAGCAGCATCCGCGCACCGAGGCTATCCATGCCGACGAGCGGCGGCATCAAACGGTCGATGCCAAGCCAAAGCGCCGAGGCCACCAGTGAAGCGGCCGCGATGACCGCAATGCCGATCGCTCGCTGCCGGCGAAAGTCGAGCGGGTCACGGGCCGGGTCGCTCATGGATTCCCCCTTAAAGTTTCAAGCAACGGGTAGGCTATCCGCGCGTGCGATCGTAAGTTGGCTAATCGCCGAGTACGAAAAACGGGCTACCCGCCAAAACAGCGCGATTGCCCGCTTTACGTGACGCTACCGGCTACTATCGATCAACAAGATCAAAACGTCCGAGGTTCATCACCTTGCCCCACGCGGCGACGAAATCCTCGACGAACTTCTCCTTACCATCGGTGCTGGCGTAGACCTCGGCATACGCGCGCAGCACCGAATTCGAACCGAAGATCAAATCGCTTCGCGTGCCCGTGTACTTCAAAGCACCGGTCTTGCGATCTCGGCCCTCGAACACCTCGGCATCGCTGTCCACAGGCGTCCAAATGGTATCCATGTCGAGCAGATTGACGAAGAAGTCGTTGCTGAGCACGCCCACCTTATCCGTGAACACGCCGTGCTTGCCGCCGTCGTAGTTGGCACCGAGCACACGCATGCCTCCCACCAACGCGGTCAACTCGGGCCCAGTCAACGTCAGCAATTGCGCGCGATCGACGAGCAGCATTTCAGTGGGCGCACCGCCCTTGCTCTTCCGATAATTGCGGAAGCCATCGGCATAGGGCTCGAGCTGGGCGAACGATTCGACATCGGTTTGATCCTGCCGCGCATCGACGCGACCCGGCGTGAACGGCACGTCGATTTTCACGCCCGCTTCTTGCGCGGCCAACTCCACACCTACGCATCCGGCCAACACGATCACGTCCGCGAGCGACGCCTTGCCCGACGCCTTCTGAATTTCGATCAGCGTCGGCAGGACGGCCACAGCGCGCGCATTGGCCTCCCAGTCTTTTTGCGGTGCAAGTGCGAGGCGGGCGCCATCGCTGCCACCGCGCTTGTCGCCACCGCGGAACGTGCAGGCCGAAGCCCAAGCCGCCGACACCAATTCACCGACGGACAGATTCGAAGCGACGATTTTGGTCTTCAGTTCCGCAATGTCGGCAGCTGTGGGATGGTGCTCGGGTGCGGGCAGTGGATCCTGCCAGATCAGGTCTTGTGCCGGAACTTCGGGGCCTAGGTAGCGCGCCTTGGGCCCCATGTCGCGGTGAGTCAGCTTGAACCACGCGCGAGCGAAGGCATCGGCGAACGCCTGCGGATCTTCGTAGAACCGCTTCGAAATTTTGCCGAACTCGGGATCGAAGCGCAGCGTCAGGTCCGTCGTCAACATCGTGGGCTTGTGAAACTTGCCGGGAACGTGCGCGTCGGGAATGATGTCCGGTGCGTCCTTGGCCACCCATTGCTTCGCGCCGGCCGGCGACTTCGTCAGCTCCCATTCGTACTTGAAAAGATTCTCGAAGAAGTTGTTGCTCCACAACGCGGGTGTTTTGGTCCACGTCACTTCGAGACCGCTCGATACGGTGTCCTTGCCGTGACCTTGCCCGAACGTACTGGCCCATCCGAGCCCTTGCGCTTCGATCGGCGCGGCCTCGGGTTCCGGGCCCTTGTGCGATTCGGGTGCCGCGCCGTGAGTCTTGCCGAACGTATGGCCGCCGGCGATCAAGGCGACGATCTCCTCGTCGTTCATCGCCATGCTGTTGAACGTGGCGCGGATGTCTTTGGCTGCTGCCATGTAATCGCCGCTGCCGTTCGGGCCTTCGGGATTCACATAGATCAGGCCCATATGGGTCGCACCCAGCTCGCGATGGAGGTCGCGCTCACCGCTGAAGCGCTTGTCGTCCCCCAGCCACTTAGTCTCGGCGCCCCAGTTCACGTCGTAATCAGGTTCCCACACATCCTCCCGCCCCGCGGCGAAGCCGAAGGTGCGAAAGCCCATGGATTCCAGCGCCACGTTGCCCGCGAGAACGAACAGATCCGCCCAGGAAATCGTTTGACCGTATTTCTGCTTGATCGGCCAAAGCAGGCGCCGGGTCTTGTCGATGTTGACGTTATCGGGCCATGAATTGAGCGGCGCGAAGCGCTGTTGCCCACGGCCGGCACCGCCTCGCCCGTCGGATGTCCGATAAGTGCCCGCCGCGTGCCAGGCCATGCGGATCATCTGCGGGCCGTAATGCCCAAAGTCGGCCGGCCACCAGTCTTGGCTATCGGTCATCAACCTGACCAGATCTGCCTTCAGCGCACGGTAGTCGAGCTTCTTGAATTGCTCGGCGTAGTCGAACTGCTCGCCGAGCGGATTGGATTTGTTGGAATGCTGGTTGAGCAGATCTACGCGCAACTGATTCGGCCACCAATCTTTGTTGGCGGCGCCGGCACCCGCAACGTGATGGAATGGGCACTTGGCTTCGGTCGACATCGGCATCTCCTGATCGGTGGAATGTCAGAGGGTATGCCGGCAAGTTATCGGTTGCGAGCCGATTTAACAAATTGATAAATATTAAATGACCGATAGCGTCAAGAAATGCCCGCGCGTTCAGGCAGTTTGATCCGATGCTTCGGCCGGCCGCTTCAGCGCTGCCAGAACATCGCCGACATTCGCAGTCAGCCTGGCCGGCGGAACTCGCTTTCCACCCAACTCGCGGCACTCGCCTTATTGAGCTTGAAGTTTGCCGCGACCTGCACTTGCGCGAGCTGCTCCCCGAAGGCGTCGATAGCCGTCAGCAGCGCATAGGGCTCGTCCTCGTCGGGCACGATGTCGAGCGTGATTTCCAATTCGTCATCGCCCGTTGCCGCCGACACCTTCAAGCTCTTATGCAATTGCGCGCGTAGCTGCTGCTCATGCCGGCGCAATACTTCCGACGCCGTTTTCACGAGCGTGTTGAATGCCGAAGTATCGAGCGGCTTCGGATCTTTCTTGTTGCGGCCCATCGTCCATGGACCGACCAGCGCGGGCTCCTGCTCACCGTCCTTGATCATCTCGACGGCCCACCCATCGTCGTCCTCGTTCTTGATGACGCGAGCGGTCCAGCCACCGTCGCGCCACAACCCGTTCTCGTGCAGCGTTTCGGGAATCTCTGGGTCAAGGCTTTCGGCTGCGGAGTGGGCGATGAGATCGGTTGTGGAGTCGGGTGATGGAGAGGACGTCTTCGGCATGGCGGGTTCACTGATTTCGTGCGACGCATTCGGCACAATGCATGCAATTCTACCTGCCTGAGAAGCGGCGCCACCGGCGCACAGCTTAGGCCGCATGGCTAACATGCAACGCCCACCGGGCGCGCGGCGCGATCAGTAGACGCCAGCAGCGCCGGGCGGGCGGTTTTTGAAGCGTCGGTGCACCCAGTAATATTGCTCAGGAAACCGCAGAACCTGCGCCTCGAGAAATGCGTTCATGGTCGATGCATCGTCCGTGTCGTTTCCAGATGGGAACTGGTTGAGCGGCTCGAAGATGGTCAACTTGTAGCCTTTGAAACCGGGCAGAACTTCCGTCACGAACGGCACCACTCGCGCCCGGCCCAATCTTGCAAGTCGCGAGACGGAAGTCAAAGTGCAGGCGGGAACGCCGAAGAATGGGACGAAAACTGAGTTCTCGATACCGTGATCCATGTCCGCCGCGAGCATGACGGGTTTGCCGGAACGAAGTATCCCAAGGACTTTCCTAGCACTCGTGGAACGTTCGATCATCTCCGCACCGAACCTACCGCGCTGTCGTTTTGCGAGGTCGCACATGCGCGTGTTCGACATGCGCGTATACAGTGCCGCGACAGGCAACTGCATCGAATACAGCATGCATCCGATTTCGATGCCCACGAAGTGGAAGCCCATGAAAATCGTAGGCGGAGCGTCCTTGTCATCGAGATCGATCTTGCTGTCGACCTGCACGATTTTTTCTATCGACTGTGCGCTACCGAACCATTGAATCCCTCTTTCGAGATAGCTTCGGACAACGTGCCGAAAATGAGCCTTCCCGAGGGCGTGGTACTCGCGATCGCTTTTTTCCGGAAAGCAAAGACGCAAGTTCACCAGTACCACATGTTTTCGGCGACTTGGAAGGAGATACAACGCTGCGCCGAGAACACTGCCAAGCCTTGCGACGAGCGGGTATGGAAGCACGGACAAGGCGCGCAGCAATGTGACGAGGAGGGCGTGACCGAGTTGTTGCAAGGGTTGTTCCTACTTATGAAGAGGGGAGCATGGCGAAGGCGGCCATAAATGGACCGCGAGCACGAATTGTCGCACGCGGCGCCGAGTGTCCCACGTTTGCAAGCGTCGGCAATTTCGTTCTTTTTAGGAGACTCTTGTCGCGAATTTCAGTGTTCGTCGCGTGATCGCGAATGCGGCTATCGAGACTGCCCTCTCGCCGCGCCTTCGCAATCACATCCCACACCCCCACGCGATGGTCGAGCAGCGCTTGCAGCCGCGCCTCGTACTCCGTGCTCGGCAGCGGCTCCTCAATCACATCCCCAATCAAATGCCAAAACCGGTTGGGGTTTGGTCAATTTGACATCTGTCCAGGGCTCGGGCGTTGAGGCTTATTCAGCCGATAGCAGCTTCGGCTGCTTCCTGTTCGGCCGGCGGCGTATGAGTCAACCGAATTTGCTCGATCATTCTGGTCAACACGTCGAAGGCCGTTTCGGGCGTGGCCTGCGTCGGGGTTGGCTTGTTCGGGTTTTGATGAGCGATCCAGTCGCGATATTGCTTGATCTGTTTCACCTGCCCGATTAGGTCGGCATCGACTTCCCCCTTGAAGTACTCGGCCAAACTGGCGGAGAAGTTCGAGAGTGAGGTCGAATACTGGAGATTCGGCGAAATTCTCGATCTCTCTGCTGCGGGTATCCCTCTGCAAGCAAACGGTTCGCCGTCTGCAGATGCCTCGATGACAAATCGCTCGAATGTTGCAAACAGCGCAATGATGGCAAGGTCGGCAGCCTGCTTTGCCGCGTCTTGAAGGACTGTGTTTGCTTCCTCCTCGGTGGCTCCGATGAACTGAGTACGACGGATAAGTTCCTCGTGCTGGACTTGAATCGTGCGTGTAGCGACCTTGAAGCAATCGCTCGCTACAGAGAACGCCTTATAGACTGGATCGAGCGGGTTGTCAGAATTCATAATCGGAGACGTCCGTAAGCAAGTCGAGGAACAGACTTTCTTCGACGCGTTTCGCTCGTCGGACCGTCGCCTCTATCCAGTACCAACCGTCTCCGTCAACTCCCGAAAGCATGGGCATAGATGACGAGTTTGTGGTTTTCCCCGCTATGACGGTTTGTGTAGAAATCGTCGGACCTTTTCCAACATGGAAAAGGAACGCATGCCTCGTCACTCGGCCAACCAGGTCGATCCTCCCTTGCGCGCCGATAATCTTCGACCCGACAGGCAAGATCTTCGCGACTGGCATACCGCCCTTCGAAATCGCGAGGCTTGGCGCATCATATTGCGCCATTCGCTCTTCCCTAAGCGTCACAACACCTCTTTCGACGGCCAGACCATGGCTTTCACACCAACGCCTCGCTTCAATCAGGAAAGTCTCAACGCGTTGCACATACTCTTCGGCAGAGAAGAGAGCGGATTCCTGTTTGGGCTCGGTCACTGTTGATCCTGTATGTCGTCACAAGGCGCGCACGGCGGCTTGCCCGCACCTGTCGCACCGCGCACAATTGCACGTACCGGTGCGGCTTGGCGAGGGTTTCCCCGGTACGCGCGCTCTAAGCACCAGCCTACCACCGAATTCGTCTCAAAACCCGTAACAAAGGAAACACCACCGGCTCGCGTCGAATGAGCAGGATTTCCGGATCGCCGGTTTGGAATTTCGGGGGAAGCCGCGCCACTGAATGTATCAGGAGATATCTCGGTGCGAGCAAACCACCGTCCGCGCAGCCGAGAGAATTAAATCGTCTTGCGGCGAAGCTACACCACCAACCACTTCCGCAACGCTTCCCATGCCCGTAACTTCTCGGCATAAGGCACGGCCGCATAGGCCGGACTGCTGGAAGGAAGCTTGATCAGATCGAGCGACATGCGGCTTTCCGCCAACGCCTGCATCCCGATCTTCGCCGCCGTGCCGCCGTTGAAAGCAACAGCCGCAAGATTCGGCAACGCAGCCACGAGCGCAGCCAAATCGTTCGTCGCGTGATCGCGAATGCGGCTATCGAGACTGCCCTCTCGCCGCGCCTTCGCAATCACATCCCACACCCCCACGCGATGGTCGAGCAGCGCTTGCAGCCGCGCCTCGTACTCCATGCTCGGCAGCGGCTCCCCAATCA
>CAYRLJ010000050.1:0-30537 GCA_964425025.1 uncultured Burkholderia sp. | reverse complement strand
TGGGTCAGGTTTACTTCGGCGAGGTGGGTCATTTTTACATCGGCGCTAACAAGTATAAGCCGATGCCCTAAACCGTCCCTAGCGGTCGAAACCGTCCACATTCGACAGCATCCCGCATGCGTTCGCGCGCGCGACGGCGTGATATCGATTTTGTGCATCGAGCTTCCACATGAGCCTTCGCACGTAGTAGACAACGCCGTGCTCGGATATCCCTATGATCTTGGAAATGGCCCAGTTCGACTTGTGATGCGCAATCCAGTACAAACATTCGATCTCTCGGCGAGTGAGCGGGACCTTAGGCACCCGTTGAACCGTCGTCGCGGCGAGTCGGGCCATTGATTCGTGCAGATACGCGGCCGTCAAGCCCGCGTCACCGAGTGATGCGGCAATGGTCTGCGTTGCATCATCACGATCGGACGTCACAAAAAAACCGAGAGCGGCGCTACCCCCATTCCTGGCGTTGATCGGGAAAATGATGCCGTCTCCGATCTCGATGTCAGAGGTCATGCTGTTCAATGCATCCCGCTCGGTCGTTGCCGAGAACGAAGGTCTCCATATGATTGGGGTTAAGCGGGCGCGAGCCGCCTCGAATATGGGATCGGAGTGGCCGTGATCGACATCGCGAGCCGGCTCAGTCCGGGGAAAAGGCAAATTCGATAGTGTTCGTAAGGATCCGTCATCGTCGCGTAGCGCGAAATTTCCGACATAGTGATAAAAATCGAATCCCAACATGTCCGCGATTTCTTTCATCGCGGTAGATAGGGCGACTTCGGTGTTGTCGCCAGTCAATCCAAGAATGGTTTTGTGCACAGCGGACAGGTCCGGGTACAGCATGGACACCGATGCATCATCCATGGAGATCTCCTTTTATGACCGTCTTCGACGAGGGATGCAACGTCAGTAAATCTTAACTACCTCTGGCGCCGGCAGGTGATCGGGATACGTTGAGGTGTGCTGGTCGGCGCGTGCGCGCACCTGATTTCTTGATCGATATTCAGATAGTGATGTTTCATCGGGGATGTGAAGAAAGTGCCCCCGGGTTTCGGTCTGTAAGGCACATCCTACAAGCGTTTGTACTGCTCGATGAACACTCCTGTGCGTCATAATTTGCGTCAAGAGACACGTCTTGATTTAAAAAGACTTGCCGATAAATATTAAGTAGGACTGGAAACCGTCTTGTTGATTTGAATATCTGGGACCCGCATGATCGACCCTGTCTTTGTTTCGCGTGGCGTTATACCAAGTGTCAGCATGGCGCTTCGCGCACTCATTAGAGAGGAAATCCGGTTCGGTCCTTTATCGGAGTGGGCGATTACGTTCGACTCGCCAGCGGAACTCGATGCGAACGAAGGCTCGCGACTGTGTGTTTACTTGTACCTCATTGAGCCAAACACGTCGCTGCAAAACCTACCGGGTACGATCGCCATCCGCCAAGCGAGCGGCGCACGAGAAACGCCGGTCGGCGTCGAATATGTCTACCCGCCGGCGGCGGTCGACTTGCATTACATGATCGTGCCGCATGCGCAAACCGCCGAGCTCGAGCTTCAACTTGCGGACTGCTTGATACGCGCGCTCGACCGGCGGGGTGTGATACCCGAGGCGTACTTGGACAAAGAACTGAAGGAGGCAGGAAATACATGCATGCGTGTGATCCCTGAACATGCATCGATTCACACGCTGCGTGACCTTTGGTCGAGTTTCCCTCAGAAGACGTTTCGCTTGACGCGGTTGTATTCGATCAAACCCGTATTCGTGCCGGTCGCGACGCCGGTGAGCGCGTCGCTGGTCGAGCATCTGGACGTTTCCGTGGTGGGCCCGCAGGGCGATTCTTAGTACCTATTTTCGGTGAGGAGGAAGCGTGTTTACTAAGCAAACGCCAGGCGTATACATCAATGAGCTGCCTAGTCCGGTAACGATAACCGGCCTGCCAACGTGGACTCCGGCCTTTGTCGGTGAGGCTGAAAAAGGCGAGTTGAACCAGCCGGTGCTGGTGACCGGATGGAGCGATTACCTCGCGAAGTTCGGCTACCCCTGCTGGCGCACCATGTTGGCGTTCAACATCAAGCCGTTCTTTCAGGAGTCCGGAGGATTGTGTTACGTCGTCAGGATAGCTGAGCAGACGGGAAGTGCTCGCGCGGCTGCGGCTGCAACTTTTTCTTTCACGGGCACAGCAGTGGGCGGAAGCCCGGCTCCGACCGCGACGATGACATTCAGTGCCGCTTCGAAAGGGACATGGGGAAACGCATTTTGGATTTCAGTGGCGGGGCCCTCACCGACTTTGCTCAATATCAGTGTTTTTGTCCGGGCAGAAGATGTGGAGGCAGATTCGTCGTCCAGCAGCTCGTCAGACGTCGCTCCGGTGTTAGGTGATATAGACAAAGCGCTAATCAACAATTTCATTGATATAAATGAAATTCCAGTAACGTCCAATGATCTGTCGGCATATGGTTTGTCAAAAAACGAAGCCGTATATGTCTTGGAGAGGTTCAACGGGGTGCCGTACGACCAGCCTACTATCGACAGTAGAGTCAATCAGGTCTCTTCGTTCCTGAGAATCAATCTCGCTTTCGTTGGCGGCCAATTTACAGTGGCCGTGGCCCAAGGCTGCTATCCGTTGAACAAGGAGGCTAATTTGACCGATCCGACCGGTGATGCGCCCACCTCCTACACGCCAGGTGTCGATGATTATTTGGATTATGAACCGGCGTTGGAAGCGCTAAAAAAAATAGAGGGAATAAGCTTGCTCTCCATGCCGGATGTATCGATGACGATGGCGTGGAATAGAGCTGGTACTAGTAGCAGTAGCGGTTACGATGCTGACGAGGTGATGGCGCTATCTTTCATAAACGATGCGTTGGCCGACTGTCCCTCTCCCCAGAATTGGTTCTATGTCGTTGATTTTCCCATCACGGAATCCATTGGCAAGATCGACAACTACCAAGATGTATTGGATTTCAAACATGCGACAAACGGCGGGAACGCGCTGTCATCGCCTCATGGTGCTGGATACTGGCCTTTTGGCATTATTCCTCATCCTGTCAATGGATCATCTTTTTTTCCAACCACCCTTTCGGGTGCGATTATCGGGCTATACGCGAACACCGATCAAACGGTCGGGGTGCATCAACCGGCTGCCGGTGTGAACTACGGCGCGCTTCCATACATAGCGTCCCTCGACGTCGATGCACCGATCACCGATGAAGTCCAAAACGCACTCTATCCCCAAGGCATCAACGTTGTCCGCACTCGTGTCAATTACGGCATTTGTGTCTGGGGGGGACGCACGTTGTCGCCCGACCCGGCGTGGACATATCTGAACGTGCGCAGGACGATCGACTACATCGAAAAGAGTCTTGTCAACGGTCTCCAATGGGCCGTGTTTCAAGATATCACCCGGCTGTTGTGGGAGGCCGTCAAGCGGGAAGTGACTCACTTTCTCATAGGAATCTGGAAAGCCGGCGGACTATTTGGCGATACGCAGAGCCAAGCGTTTCGCGTGACATGCGATGAGACCAACAACTCGGACGACACGATCTCGCAGGGCTATCTTTACGTGCGAGTGGAGGTAGCGGTGGTGCATCCCGGCGAATTCATCGTCATCGAGATCGCGCAGAAAGTGCCGGATGCTTCGTGAACTTGATGGAGAACAATGATGGCAGCCACGCAACCGTCGAACACCCCATTCCTGGGCTACTGGTTTTCAGTCACAGGAGTGAGCTCCACGCCGATAGGCTTTGCCGAGGTGACGCTATCGGATACTTCCATCGCCAAGACGGCATACCGCGAAGGCACCGATGACCTAAGTATGCGATCGTTATCGGGCCTAGTGTCATACGGAGAGGTGACGCTCAACAAGGGCTTGACGCCTGCGCTCGATCTTTATAGCTGGATTCAAGCGGTGCTTCAGAAAGGAGGCGAGGCCGGCACGCGCAGGAACCTCTCGGTCTCGCTGATCGATGCGAAACAAAAGCCGGTGGCAAGCTGGAACCTGAACGGAGCTTTGCCGATTCGGTATGCAATCAGTGGATTTAGTGCGGCAAGCACCGAGGTTGTAATGGAAACGATCGTGCTTGACATCGGCAGTTTCGTACGCACGCTTTGACGGTTGTTCATCCGAGAAAACAAATGCAACCCTTTCAGACGGTATATCCATTCTCTCTCCCTTTCGGATTTGTCGACGAAGACGGCCAGTTGCTGAAGGACGGCATCATGCGCTTATCGACTGCTGGGGATGATCTCGCCACGCTAGCAGATCCGCGAGTCCAGGCCAATCCGGCGTACGGAGTCGTGGTAAAGCTTGCGCGCGTCATTACGACCCTCGGCCCTCACCAAGGGATCTCCCACGCGATTGTGGAAAAAATGTACTCGAAGGACATCGATTATTTGATGGATTTTCACGATCAAATTAATCAGATCGAGGATCCGCCATCGAACGGCGAGGCGGGAATGGAAGCGGATGCCTTCTCGGGAAACTTCGAAGCGCCGCCGTCTCGCGTGAGCTCTATCAAGAGATAGCGTTCATTGCCTACTATTTCCATTGGTCCTACGCGGACATCATTGAAATGGAGCATGCGGAACGGCGGCGCTGGTGTAGAGAAATAAGCGCGATCAACGAAAAAATGAATGGAGATACGCAGCGTGCAACAGGAAAGTCGATCGATCTGAGACAGCTGGTTTGACTGTCCAGCGGCGTTTCGTGGCCGACATAGGCACGTCGGTCGGGCAATCTCTCAGCGATTTCGCGCAGGAGTACACGATGAGCAACCTTCCTCCGCTTGGCGCCGATCTTGCCGCTTATAGCGTCAAGCGCTTGACCGGTTTTAACCTGAATCCGTTCAAAACGCACCGGTTCGTGCTCGATATCCAAGGCATATTCGTCGGCGGCTTCATGACGATCGAAGGCATGGGTTCAAAGGCGGAAGTCGAGACAATCCGGGAAGGCGGGGCCAATGGCGTCGAATATAAGCTTCCAGGGCAAGTCACGTACTCCGACCTCGTGATGACATCGGGGCTGACCTATTTAGACCCCATGTGGCTTTGGTACAGGTGCACGACGTACGGCAAGCCGTTGCGTAAGAACGGCACCGTGTATCTGATGGACGATTTCGGCTTTCCGCAAGCATCGTGGGAGCTGCTCAACGTGTGGCCGACGGAGTGGGAGGCGCCGCGTTTTGACGCATCTCAGACGCTCGTTGCCGTTCAGCGTTTCTCGTTGGCTTACGAGCGGGTTACCAAAAATGTGTCGAGCAGCCTCGTGGGTGCGGGCGCCTCGCTTCTCGAAAGGGTTCTGTGATGAAGCGAAAGCGCCTTGCGTGGCCGAGAAGCGCGCATGTAGCCCAACGCTATTTCCTTCGGTGGACGAGATGGTCACGTAGGCTTGAACGCGGATTGACGTCTTATCGGTGGGGGCCGCGTTGGGCCGCTACGCGATTCGTATTCCTGCGACTCGAGCCGGTGACCGGCACGCAAGACCCGCCCCGGTCACGCGGGATCGGGGCGCTTGCAATCGCGAACGCCGGGTCAAAGCCGTCTAGGCGGAAAGAACATCGTGAGCCTTTGAAGCCCGCATGGTGGAGAGGGGCGCTAGGGTCCAAGGCACGTCACGCCCGCTATCGGTCGCTCGCGTGGGATGCGCGCACCGAGCCGCGTAGCAGGGTTTTCCGTCGAGTCGAGGGTGCCGCGCCCGACATGAAGCACGCCTTTGAGCGCGGAAGACGGAACGGTCCGCGCTTCACTCATCGACTTTCTCCGCCGCGTATTTCACGCGTCATCGAGCGCCAGTCTCTAACGTGGGCGTATCATCCGCGCGGCACGCGTCTCGCGGAAAGCGTGAGGCTGCCTCGCACGCAAGCGCCGAACACGCGGGCCGGTGCGGGGACGCGCGAGGCGTCTACCGGACGAGGGAGCGGGCTCGCCCCTCGAGTTCCGCGCGCCTGGCTCCCCATCGGCCGAATCGAGGCGAACGCAAGCGGTATTCGAGCCGGCTCCGCGCGTCGTTATGCCGTGCCACGTATCGCACGATTCATCGAGCGGCAGCCTTTGACGAATCATGGAACACCTCGCATCGCGAGTCGCGCGGCAAGCGTCGGGCTATCGCATGTGCAACAGACGATACGACCCGAGAGCTCGTTCAGGCGCGAACGGACGCAGACGCAGACGCAGAAATCGTCGAAGATGCGGCGCCCGAATATTGCACGGGAAAGGGGACTCGCTACGCGATTCGCAAGCGCGGTCCTTGGCATCAACCGGAACATCTCGAATGCGACGAGGAAGGGGGCCGTCTTCGCGCATCGCCTTCCTTCTTCCGCCATCGGCCGATACATCGAGCGCCCGGCCGCGCGATCTTTCGTATGGACGAAATCACCCGCTTGGTCCGGCGATCGATGGCTAGGCAGTGGATCGCGAACCGCCGGCCTGCTCCAATCCAGATACAGCCGCACCTCCGAAATGCAGCTCGTCGACTATCGAGCGGGCGACCTACCCTTGAAGCACAGAGCGGCGGTGCAGCTACGTTCGGGTGAGAGCCAACGCGAATCCGGCAGCGCGGCACCCTCGGCTGCGGGCGGCACGATGTCGCCCGAACGCGCCCCGGCTCGCGCCCGCACAACACACCCGACGCAGGAGTATCCCGATCGGTTGCACGAACTGGTGCCGCGTCTCGTGCGCGAATCGCTAGCCTCCGCGGACGCGACCTACGCGATCGAACGAAGGTTGCACCGGGCATACGAACAGCGCGAGACCTTGGAAAACTACCGTATGGGAGGCGATACGTGAGCCTGAGCCAATTCTCGGACGAAATCAAGAGCCACCTATCGCAGACCAAAAACTGGCTATTTCCGAACGAGCCGGGGCCGGTCGCAAAGGCGTGCATCGTCGTTGAGGAAACGGGGAAGAGAATTCACGTCATGTATAACCCGACGACGTTAAAGTTTTCGCGCAGCGTGTCTTTCAAGGAGTGCGGGCAGACGATCCAGGCGGACCGTGTGAAGAACGACGATCTGACCGTCAGTCTGTTTTTCGATACGTTCGAGGCGCAGACGGATGTTCGCACCAAGACCGACGAGATCGTCGCGCTGACCAATTTCAGCTCCGGTCCGGACGAGAGAAAACAGCCGCCCACGGTGCAGCTGATTTGGGACGAGGCGCTCTATATCGGTATCGTTTCGAAGGTCGAGCGAACCTTCACGATGTTTCTTCACGATGGACGCCCGGCGCGGGCGACCTTAGACGTCACGTTCACCGAGGAGCCGTCGAAGCGGGAACGTGAGCAAAACAGCGGCGGCCCGGCTTGCCGGAAACATGTGACGGTGTCCGCAGGGGACCGTCTGTCATTGATCGCGCAACAGGAGTATGGGGACAACACGCGCTGGCCGCTCATTGCGCAGGCAAACCGTATTCGTGACGTCCTTGGGTTTCCCGCCCCGTCGGATATCGGCACGACGCTCGTCATTCCGGATATTCACAACGTGACGTTCGAGCCGGCGGCGGGCAATACCTATGAGTGAGCCCGCGATCAGTAGCGGCAGCTACCTTTTAATGCGCAACGGCAGCCCGTTCAGCGAATACGTCGAATCCATACGCGTCACGCACGAGTTGTCGGCGCCCGCGATGTTCGAATTCGTTTTGCCGGTGCAGTCGCTTCGTACGCCATGGGTCGGCATGGACCTCGAGAGCATCAAGCCGGGCGACCAAATCGAGATCAGTCTCGGCAGACAGTTGCCCAAGCCGATCGTGAGCGGCGATGTCACGATGTTGTGGCCGCAGTTGAATGCGTCGCCCGGCGCCGCATCGAAAATCATGGTGGCCGGCTTCGATTGCATGGAGCGGCTGCGGTTCGGCACGCATACCCGCACTTTCGAAAACTACTCCGACAGCAGCATCGCGCGATCCGTCGCCGAGGGGGCGAGCATAGGCTTCATCCGAATCGAGGGCCCAGCGGACAAGCCCATTCCGTACGTCTTGCAGGACGACGAATCCAATTACGACTTTCTTTCTCGGCGCTGCGCGCAGCGCAATTACGAAATGCTGGTCGATGGCACGACGCTCGTATTGCGGCCGTCCGCGGAGGGGTTGGATGCGACCACGCCGCCGCTTCGCTATTACAAGGATTTCGATCGGGCCGATTTAAAGCTGACCGTTCCTAGACGGGGCTCGACCGTCACCGTCCACGGATACGATCTGCGCTCGGGCGAAGCGTTCGAAGGGAAAGCGGCGACACCGAGCCTGCGACAAAGAATGGATGGCGATCAGACTGGATACGATGTCGCCGATAAAGTATTGCCTCGATCGCCGATAAGTCTGCAGCGATCGGATATCGCGAGCCATGATAGGGCGCAAGAAGTGGCCGACGCGCAGCGCGCTCGCGGAATAAGTGCGTTCATCTCGGGCACCATCAAGCTTTGCCCGGGTAAAGACAACTTAACCGCCGGGAAAAATATCGATTTGGTCGGGATCGGGGGCGTTTTCGACGGCCTCTACTACATCTCCAAGAGCGTGCACACGTACGAGCGGGGTGAGTATGAGACTGAACTCGAGGTAAGGAGAAGCGGCATATGAACAAGGGTCTTCGCCAAACCTGGAAGACGGGTGGAAACGAATACGGCATGGCGCTCGCGACGGTCAGTAACACCGATGATGAGCAGAGGCTGGGCCGCGTTAAAGTCCAATACTTGCTCAAATTCGACCGGCACGGCAATCCCGTGGAAACGGATTGGCTGCAATTCGCGAGCCCCTATGCCGGAGAGGGATACGGCATGTTCTTTCTGCCGGAGCCGGGGACGCGCGCGCTCGTCGCCTATGCGGTGCACGATCCGTCGCGGGCGTACATCGTCGGGTTTCTGTGGGACGGTAAAAAAGTGCCGCCGGTCGCGCAAGAAAAACGGGCCAATGTTCGAGTGATCGAAACGAAGAACAAGAAGAGGATCACGATCGACGACTCCGAGGAAGGCAAGATCGAGATACTCGACGAAAACGGGAACGTGTTCCGGATCAATTCGTCCAGCGGAAAGGTCGAGATCGAGTGCAAGGGCGGCGTCTCGATCCGCTCGACGGGCGGCGAGAGCGTCGATATTTCTTGCGATGGCAACGCATCTATCCAAGCGGAGGGCTCGTTGAGCGTCAACGCGGCCGAGATTTCACTGAAGGCGACGGGCAGCATGACGCTCAGTGCGCCATCGCTTTCTTACGAGTAAGCACACTGCACGGAGGCCGTGATGGCTCAACAAGTTGTCGAAGGCGCGTCACTGGGGTGTTCGTTCGGTATGGCGCCCTCGACGTTGGCGCTCGTGCCACAACCGAGATTGATGGCGGAGGGGCGTCAAGCGGCGAACGTGCTCGATTGCGCGCCGTTCGTCAACATACTACCGTTCGGCGAATGCATTTCAGAAGCCAATCCCGAGGTGATCTCGGCAACGGCCGCAGCGGGCGGCGTATTGACGCCGGTGCCGTGCGTGCCCGAAATCGTCGGTGAATGGTTGCCGGGGGAACCGCGAGTGCGAATCAGCGGCCAGTCGGCATTGACGCAAGGCAGCACCTGCCTCTGCGCTTGGGGCGGACAGATTTCGATCCGGGTGCCGGGTACGACCCGCACGGAAGTCGTATGAAAAGGCGTACACGCGACGTTCAAGCATGAAACGATTTGTCGGCCGAGGATAAACGATGTTGATCAACAATGACTTTCTAGGGCGCGGATTTGCGTTTCCATTGGAGCCGAAGGCAGGCGTTGGCGATGTGCGGCCTCGACTGTCATGGGCACATGGCCGCGACGACATCGCTCAGTCGATCCGCATTATTCTTTGCACCGCGCCGGGGGAGCGCGTGTTGAAACCGACTTTCGGCTGTCGGCTCAACGAACTCGTCTTTGCCGAAGCAAATGCTGCGACGCGTGCGTTGGCCGAACGCTATGTGCGGCAAGCACTGGAGCTATGGGAGCCGCGAATCGACGTGGACAGCGTGATGGTGACGCTGGGTATTGCGCCGAGCGCAACGCTCAGCGCTGCGTTCGCTGGCGACCGGAATACGAGCATGCTCGTGAGAGTCGACTATATCGTGCGAGATTTGAACAGCCCGGACAATATCGTGTTTCCGTTCGTGCCGTTAGCGGCGCAGTGAGTCCGCACGATGAGCACGGTTCAAATCGACTCTCGCGTTGCGCAAGATTTCTTCGACGATGCGATCAGGCTCGCGAAAATCTATTGTCCGCAATGGCAGTTGCCCGATAGTTGGCCGGTCACCGGGAAAGTCCCCCAGCCTCAAGCAGAGGACATCGCACGGGATCCCGGGCTCATCTTGCTCGAGTTGTTTTCGCATTTGGCCGCATACCTCGCGGACATCGAGAATGCGCTGCCGTTGCATTGGCAGTTGGCGCTCTACCAATTTCTCTGTGTTAGCCCACGCAGCGCATTGCCCGCTTTTGCACCGCTTACGTTTACGCTTGCAAACGGACAACTGCCGCAGATCGTTCCGAGCGGAACCGCGATCCTTGATAGCGCAACGCAGTCCTTCCGCTTCAAAACCTACGATGAGTTATGCGTCGTTTCGGCGACATTGAGTGCGGCCCTTTGGGTAGCGCCGACGTTCGATCGTTACATCGACTGCATGGCCGCATGGAGCGGAGGCGGCGATCCTCCGGCGCTCTTCGGCAACGGATCTGCGGGCTACGAGAAGCCCCTGACGCACTGGATGATGATCGGCGATCCGGTGTTGCTCAAGTACGATCCGGCCGTCACGAAAATTCAGATCGATCTGACCGGTTCACATCTCGGCAGCGAGTACTTCGAACGTTGGTACGACGGTGCAATGACACCGCTCGAGATCTCTCCTCCTGTGGAGACCCCGGATGGACGCGGCTTGTCCGTAACCATCACGCCATTGCCGAAAGACAAGGCCGCAGCGGCCATGTCAGTCGACGATCTCAACGCCGAGATATTCAAGCATGCGGGCTACACGCCGCAGACGTTGGCGACCGAGAAAGACGTCCATACCGACGTGCCCGGTTACTGGTTGCTCGTCCGACCTGCGCAATCGCAATGGTTCGGATCCGAAATGGACGTCTTGCCGAAGATTCATACCATAACGGCTACCGTTCACGGCAACGGGGCACTGCCGCAACGCGCCGCTGCGAACAACTCACTCCTGGATTTGACCAATGGGGGCTATCCGTTCGGTAAGAGCCCAACGACCCACGACACGTTTTATGTGCAAAACGATCGTGTTTTTTCCCATCCGGGCGGGATGATCGTCCTTCGCTTCGAAATCGCCGATCCTCCATCGGCCGCAAAGGCTCAAGTGGACTGGCAGTTCTGGGACGAAGCGACCCGCGAATGGGTATCGATGATCGATGGCGAGGGAGCCGATTCATACCGGCTGCAAGATACAACGCAAGGCTTGATACGATCGGGGACGGTGTCGTTCGTCTGTCCGAAAGTCGGTAGGCAGACCGTCGCCGGCACCGAAGGATATTGGATTCGCGCGATGTTGAATGCGTACGACGGCGCGGACGGCTATAGCTTTCAGCCCTTGGTGCCGGCAATAGAAGGTATTCCGGACAAGGACTTGCCCGACGCTTATAAGCAGCCGGTGATCAACTATCTTCTCCAGAACACGAAGGCGACGTTTCTATCGCGATACCAAAGCGCATCGCGCGGCAAGGGCCCCTTCATCGCGTCGCTGCAAATCAACTACGTCTATACCGCTCATCCCGAATGGATGCGTCGGCACAACGGCTTCCAGCTCGATCGGCTGGCGCCGCTGGAAGGCAAGCCGTACCCGTATCTGCCGTTGCCCGACACGCCAAGCATGATGTATTTGGGTTTCCGGTGTAGCGATGTCGCGAATCAGTGGGTGGGGCGGCGCATCACGATCTATTTTCAGATCGATAACGAGCATGCCCAGGAGGGGCCTGCGCGCTCATGCGAGTGGCTCGATTCGGTGGCGCACGAATGGCGGCCGCTGACGGTGGACGACCGAACCGCGAAGCTCGGGCGCAGCGCGACGATTCGGTTCACCGTGCCGGACAACATGATGCAAGCCATATGTTTCTCACAGTCCGCGTGCTGGGTTCGTGTATCGGGGGCCTACGGTTCGCCCGTCGCTCTGGCCGGCGTCTATCTGAATACGGCCGGTTCGTTCAATCTCACGACGCACACCGACGTGATCCTCGGTTCGAGCAATGGGCTGCCAAATCAAACCTTTCTGCTGCCGTACGCGGGCGTTCACGAACTTCAGTCGGGAGAAACGATCGATGCCCGAAACGTCGGCGCTCAGGACGACATCGCGCTGGTCATCAAAGAACCCGCAGCACTGACTGGCAAACTGCAGCCGCAAGTGGCCAATCTGCCGAAAGCAGAACCGTGGTACCTGGCCGAAAGCTTCGTAGGCGCCACCCCCACCACCCGTTGCTACACGCTGGAAGGGCGAAGCGGCACGATTACGTTCGGCGACGGGGTTCACGGCGCGATTCCGCCGGCGGGCGTCCATAACATCGTCGTCCAAAGCTACTCGACGACGGCCGGCGCAGCCGGCAATGTATCTGCCGGTTCGCTCGGCGTGTTCAGTGCCGGCATTCCGGGCATCGTGAAGGTGACGAATCCGGTCGCGGCGCGGGGTGGCGTGAACGGCGAGTCCCTCGCCGATTTGGCGCTATCGGGGGCGGCGCGCGTGAGGGCGAATGGACGCGCCGTGACGCTCGATGACATCCAGGCGCTCGCGGAACAAGCCAGCGCGCGCGTCTGCGCGGCGAAGGTTATCGAGCACTTTGAATCCGAGTTGGCGGTGCCGCGACGGCACCTCGAAGTATTCGTGCTGGCGAAATCCGATGACCCCGACTTGCGAACGGCCCCGGCGGTCCTCGACGATGTCCTGGCGTTCGTGCAAGCTCATAGCCCGATTCAGCTCCAGTCGCGAATTACCGTGACGAGCGCGCACTTTAAAAAGATCGACGTGGTCGCGGTGCTCAAGTCGAGCGAGCCGGTTAGCGAATGGCCGGCGCTGCGCGCGACCGTCGTCGACGCGCTCGAGGCCTTTCTGCATCCCGTCAGCGGCGGGCCGGCCGACGGTCAATGGCGATTCGGCGCTACTGTGCGGCGCGTCGACATCCTCGCCGTTTTACGGGGCATTAGGGGCGTGACGGACGTGAGCCGGCTCACGCTGTGCGGCGCGGCCGCCGATGTCGCGACGCTTCACGCCTACGAGGTGCCTTGCCCGGGGGCGATTGTGGTCGAACTGGAGGCTGGCTAAATATGACGTTTCAACTCCCCGACCTCGATACAGTTCCAGCGAGCCAGTTGCTCGACGAACTCGCACAGCGCATTCCTCAAGTTACGGGAAAGTGGACGGACCAAAACCCGTCGGATCCCGGTATCACGCTGCTGGAGATGCTTGTATGGATCGTGGAGGCTACCGCATATCAGGCCAATGTCATCCCGATCGAAGCGTATGTGAGTATGTTGCGGCTCTTACTGGGCCTGGCGTATGGAAGCGAGGAGCGCCCGTATAGCGAGCCGGCCGCATCCGGTCTCGATCCGCATTATGACGGTTTGCAAGGGTTCCTAAGGCTCGCCGAGCAAAAGACGCGCGATCACGACGTGCTACGGGAAGCGATGCACGCGTTTAACTCCGCCCGCTATCTCGCATTGACGAAGGACGATATCGACACGCTTGCGCGCGAGGCGAACGGCTATATTCTCGCCCGCAAATTGACGGCGCAGGTCTTGCGTGCAGATGTTGCGTACGACGGCGAGGCGATCGACATGGGCATCGTCATAGGCGACCCGAGTCAGCCGTATTTGGATTACGCGCCGTTTCAGTTTGAGCAAACTCGCGCGGTCACGGGAACTTCGTGTACAGCCAAGTGGGAGGCCGAGTACGGCACGCTTAACGACCGCGGTGTGTCGGCCCAGGTTCTCGAACTGGTCAGAGAGTATATTGCGCCCCGCACGATGCTCGGCAATCCCATATCGATCCATCTCACCGCCTTTCGGCTAATGCAGGTGCAATGTACGGTTCGGTGCTTGCCCCGTCAGCGGTTGGATCAGGTGGCCCAAAATATTGCGCGAAGCATCATCGACGAGATGCAGCCTTATTCTCCGACTCGGAGCACGTCGGCGTTGCACTTCAGGAAGCCTTTGACGGCCGAAGCGATTTTGCCGGCGCTGCATGGCATAGAAGGAATCGACGCAGTGAGTGCGCTGCGGGTTAATCGGTTTTCGCGTGAAGAGGGTACGGCCGGGGCGGGGGCTGGGCCCGTTCTTCCCGCGTGGCTCAAGGGGCAGCCGCTCGATAGTGGAGGCCTGGATATCGTTGCGTCTGTGCAGGTAACGGCGAAGGACTTCGGGGCACCGCTATGAGCGACGCTCGAACGCGATCATCCAGTTATCTGGAATACTTGCCTGCGATTTACGGGCAAGCGAAGCAGGACGGCGACCGCCCGTTCATGGCTTCATTCCTTAAGGTCTTTGAAAAGATACTGTCGGGCATTGCCGATGCGTCCTATGCGCAGAATCCCTTGCTGGATCGAAAGGGGATCCGTGAATTGTTGGATTCGCGTGTGATCGGAACGCTGTTTCATCCGCGCCTGAGCTTCCTGTTCGCCGACGATCCCGCATCGGCAAAGGACTTTATCCCTCGCCTGTCTATCGACAATAACGCGCCGGCCGGCGACGATAGCGATGGGCTCGCGTTGCTCGGCAGCTATATCGGCACACCGGCGAACGCATCGACGAAAGACTGGCTTCATGGTTATCTCGATTGGCTTGCTAGCACAGTGGGATTGACGGTCGACCGCAATTGGCCGATCGACATGAAGCGATACATGACCGCTCAGGCGCTGGCCCTGTTTCGCGCGCGCGGTACCGCGCAAGGCATGGAGTGGCTGCTGAACGCGTGGTTTGGCCTCGATCGGGACGCGCCGATTCCACCGGCAGCCAAGGACGGGATTAAGCTGCTCGGCATTTCGGTGAAGAACGTCGGGTTCAAACCGATCTATGTTTCCGATTTCCCGAGCGATGATGCCTTTCAGCTTGCCGATGTGCCGGGGCCCGGCGTCGCGCGTTTGGCGGATATGGTCTGCTGGGATTCGACGCAGGGCAACCGGGATGTGACGACCGGTTATCAGGCCTGGCATTTCTCGGTGCTGCTGGCCGTTGCCGACTACTCGCAGGACAACCTGCTGTTTTTGCCCAGCGAGGACGATCAGGACATGCTGACGCAATTCAAAAACGAGATCGAGCCGGTCGTGAATGAGTTCAAGCCCGCGCTGACCCAGTACGAGATTGCGACCAACGTCGAGCTATTGCCGCTGCCACCATCCACATCGAAGTCCTTCTCCGGAGTTTCCATGGATCGAGATGACGATTCCGACATGCTTGCTCACATGCGGTTCAAGCCGGGCATGTACCTGACCGCCGACGATATGTCGCTGGAACAGCGTTACTTCCAACGTAAGGTGGCATCGATTTATAAACTCCTATTCGAGCCCGGGATCGTCGGCGGTGTGGATTGCTTGAGCGTGAAGATCAACGAAGATGATCCGACGTCGATTGAAATCAGCGCCGGCAATGCGATTGATTCAGACGGTGCGCTGCTGGAGTTTGGCGGGACGCGTAAGCCGCTCGTTGTGGCCCAGCAGCTCGCACCCCTACCGGACGATGCGCTCGAGGATGTGTGCTACGTGTATATCGCTTACTGTGAGGTAGACGTGGGCACATGCCGGGTGGCGGACGACGTCCAATTCATCTTTTCACGGGAAACGCAGACCGATGGCGTGTTGCTAGCGAAGCTGACGCTCGAGGGCGATCAGGTGACGGAAGTTCATACCGAGCAGCCGTATCGACGCTATGCGAAGAGCCGCTTATTCGACGTGAAATAGCCGGAGGTCATCACTCGCTGCGTGCCGCAGCGAACAACAGCCGCCAGGGGAAACGATGGAAGCTGCCACCGCGCCGCCGTACGGTAAAGACGAGGCGCTCTTTCGAGATCTCCGTCGCTTTGTCGATCTCGCAATCGACGATCCGAGCCCGCGGAAAGCGCGATCGGAGGAGCTTTGGTCGGAGATCGTCGCCCGCATGGCTACGACTTTGCGGCAGGGCACGTTTGTGCCCTGGATCCATGTGGTTATGATTTTTCGCCTGACTTCGACGGATCAAAAAATACTGGCGCTGGCACTGCTTGCGGAACTCGACGGTTTCCCCCCGCAGTACTCGCAGCCGCATTCCGTCGAAGCAGCGCGCGCGCGGCAAGCCGAAACGGCCGGCGCACCCGGAGTGGGACCTCACGCGGGCGTTTCGCTGGAAGTGGCACATCGCATTTTTGGCAACGTGCACGCCAACTTTTTGCCCGACGCACCCTTGGTGCGCTACTTGTTGATCGATGTATCGAGCGCCAACGCCGCGACGATGAAGGGCAGCTTTTGCCTGAGCCTCCCGCTTTTTCCGTACTTGATGGCCATCGCAGCGCCGCAAATGACGATCGACGACACGGCGCTCGCCGACATCGTCGAAGATTGCGAACTCGTCGATCATCTTATCGATGACGAGACGAAGCGGAAGCTGGCGCGTTTCATCGACGTGTGCGGCGGCGGCCGTTCGTCGTCGATGATGTCCGTGCTGCATCTCGAAGGCGCGAATGTCTCGCTGATGGAAAGCCTGTGCGCGGCGACATTCGGCCCACTGGGTTACGTGGCTGCACAGCTCGACGCTAGATTGCTGCGCCAGGCCTACGAACGAGCCGATACGCGACACTCGGCGTTCGCGAAGCAACTGCGGCTTTTGTGTCGCGATGCGTTGCTGTGCAATCAAGTGCTTGTGCTGACAAACAGCGAGGTATTGGCCGGCTCGGATACCGAGGGCCGCGCTCGGGACGCTATCCTCGAGATGGTGCTGCAGACGATCGCAGGGATGCATCGCTATCTGATCATCTTGAACGGGCCAGCGAATGAGCTCAACGAAGCATTCCGGCACTCGGCACTATGCGGTTCGGTGCGCTTCCGAATTGCGATTGCGATGCCGACCGCGGATTTGCGCCGCCAAGCTTGGCACAAGCATGTTGCCCGCTACGATCTACGGCTCGAAGAGAGCGTGCTCGATCAATTGGCAAATGGTTTTTCTTTTACCGAAGAGCAAATTGCCTACGCCGCGAAAGAGACGGCGGCGGCGCAGATGCTCGACGACGAGCCCGACGCCGTCGGCAAACTCGTCATCGACGTTTGCCGAGCACAGGCAGAGGCTGAGGAACTGGGCGTCGCGAATGTTATACGATGGCCGTACCGCATGGCCGATATGGTCGTTCCGGAGGCCACCCGAGAAATGCTCGGCGACGTGATGAGCCACGTCAAGCATCGACATCGCGTGGTAGAAGAGTGGGGATTCGGTCACAAGTACGCAGGTACGCGCAATCTCTCCGTCCTGCTTTGGGGGCCGTCCGGAGTGGGAAAAACGATGGCGGCTGCGGTTATCGCGAATGAGCTGCGCATGAGTTTGTATCGCGTGGATCTTGCCAACGTGTTAAATAAATACATCGGCGAAACCGAAAAGAACCTCAAGCGATTGTTCGATAAAGCAGCCGAAATGAATGTTGTCCTATTCTTCGACGAAGCGGAAGGCCTCTTCGCCAAGCGAGGCGACAGCCGTGACAACAACGATCGCTTCGTCAATCTGCAAGTGGGCTACATCCTGCAACGGATCGAGACCTACCCTGGGCTCGTCATTCTCGCGACGAATTTGCTCGGCAACATCGATAAAGCCTTTCAGCGCCGCTTCAAACACATCGTCGAATTGCCATTTCCCGCTCCTGCGGAGCGCAGGCGGCTTTGGCGGGGCGCATTCCCGCCCCAGACGCCGCTCGCCGACGATATCGACTTCGATCTGCTTGCAGATAAAGCGGTCCTGGCGGGCGGCAGCATCCAGACGGCCGCATTGAGCGCTGCCGTCGGCGCCGCGGAGGAAGGTACGTCGATCTCGATGCAGCATGTCGTGCGCGCGGTCAAGCGCGAATATGCGAAGGCCGGCAAACTGTTCAGCGCTGATGATTTCGGCGTGCCTTTTCGAGCGGACTGACCGCTCGGCCGCGAGGCGCTGCGTTACTCCGCCGGCGCGGCATAATGTGGTTCGGCCGCGTACTCCACCGCAAATCATGCTTCCCCCTCTCGACACCGCCCGATTGTTGATTAGAGAGCGCACGCTCGATGACCTCGACGCGTGCTTGGACATGGACCGCGACCCCGAGGTGACGCGGTATATCGCTGGGCCCTGGCGCGACCCGGTCGCTCATCGGCAATTTGTCGTGCATCGCATCACGCGGCCATACCCGCCCGGCCTCGGCTATTGGAGCATACGCGAGCGTAGCGCACCTGAGCGCTTCGTCGGTTGGGTCTTGCTGATTCCCGATCATGGCGTGAGACCGGACATCGAAATTGGATGGCGGCTTGTTCGCTCGGCGTGGGGGAGAGGCATTGCGAGTGAAGCGGCGGCGGCGTTGGTCCGCCATGCGTTCGAAACGGTGCGGCTGCCGCGCGTCATCGCCGATATCGCATCCGAAAACGAAGCTTCGCTGCGCGTAGCGCGAAAGCTCGGCATGCGGTGGGTGGGTTACGACGAGAGCGACGGTGCCCGGTATGAACGGTATCGGTTGGTGCGTGAAGATCTTTGACGTTTAGCCTTTAACCGACCCGACGCGTACTTCGAAGCTGACGATATGGGCGTGCCTATCCCTGCCTGCCTGTTGATCCTATCCACGAAGCGGCTCTTTCCTACAAGGTGAGGCGCAGACGAATGCGCTGCGCTTTCGCGTGCGTTGAGCGGCAACTCGACGCGCACGGACAACTCGTGCCGAGATAGGCTAACGGTCGGCCGGTAGATGGATCGACGAACTCGGAGGCAGCAATGACTATTGGGCATGTACTAACGAGAGTCCGGTATTTTAGCGATATGTATTTGTGCACGAGCGAGTTTTGGACGGAGCAGGCCTACCACATACAGGCGCGTCAATTGCTCAATAGCGGCATATTCACGCCGGGTATCGTCGAGGGACTGACTGTCGGGCTGGATAATGATGCTTCGCCGCCGTACGTGACCGTTTACCCAGGGCGGGCGCTCGATAATAGCGGTCGGATCATGGCGCTCGCCGATGGCATGCCTGTAGTGCTCGACAACCTGACAGACGATCTGACTTATTCCCTCATCATCAAGTACAACGAATCGAATGAAGACCCGCCCGGCGATAAAGCGACTCGCACCGTTGAAAGGCCGCTTGTCGAATTAGTGCCTCGGCCGCCCCTGGCGGAAGAGATCTTGTTGGCATCGCTCACGGTTGCAAACGGAAAAGTTTCGATCGACGCTGCGTGGGGCATGAAAGGAAAGAGGAAGCACGCAGGCGCGATTCTTGGATCGATCGAATTTCCATTGGAGCTCGCTTCGGACCCGCAACCATGGCTGTCGTCGGATCCAACGCAGATATCGATCGCTGCGCGCGGGTATGCGAAAGGGGACTCGCCGGTCCTCGAGGTGACGTCGCCTTATATCGCCCTTTACGGGAACGTGTCGACTTCTGACGGTTCGCTCACCGTCGATGGCGATTTCACTGTGACAGGAACTTCCACGGTCCAAGGAGCGCTGACGGCCGGCGATGGGCTCGACGTGACAAAAGGCGGGGTAACGACGGACACGCTCAATGTGACCGGAACGAGCACGCTCAACGGCGATACGACGATAGGCGGCAGTTTGACCTTCGATAAAGGGTTGAAGGTTAACGAAGGTCTAGAAATCGCAGGGAAGCTGACGGCCGACGGCGGGTTGGATGTTACCGGGGGAGGGGCGAAAGTTACCGGCGGAACCACAACGGATACCCTTACCGTCGGTAGTACGGGAAGCGGCGATGTACTAACGGTCACGGGCGACAGTACGCTTACTGGCAACGTAGGTGTAAGCGGGACGGTGGCGGCCGCCGCGTTCGTCGGCAGCGGGCGTGGACTGACGAACCTACCGTCGTCGGTATGGAAGCAAAGCGGCAGCAAAATCTATTACAACGACGGCAGCGTCGGTATAGGCGATAGCGATCCTTCGTCGTTGTTGACGGTGCGCGGCGGTACGGGTAATCGAATTGCTAGCGGGTTGGTGACGCTAGGTGACCCGGTAGCGGGCGGATATACGCTAAATGGTTATCAGACGAGCTTTAGCGACGAAATCGGAGACGGTAACAAGACCTATATACTCACATTCGGCTCAGTCCAAGAGCAAGAGGTAGAAATTGTGGCCTGTTCGGACAAAGGGCTAACGCTGGCCGACCACTTCACGCTAAGTGTGGGATGGACCGATTTTAAATTTCGGCATGCCGGTGGACAAGTGCAGAAACCGGGGGGGCGGTTTCTCGCTGAAGGGGTGGATGTAACGGGCGAGGGGGGGGCTGATTTCACGCTCGTTGTTCCCGGGGACAAGCTCGTTATTTCGAGCTTCGTATCGCACTCGAGCGACCAATGGCAGGTAGTGAGTGTCACGAACAACACGACCGCGATCATCACAAATTTGACCTCGCCGGGAACTGTCACCACGCCGCCGAATGGGTCGGCATTTGCCATTGCGACGTCACGGTACGCTGTAAGCGTCACAGGTGGGGAGGAAGTGGATAGGTTGACGGTCGATGGGGCGCTCACTGTAGGCGGTGCGACGACGGTGGGCGTGTTGACGGTCGATGGGGCGCTCACTGTGAACGGCGCCACGAGCGTGGATGGTGAGCTAACTGTAACCGGCGCCACGAAAATGGACGGGTTGGCGGTCGATAACGGCCTTAGTGTAAGTGGCGGGGCGAAGGCGGATTCACTTAGTGTGACCAATCTTTCGAGTAATACTTTTTTTAATGTGGTCGATGGGGCGCTGCGATGTTTCGATTTTACTTCGTGGACTTATACGATCCGGGAGTCCGGAACCACGGGGTGGAGTTTGTCGGGTTTGGGATGGAAAAATTCTGATTCTATTGTGACGATAAGTATCGTTCCGCCTGGTGGGGCATCCTCAATTCCTGTTAGCGGCGAGGTGATAGGTAGTCTTTCGGTTTGGATTTATAACACGGAACAAATCGGTAGCGCCCAAGGATTGATAATTTCATATTTGGATGGTAGCTGGTATATGCTTGCTAACACAGTTACCTTTCACGTGCCGCAAGGGTGTCGGTACGGTTTCGCATATAAGATTTTTCAGGGCGGAAATCTACCGGACTCTGATGTTGTGATAAACCACGTGGTATTGGGGAGGGGATAGTATTGGGCGGAATAACCGACGCAAGGGAGCCGACCGTACTTGCCGGAGAACCGTAAAAACCAGGGGGCACTCGCAAGCAAGTCAGAGGACTGGACAAATTACGCAAATTACGTAAAATACGTATCGTTCTGACCGGAGGTCCTCGTGACTACTGTAACCGCCACCGATCTCGCCCGCCGCACGAACCAGGTGCTCGACGCCTTGGCGCGCGGGGAATCGGTCACCATCACCCGCAATAACACCGTGCTTGGCACGATCAACCCGCCCGAGCGGGCTGTCACACTTCGCGATGCCTTCGAGCGCATCCCAAAGATGCCGCCCGACGTTGCCGATCGGTACATGGCTGATATCCGAAATGCCGATTTCGACGACGAGGTGCGTGATCCGTGGCAGAAGTAATCGTCGATACATGTGTCTGGATCGATCTCAGCAAAGGCGCTCTCGACGCTGAAGCAATCTACAACGTCGCTGGGTCCCAATTGGTCCATGTCTCCGCGATCTCGCTTGGCGAATTGGAATTCGGCGCGCAACTTCCAAGCGACGCCCGCGAGCGGGCACAGCGCACTGCATTCCTGCGTGCCATCGAACGGATGCCGGTGCTCGCAGTGACGCGAGAGACCGCTCGTTCATTCGGGCTGCTCGCGACCATGATTAAGGCGGCGGGCCGTAGCCCGCGTCCGCGTTATAACGATCTCTGGATCGCCGCTCAGGCTCATGAACATCACCTGCCGCTTCTCACTAGCAACCCAGATGATTTCCGCGCGCTAGACGTGATCGAAATCATCGAAGCCCCGAAGACGGCTCATTGAACGGGGGAACGTTCGGCTTTCCCGTTGACCGGTATCAGGACGTGGTGAGGATTGCTCTGGCGCGAACCAGCAAATTGAGGATCTGTCTTTCAGGCGACCCAAAAGCAAAAAGCCTGCAAAAGCAGGCTTTTTCACGAACATCAAATCCAGCGCTGATCTGGATCTATTTTTCTGGTGCCCAGGAGAGGACTCGAACCTCCACGATGTTGCCACCGCTAGGACCTGAACCTAGTGCGTCTACCAATTCCGCCACCTGGGCTCGCTTCGTAAGCGAAGGCGCTATTGTAGCCACTCCGGGGCGGCTGTCAACGGCACCCGGCAACAAAATCTCGGTTCAACTCCCAATCACCACGAAAACCTGCGCCATCGGCGCCTTCGACCCGCCCGGCACCACAGCCCGCAACGGCTGTCCATACGTCAATCGCGCATTGACGAACCGCGACCACTGAAACCGCACCCCAACGCCCACACTCGACAACATTCCCGCTTGCACTTCGCCGGGTTGATCGATTTTGTTCCAAACGTGCCCCGCGTCGACGAATACAAACGGCTGAAACGCCGGCCCGCTATCGCCGAAAAACGCAAACGCAGGCGTACGCAGCTCCGTCTGCACATTCCACCCGCGATCGCCTTGCACGCTGTACGACTCATAGCCACGCAACGTATCGTCACCGCCGAGCCCCATTTCCTCGCTCGGCAGCAACGTATTCGGCGTCCATTGCAAGTGACCCCGCGCGGAAAACGTAAATCCCGCGCCGATCGTCAAACTGCGCTCGGCAAGAACCTGCAGATAGGTGTAGCGCGCCGTCGCGCCATTGCGCGTCGCTTGGTACGCCGAGTCAGTGTCGTCGCCGTCGAGATGGCCGGGGCTAGCGATGAAAGCGACGTTCGCATGCGTCTGGCCGAGCGAATCGCTCTTGCTTGCATCATAGGTCGCAAGAAACTGATGCACGTGCGTATTGGCATTGAACACCTGCACGCCCCCGAACTCCAGGTCGTTGTTCGAACGCTTGAAGTCATAGCCGAATTGGACCTGCTGTTGCCAGCCATCGACGAACGGCAAATGCCGGTCGTAACGGAAGCTGAACTGCGATGAAATCCCAGACTGATTGAAGCTGTTATCCAACCGCGGTGTGCTGCGCGCATAGACGCCGAATAGCTCGATGCGATCGAACCACGGCAGCGGCGCCGAATAGTTGAAAGAATGCGCCTCGAACCGCGGCCGATTCGGCCGTCCTTCAATCTGCGGGTTGCCGCTGAACAGATCGTTGCTGGCCGTGTACTGATAGTCGATCTGTTGATCGAGGCCAAAGAGATTGCCGTAGCCGAAGCCCGCAAAAAAACGATCTCGCCCCAACGAGGCAACGCCACTGTTGTTATAGCCTGCGCTGACGCGCAGCGGCAGACGATCTTGCGTCTGCAAGATCACATCGGTCGCATTCGTGCCCTGGCCGGGCGAATAGATCACGTCCACGCTGCGGTAGGGATTCGCGTTGAGCAACGCAAGGCCCGTCGCCACATCCGATTCGCGAATTTCGCCGCCGCTTGTTAGGGGCATCTCGCGTTCGAGTAGCGCGTCGGAGAAGTAGCGATTGCCGCGCGCGACGACTTTACCTAGGTGAAACTCAGCGACGGCGATGCGAACGACACCGTCATTGACATCCTGCTCCGGCACATAGACGTCGACGAGCGGTTCGCCCGCGCTGCGAAATTGCTCGATCACGGCACGGCGTATTTCGGCGAGACGAGCGAACGTCAAAGGCTGCCCGATGTCGCGCTCAAAGCCGGCGAGGAAGGCGTCGTCGAGCAAGGGGAGATTCACGGCCGCCACGTCTTTGCCCGCGGGCAAATTCTGCGATCGCACGGCGGTATGCCCATCGTCCATCACGAAGACGAGGCCCCGCAAGTTAGCAACGGCGACGTCTTTCGAGCCGCTCGTCGGCTCGGGAGGCGGGGGCGGGGAGGCAGGGCGGCTTGGCGCGGGCGGCGGTGTAGGCGCCACGTCGCGATACGATTGCGCTGCCGCTGCGGCGCTGATCACGGCCAGCGCCGCACCGGTCCACTTCAGCTTGCCCCCGAATGTGCGCTTCATACCCGCGGTTGTCGCTTCATCATTGTTGGCCTCGTATTTCGCTCGCGAGCGGCTGATGATCTGAACGCTCAATGTGAGTAGGCGTGGTCGATGCCGTGCGTTTTTCTCGAACGATACGCGAGGGCCGATCTGCCTGCGTGCGCGCGCATCGCGCTACGACCGGCAAGGATAACGCGTGCGGCCCGTTCAGTCCCTGAAGCGGCGTATCGAGCAGGCTTTTTGGCGCAAAGCCGGGTGTCGAGGCGCCGTCGCACGACGGTTAATTGAAGTTGCCGCGACGGGATCGATCGAAAAGTCTTTCAAAGGTTCGAACCTATCAACTATGACGGGTTCTCGCGGTAGCGCACTTATTTTATTCTGACAGCCGATGGTGGCGAACGCACTGCGTCAACGTGGTTGGGCGGCACCCGGTTACAAGAATCGCAATACTTAAGAGCCGCTTCATGAGTGAACCGAGGACTGTTGTATTTTTTATCAATCCCCCGAATAGGCTGCATTAAATTCAATGGTGACGATGCCTGTTCGTTCTGCTCGATCCAGTATGGCGGCATGTGGAAGAACGAGTTGCCCGCTGAGGAAGCATGGTTGGCGATTCGTTTGGCTTGGACTGCGGGTTACGACTATCTGTATGTGACGGCGGATGAATTGCCGCTGACGTTCGCTCGCCTCATGCTCGACATGGCGGAGTCGCCGCCTCAATGGTGGCGTGAATTGCCGCCGGACGAGCGCGCGATCCTTGTCGGTTATGCCCGTGCTGACGGCATGGAAAAGGAGCAGGTGCTGAAGGCGATGCGCCAAATCGGTTTCCGCATTCTGTTCGTCGGCGTTGACGCGGGGGCAACGCGGTCGCTACAGGCGCTCAATGAGCCCATCCGGAGCAAGGATCCAGCCGCCGCCGCACAGCGGATGTACGACGCCAATCTGCGCGCGCTGTGCAATGCCCGGAAGCACGGCGTCGCGATAAAGGCCGGATTCGTCCTCGGGCCTATTGGAATGAACGAGGCCCTGCTCCAGGAAAATGTGGGTAAGCGCGTGCAGCGCGCTTGGCATCGTCATCGGAGATGACCTTTAATGTCGCCCGAACAAACCGCGATATTTGCGTTCACCTGCCTAGGCTTCGGGTTCATCCCGGGGCCGGCGCTGCTGCAGACTGTTTCATTGACGCTGCAGCACGGTCGACGCGTTGGCTTCTTGTCTGCCCTTGGCATCCATGCCGGCGCGTTCTTTCAGATTTGTATCGTCGCGCTAGGGGCAGTGGCAATCCTGAAGACATCGCCGGTGCTGTATTCCGGGATGAAGGTTGCCGGTGGCGCATACCTGATATGGCTCGGTGTTCAACGAATCCGGGCGCGGTGCGTCGATAAGGATGCGTCAGTCGATGTCCCGGGCAACGTCCTGCTCTCGAGCGCATTCATCGAAGCGTCAAATCCGAAGTCGGCGCTCTTCTATTTTTCCTTTTTGTTGCAATTCGCCGATCCAACTGCGTCGCTCGGGCTCGGCTGGCAATTGTTCTTGCTCGGCGCTTGCGCGAACCTCCTCTTCTCAGCCGCTGATGTCTTCTGCATTTTGCTCGCCCATCCGCTGCGAGCGCGCGTGACGCCCGCTGGGCAGGCACTGCGTTTCGGCCAGCCGCTATCCGGGGCGCTGTTCATCGTGCTTGGCCTAGTTGCAATCTTCGGCGACTGATTCGACCGGTCAGGCTTTCGGCGTCACGGCAATGCGACGCGCACCTCCCGTTTCTCAATCAGGGGACCGCAAAACCGGGCGTTCGTCGCTTCGTGGCAAACATCCCGAGCGGCGTCACGAAGGCGGGATAGCGGTGCCGGAGAACCGCCACCCGCACAGCACGATCAAAATTCGTGACGCTGAAGATCGGCGCGATCAGCGACATATCGGCCACGCTCGCGCGCCGACCTCCTTACTTCGTGACGATCGCGGCGGTCAAGCCGGCATTGATGGCGGGCATCAGCAAGCTCAGCACGCGGTTGAAGCGGACGAGCGGGCCGTTGTCGACATAGACGACATCCTTCGGCTGCAGATCGAACTGATTGGCGAGCAGCATTGAGACAGGCGAGGACGAGTCCAGGTGGAACACCTGGAACCGCTGCGCCTGGTTGCCTGCCGCCTGGTTGCCTGCCGCCTGGTTGCCTGCCGCCTGGTTGCCTGCCGCCTGATTGCCTGCCGCCTGATTGCCCGCCGCCTGATTGCCCGCCGCCTGATTACCCCCTTCCTGGCGAATCACATAGAGCTGCCGCGGATTCGCCGTGCCCTGATTGATGAACCCGGCTTGGCTCAGCGCTTCGGCGAGCGTGAGCTTGCCGTCCGCCGTCGGTAGCGCGGAAGTCGGCTTGTTCACTTCGCCCATGACGTAAGCCGTGTTTTCGTCGCGGCCGGTCACCCGCAGCAAATCGCCCGGCTGCAGCATGATGTCTTGGGGGTTCTTGCCATTCTTGATCAACAGCGTCAGGTCGATCGGGTATGACGTACCGTTGCGTGTGAGCGTCAAGCGAGAGCGGTCCGCATTCGTGGTGAAGCCGCCCGCGCGATTGATCGCTTCGGTCAGCGTCATCGGAATGTCATTGAACGCCTCGCCGCCCGGCGCGCGCACTTCACCGTCGACATAGACTTGCGAGGAGCGATAGGACGCCACGCGCACGGTGATTTGCGGCTGGCGGAATTGCTTGCTCAACTCGGTATGCAATTTATGCTGCAGTTGGTCGATCGTCATGCCGGCCGCATGGATCGGCTGCGATACGTACGGGAACGTGATTTCTCCCTGGCCATCGATCACGAAACCTTGCGTCGGATCGCCCGGCTTGCTGTTTTGAACTTGCTGACCTTGTGCGGCAGCCAGTTCGGGGTGATCCCACACGGTGATTTGCAAAACATCGCCGGGGCCGAGCGTGTAAGGCGTGGCCTTGGCAAATAAGTTCAGCTGATTGGCGAGCTCCATCTGACCGGCGCCGCCGTTCAACTGGTTGATGAGGTTCAGATCGATTGCCTGAATGGGAATCTGCTCTGTCTGTTGCACCGTGCCGTCGGGTGCCGCGGAAACGGGCACGGACGGCGGATACTGCATATGCTGACCCGGCACGAGCGAACATGCGGCGAGTAGCGACGAAAGCACGGCGAGCGCCGTTGTGCACGTTCTGGCCGCGCGGCCTCGCGTTGAAGCATGGGTCTGGGCAAGCTGTTGCAGTGTCGTTTTCATTGTTTGGCACTCCATGAATCAATAAGCGTTCGTGTGGCGCAGGCCCTTGAAGATCGTCGCGAAGATGATCTGCATATCGAGCCGGAACGACCAGTTGCGCAGGTAATAAAGATCGTGGGCCACGCGCTGCTCCATCTTTTCCACACGCTCCGTTTCACCACGAAAGCCGTTTACTTGCGCCCAGCCCGTGATGCCCGGTTTGATGCGGTAGCGATGGATGTAGCCCTGAACGATCGGCTGATAAAGGTTGTCGTGCTCGATCGCATGTGGACGAGGCCCGACGACCGACATCTCGCCGCGCAGCACGTTGATGAATTGTGGAAGCTCATCTAGGCTGGTGCGACGAAGGAATGCGCCCACGCGGGTGACGCGTGGATCGCCTCGCTTGGCCTGTTCGAGCACGCCGGCCTTTTGCTGATGTACGCGCATCGAACGGAACTTGTAGATCGTGAAGACGCGGCCGTCCACGCCCTTACGACGCTGTTTGAAGAAAACCGGGCCGGGCGAGCTGACCTTGACGGCCACCGCGATGCCGATCATGACGGGCGCCAATGCGAACAGTGCGGCGGCCGCGAACAACCGATCGAACAGATCCTTCTTGATCAGCGCGCTTGGAGGAACGGGCGAGGCGAGCAGGTTGATCGTCGGCAGTCCTAACAAATTCGTCACGCTACCCTCGAACAACGACAGCGTACGCACGTCCGGCATGAACCGAATGTTGACTAGATCGTTGTGAAATTCGCCGACGAGCTTGAGGATGGCCGCTTCCTCGGTGAGCGGCAAGGCGAGCCAAACCTCATCGAGCTCATGCTCGCGCACGTACGAGGCGAACGCTTCATGCGCTTCGAACACGGGAATCTCGGGGTGGGCGAGCGGTGCCGCGCCGGGTTTGACGTTGTAGATAGCCGTGGCGCGAAAGCCTGTCGTCGGGGAGATTTCGATTTTGCGGATGATGTCGTCGCAATGGCTGCCGCAGCCGGCGATCGCCACTTGATGCAAGTTCATGCCGGCCGTGCGCATGCGACCAAGCAGGGCGTGCATCCACAGCCTGCCGCCGATCATGGCGCAGCCCGACAGAACGGTCCAGTAGCCGAACCAAAGGCGCGACACGAGGTTGACCATGTGCAGCGAAAACATCAGCGCCATGGCGCCGACTTGCACGAGCGCCCAGGCAAAGGCGATTTGTCGGGTCAGCCCGCGTTTCGAGCGCCCGCGCCACGACTCATAGACGCCGAACGATGGAAAAATGAGCAACGCCAAAGCGGCCGAGAATGCAACGAACGCCCAGTACAAGCGCCCTTCCGCGACGTCTTGGAATCGCAGTTGCGATGCGATCAGGGCGCCGAGCACGATCATGCCGACGTCGAACACACGCGCCCAAAGGTCTTGCAGTCCACGCATTTTTTTTTCTCCTACTGGTGAACATCGGCGTTTCGCCCCTGGGCGAAACGGCACACATCATCTAGGTGTGCCGGCTCGTGAAGGGGCGAAAGGCTACTGACTCAATGCATGTTTGCGATAGACAGTCGGTGACACGCCGTACCGTTTTCGGAACAGTCGCCCGAGACGGTCGCCGTTGCCCATGCCGCAGCGTCGCGCGATTTTGTCGACGGGTAACTTGGTACCCACGAGCATCGCGCAGATCGCCTCGAATCTGAGTTGCATGAGGTACTCGAGCGGCGTGACGGCGAATTCGCTCTTGAAGCGGCGCAAGTAGTTGCGCACGCTCATCGCGGCCACCGCTGCCGCATCCGAGACGGAGATGTCGCTGCCGAAGTTCTCGCGCATCCAACGCGTCGATTCGTGAATCTTGTCGACGGTGGTGTTCAAGCTCGGCGTCTCGCTGCGCGATTTGACGACTTCGCCCACGGATGGCGGCAAACTGCTCGCGATCCGAAGCGACATATCTTCCCCGTGATCGGACGCAATTTGCGTCAACGCCATTTGCGCCGCTTTTTGATTGAGCGCCCAGGAGGGCATCGAACCGGAACCGATCCAGAAGACGGGCACGTTCGGCCGCACGTGCGCGCCGATGTCCACCCCGAACGAGGGCGCGTGGCGCGTGGCGCCGGCATGCCCCGGCGCACTGGTGCCGGACAGCCACCGCGCGAGCTGCACGTCGAAGCCCGATGTCACACGGACGTCGTTGCTCGCGACGTATAGCGCATGAAAGTCGCCGGCCGAGTAGGCGTCCAGCCGCTGTGTCATCACGGCGATGGATGACGAACTCGTGACAGGCCCGCCGAGCTTGGACAGCAGCGACACTCGGTAAGGGGACTGCCCGCTCGAGAAACGCATCAGTGCGTTGGCCAATTGAAAGACTTCGCTGATCACGCCCGTGGTGAACAGACAGTGACCATCGAAGATCAGGATCCCGATATGGCGCGCGTCTGCGAGAGAGGTCATCTCTCGTCTCATGACGTGCGGTGAAGTAAGTACAGTGGCGCGATCCACGAAGCTTTCCTCCGCATGGTGAACACACATAGGGTGTTGCGGTGCATCATCGTGATCATCATGATGCCATGTCGATTTTTGTAGAAAAAGGTGGCGAAAATTGACGTGTATTTGGCGTCACTGGCTGGGTCGTCAAAATTAATCCGCAAAAGTATTTTTTAGATTTTTGTCGTAAATTTTCGCAAACAGATATTTTTTAAGAAGATTTACGTCTAGTAACAGGGACGGGTCGGAGCCCCTTGCTGCACCGAAGGCGATGAGCAATAACGGCCTATTATCGGAAAGTTTGTCGTATTGGGTAATTGCACCGGTCTGCCATTTACCGATATTAGACTTTTGGCCGTTTGTAATGTTTCTCCCACTTCAGCTAAATCGGCCAACAGTTCAGCCTTTTGCGACCGGTGGGATTTGACGTTGGCATGAGTCGCTATGCTTCGAAGCAACATGAACCGCTGCGGCCGGTGGGATGGCTGTATGCAAGCTCCTTGCCAGGCGTTCATGCCTTCCGACCCACTAGGAGAACAAGCAGATGAGTACTCCTGTTCAAACGAGGGAGAGACCGCATGCGAACGGTGCCGCGACGCAATTGCAATTGCGCGCACCGCACACGCTGGCCGCGCAGTCGGCACTTCGTACACGCGCGGTCGTGCTCGCGGGCGGCTCCGGTACGCGTCTTTGGCCGCTCTCGCGCAAGCATTTCCCCAAACAACTCGTCGATGTGCTGGG
>CAYRLJ010000049.1:0-30694 GCA_964425025.1 uncultured Burkholderia sp. | reverse complement strand
ACGCTTGGCCGGCGCGCCGACGAGAATCTCGTTGTCGTCCATGTAAGCGATGATCGACGGGGTCGTGCGGGCGCCCTCCGAGTTCTCGATCACCTTTACTTGGTTGCCTTCCATCAGCGCCACGCACGAGTTCGTGGTGCCGAGGTCAATACCGATAATCTTGCCCATTTTTCCTGATCTCCTAGATATCCGATCGCTGCGACGAGACGGCGCTTCGTTCTAGCGGCCGCCCGCTCAATTCAAATCTGCACTCAACATGAGTGCGGACGCACTGTTTTCAAGACCCTGCACGCAATGCGGTCAATGATTTTTTTCGATCTTTGCCCGCGCCGCATCGACGGCTGCCGTGAACTGCGCCAGACCGTGCCAGCCTGTCGCGCGCCCCAGCCGCTTGCCGCGGTGGAAAAAGAACCACGTCGGCACGCCGTGCAGCACGAAACGACGCCCGAGTTCGCGGTGCTCGTAGACGTTCGCATGGAACCACGCGAGCCCGAGCGCGCGAATGGCTTCGGGTTGCGCCAGCATCGCCTTCTTCGCGATCTCGCAGTTGAAGCAATCCACGCCCCAAAAGAAGACAACGGCAAGCTGCTCGCCGGCCTCTGCCAGCGCCTCGTCGATCGTATCGGCGGTGACTTCGCGCATCCCGAAAACGGAAAATGCGGTGGCGTCGACGTCGTGCTCGCTCATCAAGGGCTCTCCTGGGGCGATTCAACCGGAGCGGCGGACTCGGCCGATCGGCCCGATCGACACAATCGGGCGATTCAGCCGAATCGGCTTATTTCGGGGCGGCGACCGTCACCAGCGCCGGACGCAGCACGCGATCGGCGATGACATAGCCCTTTTGCAGCACGGAAACCACCGTGTTCGGCTCTTGCTCGGCCGGCACCATCGAAATCGCCTGGTGCCGGTGCGGATCGAATTTCTCGCCCACCGGGTTCACGGCCATGACTCGCCCCTTTTCCATCGCGCTCGACAGTTGGCGCAGCGTCAGCTCAACGCCCTGGCGCAGCTTGACGACGTCGCCCGAGGCATCGCCCAAAGCGGCTTCGAGGCTGTCCAGCACGGGCAACAGATGCTCGGCGAAGCTTTCGATTGCGAACTTGCGTGCCTTGGAGACATCCTCCGCCGCGCGCCGGCGCACGTTTTCGGTCTCGGCTTTCGCGCGCAAGTAGCTCTCGCTGAGTTCCGTCATTTTTGCCTGCGCCTCGGCGAGCGCGGCCTCGGACGTTGCGCCGGCGTCGCCGGCCTGACCCTGTGCAGCGGCATCTTGCGCCGCGACGTTCTCGGCAGCGTCTTGCTGTGCGGCCTCGTCGACAGACGAGGGTTGCTGGCCGCCCGGATTGTCTTGCGTATGTTCCATGTCGCTGAAAATCTTCCAAAAAGTGGAATTCAAAGCGGCGGCCGGCCGATGGATGCCTTCCCATCGAACCGGGCAGCGGGGTGGCGTATGCGCCGATCCGTTGCCGAAATACAACCGTGCTGCCGCGCGTTGCGGGGCAAATGAGGGCGCCACGCTTTCGTTTCAAGCCCCCGGATGCCGCTTTTTCGCACTTTGCGGGAGCCGGAAACGAACGGTAACAGCGCTTACGCGACTCATCTCGAAAGTGCTCGCCGCACCATCCCCGTTTGCCCTAAACTGCTTTCATGCGTTCCGCGTTCGGGCGTCCAGCGCCGGAGCGCCACCGCATTGCCCATCCGAAACGCTTTCGTCCGTACCGCCTTTCTCCGCGTGAGGAAGTACCGTGAAACTGACCTTTGCCATCGCGGTGGTCGCTTTGGTACTCGTCGCGGGAACCACGACCATCTGCCTGTCCGGCGCAGTGACCGACTGCACGACGGAATACGGCGGCGCTCACGCCGCCATCGATCCGCTGTTCAGTCCCCACCCGAAAGCTTGTCAATAACGCGCCGGTCGCGTTTGGTGGGCCGTCCCTGCAGCGCCGCCGCGGGCTCGCGGTAGGTGCGGCGCCGCTCGGCCTCCGCCGCTCGCTTAACCTGGCTCTCGGACGTCTCCGCATAAAGCGTTTGCGCCACGCTCGCCGGCCCGCGTACCTCGCACATTCCGAGCACTTGAACTTCCCAGACGATGCGTTCGATCTCGATTTCGACGCGATCGCCGACCCGCACGTCCTTGGCCGGCTTCACGGGCGCGCCGCCAATGCGTACGCGTCCCTTTTCGACGGCATCGGCGGCCATCGAACGCGTCTTGAAGAAGCGCGCGGCCCAGAGCCATTTGTCGATGCGCAAGCGCGCGCCGGGTTCGGTCGAGATCTTGTAGTTCATCGGAGCATCGTAAATTGAACGAAAGGAGCGCAGCCTCGCTCGCCCAGGCACGCAACGACCCTGCCCGCGCCGCCGCGACCGGTGTTTTTCCGGGCTGTGCGAACGCTCACGCCGGCACGCGCGCCGGCACGGCCTCGTGCGCCGGCCACCCTTGCAATTGCTGAACGACGATCTCTCCCAACGCCGCGATCCAAGCTTCGGACGCATTGAGGCATGCAATTCGGTGAAATTCTTTCCCGCCGGCATGCAGGAACTCGTCGCGCACCTCGAAACCGATCTCCTCGATCGTCTCCAGACAATCGGCGGTGAAGCCGGGGCAGAACACGTCCGCCCGACGCACGCCGGCCGTCCCCAATTCGCGCAGCGTGGGCGCCGTGTACGGTTGCAGCCATTCCCCGCGGCCGAAGCGCGACTGGAACGTCACGCGGCACTCCATCGGCGTGAGGCCCAGCGCCGTCATCAACAGCGCGCCGGTGGTGCGGCACTGGTCGTGGTAGGGATCGCCGAGATCGAGCGTGCGCTTCGGTACACCGTGAAAGCTGAGCACCAGCTTGTCCCCGCTCGCGAAATCGGGCTGACCGTGCGCGGCCCAGTAGCGACGCACTTGCTCGGCCAGCGCGCCGATATAGGCGGGGGAATCGGCGTAGTGGCGCACAGTGCGTATTTCGAGCTGATTGCGCATGCGTGCCAGCGCGGCGAACGCATCGTCGAAGGCCGTTGCCGTCGTCGACGACGAGTATTGCGGGTACATCGGCATCAAGAGCACGCGCTCGGCGCCCGCGAGCTTGAGCTGGCCGAGCATCGCGCCGATGCTGGGCGTGCCGTAACGCATCGCGTAATCGACGAGTACGCGGTAGCCGTTCACGTGAAGCAGTTGGCGCAGCGCTTCGACTTGCTTCTCCGTATTGACGCGCAGCGGCGAGCCCTCGGGCATCCAGACCGACGCGTATTTCTTCGCCGACGAGCGGCCGCGCAGCGGCAGAATCAGCGCGCGCAGCAGCGGCTGCCAAACGAGCGCGGGTATCTCGACGACACGCGGATCGGACAGAAACTGCGCGAGGTAGCGGCGCACGGCGCGCGGCGTCGGCGCGTCGGGCGTGCCAAGATTGATCAGCAGCACGGCGACGCGGTGGGCGGCGGCGGGCTGCGACGGCAACTCGAGATCGAAACGCATGAGCAATAGGGAGCGCTTGGCAGGCGAAGCTTGAGCGCGGCGCGACCGCGGCGCCGCTTATGTTGGGTTCAGGGCCATTATAGCGGCGCGGTTGCTGGCATCGGCTAGGGCTGACTGAGTGCGGTGGAAAGCAGACGCGCGGTGATGTCGACGATCGGAATGACGCGGTTGTATGCCATCCGCGTCGGCCCGATCACGCCGAGCGTGCCGACGATCTTGCCGTTGACCTCGTATGGCGCCGTTACGACGCTCAACTGCTCGATCGGCACGAGCGTCGATTCCCCGCCGATGAAAATCTGCACGCCTTGCGCGTGACTCGATACGTCGAGCAATTGCAGAAGGCTCGTTTTCTCATCGAATACGTCGAAAAGCTTGCGCAAGCGCGCCATATCGGACGACAAGTCCGCCACTTCGAGCAGGTTGCGCTCGCCCGAAATCAGCACGGTCTCGCTCGTGTCGCTTTCCTCGGTGCTGGCCGTCACGGCCGCGTGCATGAGTGTCGTCATGTCACCGCGCAATTGGTCGATTTCCTCGCGCAGGCGCCGCCGCACTTCATCGAACGAGAGCCCGGCGAAGTGCGCGTTGATGTAATTGGACGCTTCGGTGAGCTGCGACGGCGAGTAGTCGCGCTGGGTCGCCATCATGCGGTTCTGAACGTCGCCTTCCGGCGTGACGATGATGAGCAAGATCCGCTTGGCCGACAGGCGCATGAACTCGATCTGCTTGAACACGTGACTGCGGCGCGGCGTCATCACAACCCCCGCAAACTGCGACAAGTTCGAAAGTACGCTCGCGGCCGCCGCGACCACCTTCTGCGGCTCGCCTGGCCGTAGCGTCTTGCGCACCACGCGCTCGACGGCCTCGTCGTCCTGCACGGGCTCGACGGTGAGCATCGTGTCGACGAACAACCGATACCCGCGCGGCGTGGGAATTCGGCCGGCCGACGTGTGAGGGCTCGAGACGAGCCCCAGCTCCTCGAGATCCGACATCACGTTGCGGATCGTCGCGGGGCTCAATTCGAGCCCCGAATACCGCGAGAGCGTGCGCGAGCCGACGGGCTGGCCTTCGGCGATATAGCGCTCGATCAGCGTTTTGAGCAGGGTTTGTGCGCGGGGTTCTAGCATGACGCAAAGTTTTAGGCGAACGGCGTGCCCCCCGTGAGCGCGTAACTGCGCTCGAGCGCTCGCATACGGGCGGCGTAACGAGAGGGGCCGCAAGAACGCGACGCTCGGCCGGAGACGGGCGCGCCTAGCCGCCGGCGTCTTTATCGGGACAACGCCATTCTAGCGACAAATCGCCGGGCCCGGACGGCGCGCGTGGAAGGCGCGAGGCAGGGCAAACCACGACGACGGTTCTTTTCGACACCCACCTATGGTGTAATGCCGCCATGGAAATCGGCAGCCAATTCAAGACTGTGGCGCTCGTTGGGCGCAGCAATACGCCAGGCATCGGCGAGCCGCTGACGGCGCTCGCCACCTGCATCGAGCAACGCGGGTTCGAAGTCGTGTTCGAAGCCGAAACCGCTCGCGACATCGGCGTCACCGGCTATCCCGCGCTCACGCCCGCCGAGATCGGCGCCCGCGCGGACGTCGCGGTCGTGCTCGGCGGCGACGGCACGATGCTCGGCATCGGGCGGCAACTCGCGCCTTATCGCACTCCGATGATCGGCGTGAACCAGGGGCGGCTCGGCTTCATCACCGATATCCCGATCTCGGAGATGAACCAGCGCGTGTCCCAAATGTTGGCCGGCAGCTTCGAGCGCGAAGAGCGCGCGTTGCTCGAGGCCCGCATCATGCGCGACGGCGAGCCGATCCACCACGCGATTGCATTCAACGATGTCGTCGTCAACCGCAGCGGCTTTTCGGGAATGGCCGAGTTGCGCGTGTCGGTGGACGGCCGCTTCATGTACATCCAGCGCTCGGACGGGCTCATCGTCGCCACGCCGACGGGCTCGACCGCGTACGCGCTGTCGTCGCAAGGCCCGATTCTGCATCCGCGGCTCCAAGGGCTCGTGCTCGTGCCGATCGCGCCGCACGCGCTGTCGAACCGGCCGATCGTGCTGCCCGACGATTCCAACGTCAGCATTCAGATCATCGGCGGGCGCGACGTCAACGTGAACTTCGACATGCAATCGTTCACGGCGGTGAAGCTGAACGATACGATCGAGGTGCGGCGCTCGCGGCACACCGTGCCCTTCCTGCACCCCGTCGGCTACAGCTACTATGCGACGCTGCGCCAAAAGCTCCACTGGAATGAGCACCCGTCCGACGAGCAGGGCGACGCGCGGGCCCCATAATCGGCCCACCCGCGCTCGCGTCGATGTCCGTCTGGCTCGTACGAAACGCCGTTTAACGCCGCTCACACCACACCCATGCTCCGCCACCTCTCGATACGTGACTTCGTCATCGTCGCCGCGCTCGATCTCGAATTCGACCGCGGCTTTTCCGTGTTTTCCGGCGAAACGGGCGCGGGCAAGTCGATTCTCATCGACGCGCTCGCGCTGACACTCGGTGCGCGCGCCGATGCCGGCGTCGTCCGCACGGGCGCGCCGCGTGCCGATCTGACAGCCGAATTCCAAGCCGGCGCCGACGTGCTGCGTTGGCTCGACGAGCACGCGCTCGGCGGCGAAGAGGCTGGCTCGGGCGGTGAGAGCCGCGTGCTGCTGCGCCGCGTCGTCGACGCAAATGGGCGCTCGCGCGCATTCATCAACGGCACGCCGGCCACGCTCGCACAACTGCGCGAGGTCGGCGAAATGCTCGTCGACATACACGGCCAGCACGCGCACCAACTGCTCATGCGGCCCGAGGCTCAGCGCACGCTGTTCGATACGCATTCGGGCCTCACCGCAATCGCCGCCGGTGTTGCGCGCGCCCATCGTAGCTGGCGCGACGCGCAGCAGGCGCTCGAGTTCGCCACGTCGAAAGATCGCGAGCTTCAGCTCGAGCGCGAGCGGCTTGCGTGGCAGCTCGCGGAACTCGACAAGCTCGCTCCGCAGCCCGGCGAATGGGAGGAAATCGGAGCCGAGCATCGGCGGCTCGCGCACTCGGCCAATCTGATTGAAGGCGTGCGCGGCGCGCTCGACGCGATTTCGGAATCCGACGGGGCGATGCTGGGCCAGCTCGGCTCGATCGTCTCGAAGCTGCGCGATCTGGCCGAGATCGATCCCGCGCTCGGCGACGCCCTGGCCGCGCTCGAGCCCGCCGAAATTCAGTTGCGAGAAGGCGCGTACTCGCTGACTCACTACGCGCAGCGCCTCGAACTCGACCCCGATCGTCTCGCCCAAGTGGAGCAGCGTTTGGACGCACTGCATTCGCTCGCGCGCAAGTTCCGCTTGCAACCGGAAACGTTGCCGCAGGAGCATGAGGAGCGTCGCGCGCAACTCGCGGCGCTGGACGCGGCCGCGGATCTCGATGCGCTCACCGCCGCGGTCGAAAAGGCACAGCAGGCCTACATGACCGAGGCCAAGCAGCTCTCGAAAGCGCGCGCGAAGGCCGCAAAGGCGCTTGGCGCGGCGGTGACAACAGGCATGCAGGAATTGTCGATGGCGGGCGGCAGCTTCGAAGTGGCGCTCGTTCCGCTCGCCGAGGGCGGCGCCCACGGGCTCGAGCAGGTCGAGTTTCGCGTCGCCGGCCACGCTGGGGTGCCGCTGCGGCCGCTCGCCAAAGTCGCGTCCGGCGGCGAGTTGGCACGCATCAGCCTGGCACTGGCCGTCATTGCGAGCGCGGCGAGCCCCACGCCGACGCTGATCTTCGACGAAGTCGACACGGGCATCGGCGGCGCCGTGGCGGAAGTCGTCGGCCGTTTGCTGCATCAACTCGGCCAAATGCGGCAAGTGCTGTGCGTCACCCACCTGCCGCAAGTGGCCGCGCGTGGCGATCATCACTTCCAAGTGGCGAAGGCGGCCGCCGGCGGCGCGACGCTGTCGACCGTCGTCGCGCTCGATTCGGCGAGCCGCGTCGAGGAAGTCGCGCGCATGCTCGGCGGGCTAGAAATCACGGCGACGACTCGCCGGCATGCCAAGGAAATGCTGGCCGCATAGGGGCCACGTAGCGCGCGCAGCGGGGCGCGCGTCCGGTACATGGACGGCCGAAGGAAACGGCGGGAGCCGGCAGGCACGCCGGCGGTGTTCAGCAGAACACGCGCCGCCAGAGTCCCAGCACGACCTGCCTTTCTTGCTCGATGCGCTCGTGCGGCACGCACGCCTTTTCCATGCCGTCGAGCCGCAGCTGATGCTGCAGCTTGCGGTAGGTCCGGTAGGCGGCGCCCACCGTCTCGGCTTCCTCGGCGCTCATGAGACCGATGCGCGCCACCTCACGCAACAGCGCGATGTTGCCCGTGTTCAGGATCAGTTGCGGATCATGCGCCGCGTGCAGCAGCACCCAGTACTGCACCACGAACTCGATGTCGACCATCCCACCGCGGTCGTGCTTGACGTCGAATAGCTCGCTGCGGTTCGGATGCCCCGCAACGACACGCTCTCGCATCGCCACGATCTCAGCCGCGAGCGGCGCGCTCTCGCGCGGTGTCGTCAGCACGCGGTGGCGGATGTCTTCGAATTCGCGCCCGATTTGAGCATCGCCTGCGCAAAAGCGCGCGCGCGTCAGCGCCTGATGCTCCCACACCCAGGCCGTGTTGGCGGCATCGCCTTCGCGCAATTGATAGCGCCGGAACGCATCCAGATCGGTAATGAGCAAGCCCGATTCGCCGTTCGGTCTCAGCCGCAAGTCGATATCGAACAGTATGCCGGCGCCCGTCGCCGTCGTCAGCCAGGTAATGAACCGGCGCGTGAACGTCGCGTAGATGTCGGAGGCCGCGTCGTCCGGATCGTCGTAAAGAAAGATCAGATCGAGATCGGACGCATAGCCGAGCTCCTTGCCGCCGAGCTTGCCGTAGGCGATGACGGCAAAGCGCGGTGTCTCGCGATGCCGCTTCGGCAACTGCTGCCAGACCGCTTGAATCGTCACGTCCAGCACCGAATCGGCGAGTTCCGATAGGCGGTCGCTGACCTGCTCCACCGTGAGCCGGCCGGCCAAGTCGATCAACAGGATGCGAAAAACCTCCGCCTGATGCGCGTGGCGCAACAAGTCCATTTGCTGCTCGACGCCGTCGGCGGTGGCCAGTCGTGAACGCAGCGATGCCTTGAACTCGGGCCAATCGAAGGGGCTGCCGATCGCTTCGTCGTCGAGCAATTCATCGAGCAACTGCGGGTGGCGAATCAAATAGCCGGCCGCCCAGCGCGAGCCGGAGAGCACATCCATGACGCGATCGAGCGCGGCCGGAAATTCGTTGAGCAACGCGAGGTAGGCGCCGCGCCGGCTGACGGCTTCGAGCAGGTCGATCATGCGGGCAAGCGTCGATGCGCGCTTGGCCGGAGGCTGCATCGCCGCTGCCGCGTCGAGCGCGCGCGCCGCGATCATGTCGAAGCGCTCGCGATTGCGCTCGGGGATCCCTTGGTAGCGCGACGAACGACGCACCGCGCTCAAGCGGGCATGGACTTCCCGGGCGTCGTCAAAGCCGGCCGAGCTCAAGCGCGCTATCACGGGTTCGTCCTCCGCTACGTCGTCGAGCGCGCTGCCCCAGATCTCGCCCGCCCGCACCGCGCCCGCACCGGCCGCCTCGGCTGCCTGCGCGCCGGCCTTGTCGGAAAAAATCTGGTCGAATTGCGCCTCGACACACTCGCGATGCGCATCGAGCACCATGTTGAGCGCGGGGAAATCGGCGAAGCCCAGCGAAGCGGCGAGCTTTGCTCTTTCGTCGGCATCGACGGGCAACGAGTGTGTCTGCGCATCGTTGCGATATTGCAAGCGATGCTCGAGCGCGCGCAGAAAGCGATAAGCATTCGACAGATCGGCGCAAACGGACGGCGCGATCAGCCCCCGCGCCGCCGCATGCCCAAGGACCGCCAGCGTCGGACGGATCCGAAAACCCGAATCCTGCCCGCCGCGAATCAACTGAAACACTTGCGCGCTGAACTCGATTTCGCGAATGCCGCCTCGGCCGAGCTTGATGTCGTCCGCTTTATCGGGCCGCATCGTGGCGCGGCGCTGCGCTTCCTCGCGAATCTGCCGGTGCAACGAGCGGATTGCATCAATCACACCGAAATCGAGATAGCGCCGATAGACGAACGGTTTGACGAGCGCATCGAGCTGATGGGATAAGCGCCGGGCCGCGTCGCTGTCGTGTTCGGACACGAGGCGCCCTTTGATCCAAGCGTAGCGCTCCCATTCGCGGCCCTGGACGTAAAAGTACTCCTCGAGCATGCCCAGGCTGCATACGAGCGGGCCCGAATCGCCGTTCGGACGCAGCCGCATGTCGACGCGGAAAACATACCCATCCGCGGTCGGCTCGGCGAGCGCACCGATCAGGCGCCGCCCGAGCCGCGTGAAAAATTCCTGCGTCGAGATCGCGGCGCGGGTCCCCCCTGTGGTCTCGCCGTCGTCTTCGTAGACGAAGATAAGGTCGATGTCGGACGACACGTTCAGCTCTCGGCCGCCAAGCTTGCCCATCCCGACGACGCCGAGCGTGAGCCGCGTGCCGTCGGCGGTGCGCGGCTCGCCGTACAGCGCTTCCAAGTCTGAGGAAAGGACCGCGACGGCGCATTGGATCGCGGCTTCGGCCAGGTCGGTCATCGTGGCCGTCACTTCGGCGACGTCCGCTTGACCGGCCAAGTCGCGCTCCATCACGGCGCAAAACACTTCCGTGCGCAGACGGCGCAGCGCGCTGCGCAGCGCCTCTTCGGTGATCGGCACGCCCGCACCTTTGGCGTTGCCTGGCTCGTCGATCAGGTTGCGCAGCCGCGCATCGATGCGCTCTCGCGTCATCGGCGCTTGCGCCCAGTCGGCGATGCACGCGCACAGTTCGGGTCGTGCGGCGATCGCGCGCTCTACATAAGAGGAATAAGCGGAACTCAGCAGTGCGGCAGCAGTCATGTAATTTCAGCGTGGCTCGCTTGTTGCAACGGTAACAGCGGCCGCGCACGCACCGTCCTGGTTTGACGCACCGCAGCACCGCAGCACCCAACGGCCGGCAGGCGCCGGAACGAGGCGCGGCGCGGCCGCGGGCACGGCGGGCGGTGAACGTTCTCGCGCGCGGGGACGGCCGGCCGCTGTGATACATTTCGTCGTCCGAGACGCCAAACTACCACATCCCCGATTCGTCGCAGTATGTCCGACAGCAAGGAATCCGCCGGAACCGCCGTTGCCGGACAAGCGCATCACGACCATCGGCGGCTGCGCCGAACGCTCAAATTCACGCTGGCCGTCGCGTTTCTCGTCTACTTCATCGTCGCGGCCCTATTCATCGGGCTGCGTTACGTGCTGCTGCCGCGAATCGACGATTTTCGCCCGCGCATCGAAGCGCTGGTCGCCGAGCGATTGCACACCGACATCCGAATCGGCAGGCTCGCCCCGCATTGGTCCGGGTTCGAGCCCGGCGTCGATGTGACGGGGCTCGTCATCCTCGATCGGCAGGGCCATCGCGCGCTGTCGGTGCCGCATGCCATCGCCAATCTATCGTGGGCTTCGCTGCTGCGCGGCAAGCCGGCGCTCGCGAGCCTGACCATCGAGCAGCCCGACGTGCTCGCGGCGCGCGAGGCGGACGGCACGCTATGGGTGGGCGGCGTGCAAGTGCCTACGACTCACGCCGGCAACGACACCTTCTCGACTTGGCTGCTGACACAACAGGCGATCGTCTTGCGCGGCGGTACGCTGCGCTGGCGCGACGCGCAGCGCGGTGCGCCCGAACTCGCGCTGCACGACGTGCGCATCGTGATCCTCAACGACGGCTTCGTGCATCGCCTCGCGCTGCAAGCGCCGGCAGACGGCGCGCTGCTAAACGGGCCCCTCGATTTCCGCGCGCGCTTTCGCCATACGCCGCTTCAAGCGGTCGGTAAGCCGCAGCATTGGACCGGCGATGCATATCTGTCGACGGGCCCCGTCGAGCTGCCGATGCTGGCTCGCTACGTAAAGCTTCCCGTCGCCACTTACGGGGGCCGCGTCGACAACGCGATGTGGGCGAGCTTCGCCGGTGGTCACATTCGATCGGTGCACGGCCGATTCGAGGGCTCCGACATTGCGCTGCGCGTCCGCCCGACGCAGCCGCGGCTCAATATGCCGTCCGCCCGCTTCGGCTGGGCGCTCGACATCGATCCGCAGCGCGACTACCGGCTGCAGTTGACGAACTTGCGCGCCGAACTCGGCCAGCCGCCGCTGCCCGACGGCACGCCCGTTTCCCGCACGCTCGCGCTGACGACGCTCACGGGCCGCTATCGCGTGCCGACGCTCGAGCACGGGCAATTGATGAGCGTGACGGGCGACCGTGTCGATCTAGGCATCCTGGCCGAATTCACGCGCGCGCTGCCCGTGCCGCGCCGCTTTCTCGACGAACTGGTGCGGTTCGATCCACGCGGCATGGTCACGCACTACACGATCGCGGTCGAGCGCGGCCGTCCCGAGAACGCCCTTGCCGCGAGCGAAGAGCGCGTTGCCGGGACGGCGCCGATCGTGCATTACCGTTTCAAGGCCGGTCTAGAAGGAATCAGCTTCGCCGCGCAGGAGCCGCCGCCGGGCCTCTCGCCCGCAGGCCATCCGCGCGCGGGCCTGCCCGGATTCGAAAATCTCTGGGGCAGCATCGACGCCGATGAGCGACAGGGCTCGCTCACGCTCGACACCGTCAACACCACGGTGACGATTCCCGGCGAGTTCGACGATCCGCGCCTGACGTTCGACCGGCTGCGCATGCGCGGAAGCTGGACCGTCAGCGCCGCGCGGGCGCCGGGTGACGCGCATAAGGCGTTTGCGGTCACGGTGCCCGAGCTCAGCGTCGAAAACGCCGATACGGCCGGCTCGCTCGCAGCCAACTACGCGAATCCGGGCCGCGGGCGCGGTGCGCTCGACCTCAAAGCGACGATTGCACGGGCCAAGGTGCCCATGATCCCGCGCTATCTGCCGACGAGCATCGGCGAACATCTGCGCCACTATCTGGGCCACGGCCTACAGAACGGCCTCGCGCGCAACGCGACGATCGAAATACATGGCGGCCTCGACAAGTTTCCTTACTCGCGCGAGCCGCAGGCCGGTGTCTTCCGCATCGTCGCGCCGTTCACGGGCGGCAAGTTCGATCCTTCTCCGTTCCCGTTGAAGACGCTCAAGAACGGCACGCCGGATGTCTGGCCGGCGCTCGAGGGCATCGACGGCGTCTTCTCGCTGAAAGAAAACGATCTGCGCTTCGACATCGCCCGCGCGCATTACGAACGCGTCGCGCTAGCGCGTGTGACGGGGCATATCGACGACCTAGGCAATCACGGCTCCGATCTCGTCATCGACGGCCAAGCGCACGGCCCGCTTGCCGATCTGCTCGACTACGTGAACCGCAGCCCGCTTGCGGACATGACGGGGCACGCCGTCGAGAAGCTGAGGGCGACCGGGCCCGCCGCGCTGGCGCTGACGCTGACGGTGCCGCGCACTCACGAGCCCAAAGTTGGGGTCACGGGCACGGTCACGTTGGAGGGCAACACGCTATCCACGCCGAAAGTGCCGCCGCTCGAGGCACTCAACGGTCAGGTTCATTTCACGAAACGCTCGCTTTCGCTCGAACGTCTCGCCGGGCGTTGGCTGGGCGGCGAGGTGCGTGCCGACGGCGCGCTGCGGGAAAACGGCAGCTACGCGTTCGACGTGGCCGGCCGCATCGCCGCCGACAGTGCGCGGCGATTGGAGCTCGAGGGTCCCGCCGCCAAGGTGCTCGGTCATGTATCCGGCGCCGCGCCCTATTCGATCAGCGTGCGCGCCAACAAGCGGGCGCTGCCCACCGTCTCGGCCACATCGGACCTGACAGGGCTCGCCTTGGATCTGCCCGCCCCGCTCGACAAACCGCTCGGCACGCCGATGCCGTTCTTTCTCGCACTCCAGCCGCTCGGCGCTGACGACGCCGCAGACGACGCCGCCGGCGCGCGCAAAGGCACACGAGCGCGCGCCGAATTACGCCTTGGGCCCGTTCAAGCGGCGTATGTCGTCGAACGTGGCAATCGAGAGGCGGGCGAGACGGGCTTATCTGTCTTGAGCGGTGCGATCGGCCTGAACGAACCCGCGCAGCTTCCGCCTCATGGCGTGGCAGCCGCCCTCACGGCCGACAGCTTTGACGCCGATGCTTGGCGCACGTTTGCCAATGAACTGCGCACAGGGCCTGCGCACGCGGGACAACCGGCGACACAAGGCGCCCAGGACGTTCAAGACGCCCAAGACGCCCAAGCCCCCCCCCAACCGCGGCCGGCGTCGAATGCGCCGTCGCGAGCGGAACAGTTCATGCCGACCCGCATCGCCGCCCGCTTCAAGACGCTCAAGCTCATGAACCGCGAGTGGTCGAACGTCGTCATCGATGCCACCCACGCCGCGCCGAACTGGCAGGCGAATCTCGCCTCCGACGAAGTGGCCGGCAACGTGTCGTGGCAGCCCGGCGCGGCCGATACGCCCGGCGGCCGGCTGCGCGCGCGGTTGACAAAGGCGTCGCTACCCGTCGCCGACGGGCACGATATGCTGGGGCAAATGACACCGAGCCCGGACGCGCCGATACCGGCGATCGACCTCGTCATCGACGATTTGACGGTGCGCGGTCACGACCTCGGCCGGCTCGCCGTGAACGCCCGCAACTTCCAAGAAGACGGCGTACCCGTTTGGCAGGTCGACAATCTCGACATTTCGAACCCGGCCGCGCACCTCGTCGCGACGGCCAATTGGCGCACGTCGCGACGCCTTGGCGGCGCAGCGGATGCCGATACGCCGCGCCGCACGACCGTCGAGTTCACGCTCGATGTCGAGGATGCGGGCGCGCTGCTGGACCGCTTCGGCCTGCCGCGCACGGTGAAACGCGGATCGGGCACGCTCGCGGGCAAGGCCGTCTGGCGCGGGGGGCCGACGACGATCGACTACCCGACGCTTGACGGCCAACTGACGATGGATCTGCATCACGGCCAAATCCTGAAGGTCGACCCCGGCGTCGCGAAGCTGCTCGGGGTACTGAGCCTGCAAAGCATCACGCGCGTGCTCGCGCTGAACTTTCGCGACGTGATCGGCGAAGGACTGCCGTTCCAAAGCGCGACGGGCACGGCGCGCGTGCGCAACGGCATCTTCCGCACGGACGACTTCCGCGTCGTAACGGCCCCGATGCGCGCCGATCTGTCGGGCACCGTCGATCTTGCGCAAGAGACGCAGAACCTTCGCATCGTCGTTACGCCGACGATTTCCGCGGGCTCGGCCGTGATCGCCGCAACTGTCGTCAATCCGCTGTTCGGGCTCGGCGCGCTCGTCGCGAATGTCGCGCTCTCGCAATCGATCGCCCACGCCTTCGCCCACGACTATGCGGTCACGGGATCGTGGTCGCATCCGCTCGTCGAGCGGGTCGCGGCCGATCGCGGTAAGATGGCTGCTCCGGCCGAGGCGACGGGCCGTTAGCGCCCCCCCGGCTGGGCCGTACGCCCAGCCAAGCACGCGCCACCGAACCTCGGCAGCATCCGATATCGAACAATGAGCGATCGACCTGCCCACACGCCTGCCTTTCGCGTCGCCGCACTCCAGATGGTGAGCACCCCTGAGCGCGAGCGCAATCTCGCCGAGGCCGAGCGGCTTATCGCGCAAGCCGCGGCCGAGGGCGCGCAACTCGTGCTGCTGCCCGAGTACTTCTGCTTCATGGGATACAAGGATGCCGACAAGCTGACCGTGCGCGAGGCCTACGGCGACGGCCCCATCCAACGCTTTTTAGCCGATAGCGCACGCCGCCATGGCGTCTGGGTGATCGGCGGCACACTCCCGCTCGCCGTCACCGATCCGGCCGATACGTCGCGCGTGCTGAATACGACGCTCGTGTTCGATCCGAGCGGGACGGAGCGAGCGCGCTACGACAAGATCCACCTGTTTAATTTCGAGAAAGGCGCCGAATCGTTCGACGAGGCACGCACGATTCGCCCCGGTAGCGAGGTTCGCACGTTCGACGCGCCTTTCGGACGCGTGGGCCTATCGGTCTGCTACGATCTGCGCTTTCCCGAACTGTACCGGCGCATGGGCGATTGCGCATTGATCGTCGTGCCGTCGGCGTTCACGTACACGACGGGCCGTGCGCATTGGGAGATGTTGTTGCGTGCCCGCGCCGTCGAAAACCAATGCTACGTGCTGGCCGCCGCGCAGGGCGGCTCGCATGAAAACGGCCGCCGCACGTGGGGCCACAGTATGTTGATCGACCCCTGGGGCGAAGTCGTGGCCGTGCTGGACGAAGGCCCCGGCGTCGTCGCGGGCGACATCGATCGCGCGCGCATCGACGAAGTCAGGCGCAGCCTGCCGGCGTGGCGCCATCGCGTGCTGGCTTAACAACGTGCTTGCTCAACCTTTTCGCATCGAAGAACCGACCGCATGAACCTGATCGAACCTGGCATCCGCAACCTCGCGACCGCGAAAGACGTCCTGCTCACGCCCTACGGCCTCGACGAAGCGCGCTTGACAAGCACGCTCGCCGACATCTTCACGCATCGCGTCGATTACGCCGATCTGTACTTCCAAGCAACGCGCAGCGAAGCGTGGAGCCTCGAGGAAGGCATCGTGAAATCGGGCAGCTTCAGCATCGATAAAGGCGTCGGCGTGCGCGCCGTCGCCGGCGACCGCACGGCCTTCGCTTACTCCGACGACCTCTCCATCGAGGCCCTTTCTCAAGCTGCCCAAGCCACGCGCTCGATCGCGAAAGCGGGCGGCGGCAAGCAAAGGATCAAGGTGGCCAGCGCGCTCAAGGGTGTGGCCGGGCGCGATCTGTATCTCGCGGCCGACCCGCTCGCCTCGCTCGACGCCACCGAAAAAGTGAAACTGCTCGAGCGCATCGAGAAGATGGCGCGCAGCCGCGACACGCGCATCATGCAAGTGATGGCCGGGCTCGCGGGCGAATACGACGTCGTGCTCGTCGCCCGCAGCGACGGCGTGCTCGCAGCGGACGTGCGCCCGCTCGTGCGCGTCTCCGTTACCGTCATCGCCGAGCACAATGGCCGCCGCGAAATCGGCAGCGGCGGCGGCGGCGGACGCTTCGATTACGGCTATTTCACCGACGACGTGCTGGCCAGCTATGTCGACGATGCCGTCAAGGCCGCGCTCGTGAATCTCGAAGCGCGCCCGGCGCCGGCCGGCGCGATGACGGTCGTGCTCGGGCCGGGCTGGCCCGGTGTGTTGCTGCATGAAGCAATTGGCCACGGGCTCGAGGGCGATTTCAACCGCAAGGGATCGTCGGCGTTTGCCGGGCGCATCGGCGAGCGCGTCGCGGCCAAGGGCGTCACCGTCGTCGACGACGGCACGCTGCCGAACCGCCGCGGCTCGCTGAACATCGACGACGAAGGCAATCCGACCCAATGCACGACGTTGATCGAAGACGGCGTGCTCAAAGGCTACATCCAAGACACGTTGAACGCGCGGCTGATGAAGATGCCCGTCACGGGCAACGCCCGGCGCGAGTCATATGCGGCGCTGCCGATGCCACGCATGACGAACACCTACATGCTGGCCGGCGACAAGGCACCGCAGGAAATCATCGAATCGGTCAAACACGGCCTCTATGCCGTCAACTTCGGCGGCGGCCAGGTCGACATCACGAACGGCAAGTTCGTGTTCTCGGCCTCGGAGGCCTACATGATCGAAAACGGCAAGGTGACGTACCCCGTCAAAGGCGCGACGCTGATCGGTAGCGGCCCCGAGTCGCTGAAGTACGTCAGCATGATCGGCAACGACATGGCGCTCGACACGGGCGTCGGGGTGTGCGGCAAGGAAGGCCAAAGCGTGCCCGTCGGCGTGGGTCAGCCGACGCTGCGTATCGACAATCTGACGGTGGGCGGCACGATCTGATCGGCGGGGCAGTGCAATTTTCTTGCATTGCCCCGCTCTGGCGCGCGAGTTGTCCGCATTATCGTGCCTGATGGCTTGCAACCCTCGCTTAACCGGCGTATAAAGTGGAACGCACCTTTTTGACGAACCTCACCCCGATCATGTCGACGAAGTTTTATTTTTACTTCTTTTGGCATCTCAGTCCGCTGGCGGATCGAGAGGGGTGTTAGCACGTAAGTCGAGCAAACCCGAATTCCCGAAAAACCGCCAGCGAAACTGGCGGTTTTTTTTCGCCTTGGCACAGTCAGTCGATCGCCGGCGAGACCCGTACCCGATGAGGAGAAGCGCAGCATGCCCCCGTACAATACCGACGATGTCCGTATCCGCGAGTTGAAGGAACTCACACCGCCCGCGCATTTGATTCGCGAGTTTGCGTGCACCGAAGCCGTCTCCGATCTCATCTACGGTGCGCGCAGCGCCATGCATCGAATCTTGCACGGGATGGACGATCGCCTCATCGTCATCATCGGCCCCTGCTCGATCCACGATCCGAAAGCCGCACTCGAATACGCAGGCCGGCTCGTCCAAGAACGCAAGCGCTTCGCCGGCGAACTTGAAATCGTGATGCGCGTCTACTTCGAAAAACCGCGCACGACGGTGGGTTGGAAGGGGCTCATCAACGACCCGTACCTCGATAACAGCTTCAAAATCAACGACGGGCTGCGTGCCGCGCGGGAGCTGCTCGTCGGCATCAACGAACTGGGGCTGCCCGCCGGCACCGAATACCTCGACATGATCAGCCCGCAGTACATCGCGGATCTCGTGTCGTGGGGAGCGATCGGCGCGCGCACCACTGAATCGCAAGTGCACCGCGAGCTGGCTTCGGGGCTGTCGTGCCCGGTCGGCTTCAAGAACGGCACTGACGGCAACGTCAAAATCGCCGTCGACGCGATCAAGGCCGCGTCGCAGCCGCACCACTTCCTCTCGGTCACGAAGGGCGGCCATTCGGCTATCGTGTCGACGGCCGGCAACGAAGACTGCCACGTGATCCTGCGCGGCGGCAAGACGCCTAACTATGACGCCGCGAGCGTCGATGCCGCATGCGCCGACATCGGCCGCGCCGGGCTGGCGGCACGCCTGATGATCGACGCGAGCCACGCGAACAGCTCGAAGAAACACGAGAACCAGATCCCCGTATGCGCCGACATCGGCCGGCAAGTCGCCGGCGGCGACGAGCGCATCGTCGGCGTGATGGTCGAATCGCATCTTGTCGCCGGCCGCCAGGATCTGCAACCCGATTGCGCGTTGACGTACGGTCAAAGCATCACGGACGCATGCATTGGCTGGGACGAAAGCATCGCCGTGCTCGAAGGGCTGGCAGACGGTGTCAAACAACGGCGCATTGCGCGCGGCGGCGGCAATTAAGCCAGCGCGCCCGTTCCGAACACTTCGCTGTGGATGCGCGCCGGGTCGATGCCCCGTGCGACGAGCGAATCGCGTTGCGCTTGCATGAAGGCCATCGGCCCGCACAGGTAGTAATCGGCATCCGGCAGCACGGCTTGGGAAGCGATGCACGAGAAGTCGATACGGCCTTCGAAGTCGTAATCGACCCCTTGCCGATCGGCCGCGCCGACCTCTTCGTAGAACACCGCGCGCGAGACATTGATATGCGTCGCCACCGTCTCGGCAAGCCATTCCTTGAACGCGTGCACATTGCCATTGCGGCACGCGTGCACGAACGCCACGCGGCGCTCGCTGCCCTCCGAAGCCAGCGTCGAGAGCATCGACATCATCGGCGTGATGCCGACACCGCCCGAAACGAGCACAACCGGCGTCAATTTCGTCCGATCGAGGCGGAAGTCGCCCATCGGTGCCGTTACTTCGACGATCGCACCCTCTTCCACGCCATCGTGCATCAGCGTCGAGAGACGGCCGGCCGGCACGGCTTCATTGCCGCTTTCGCGCTTGACCGAGATGCGCAGCCATTTGCCGTGCGGCGCATCCGACATGCTGTACTGCCGCGGCTGGTCGACCCCGAGTTCGCCGACATAACGCTTGACCGTCACGAACTGGCCCGGCTCGAAGCCGGTAGCCGACGCGCCGTCAGCAGGCGTCAGGTAGAACGAGGTGATTTCGTCGCTTTCGACGACTTTGCGCGAAACGACGAACGGACGATAGCCGCTCCATGCTGCGCTGTCGTAAAGCTTCGCTTCCGCGCCGATCATGATCTGGGCGAGTTGGGCGTAAGCCGCGCGCCAAGCTTCGAGCGTGGCTTCGTCAACGGCGTCACCGAGCACTTCAACGACAGAAGCCAACAGATTTTCGCCGACAATCGGGTAATGTTCTGGGCGGATGTTGAGACTTGCATGCTTATGCGAGATCCGGCCGACGGCCGAGCTCAGCGCACCGAGGTTATCGATGTTGGCCGCGTAAGCATAGACGGCGTGCGCGAGCACGTCGGCTTGGCTGCCGCTCGTCTGGTGCGTCTGGTTGAATAGGTTCTTCAACTCAGGCCGGCTCGCGAACAGCCGGCGGTAGAAATGCTTCGTGATCGTCGCGCCGTGCTGCGCAAAGACGGGGGCGGTTGCCTTGACTCGGGAAATTTGATCGGGGGTAAGCGCGGAGGTCATCGTTTTTGCATCCTCTTTAAGATGCATACAGAATACATTTTAAAGAGGTCCGCGCTCCATACGACACTTTGTCGCAGGGCAGCATGTCTTGCGAAACATGCAAACGCTCGAACTACCGTCCGCCCGCCCCGCAGACGTGCTGCGGCTGCGTTATTCGACTCGACGCTCGGGCTGCCAGAGCACGTCGCTGCCGCCCCCCGCTCGATTCACCACGCGGGCGAGCACGAACAATAGATCCGATAGGCGGTTCACGTATCGGCGCGGCGCATCGGCGAGCGCCTGCTCGGTGCCAAGCGTGACGATCGCCCGTTCCGCGCGCCGGCAAACGGTACGGCACACATGCGCGAGCGACGCCGCACGCGTGCCGCCCGGAAGGATGAACTCCGTAAGCGGCGGCAAATCAGCGTTGTAGCGCGCGAGCCAGCCGTCGAGCCGCGCGAGGTGCGCGTCGCCGATTACCGTATGACCAGGAATGCAAATCTCGCCGCCCAAATCGAACAAATCATGCTGAATCGCCATCAGCACTTCTTGGACATCGGCAGGGAGGGGCTCGGCGACCAACACGCCGATCTGCGAATTCAATTCGTCGACATCGCCCATGGCCGCAATGCGCGCGTCGTCCTTGCGCACGCGACTGCCGTCGCCTAGACCCGTCGTGCCGTCGTCGCCCGTGCGCGTCGTGATCTTGCTCAACCGGTGACCCATCTCGCTACTCCTTGTATGGTTCGTTTCCGGCCTGCTCGCTACGCCAATTCACGCGCGCCCGAAAACGCGAAGCGATTCATTATAGGCGCGCCGCCAAACGCGCCGGGCGGGCCTGAGGGTAGGCCTTCCGGCCAATTTTGGAGGCCCGGTGAACGGCGTAGAATGAAGCAATCCTTGAACTAAACGTTGGCGCGCCGCGCTCGCGAAAGCGGTAAGCGCCTGTTCCACTAGACGGATGCGCGGCGCCTGCGTAGGCGATTCGCGCGCCAGGAGACGACACCCGTGAACCATCCCGTGCCCCCAGCGGCCGTTCGCCCTCGCCGGCCGTTTCCGGCCGATTTGCTATCGGCGCTGCAAGCCCATTTGGGCGAACGCGTGTCCACGTCGGACGCCGTTCGGGCGCACCACGGCCGCGACGAATCGCCGTTCGACCCGCAACTGCCCGATGCCGTCGTCTTCGCTCAAAGCACCGAGGAAGTACGCGTGATCGTCGAGCTCTGCGCTCGCCACGACGTACCGATCATCCCCTATGGCAACGGTTCGTCGCTCGAAGGGCAATTGCTTGCCGTGGAAGGCGGCGTGAGCATCGACTTGTCGGGCATGAACCGCATCGTCTCGATCGCGGCCGAGGACATGACGGCCACCGTGCAGGCCGGCGTATCGCGCAAGACGCTCAACGAGGCGCTGCGCGATACGGGGCTCTTCTTCCCGATCGATCCCGGCGCCGACGCCAGCCTCGGCGGCATGTCCGCCACGCGCGCCTCCGGTACTAACGCCGTGCGCTACGGCACGATGCGCGAGAACGTACTCGCGCTCACTGTCGTGCTCGCCGATGGCCGCATCGTCAAAACCGGTACGCGCGCCCGCAAGTCGTCGGCCGGCTACGATTTGACGCGGCTCTTCGTCGGATCCGAGGGCACGCTCGGCGTCATCACCGAAGTCACGGTGCGGCTCTATCCGCAGCCCGAGGCCGTCTCGGCGGCCGTTTGCGCGTTCCCGTCGATGGGCGAGGCGGTGCGCACCGTCATCGACACGATTCAGCTCGGCGTGCCCGTCGCGCGCGTCGAGTTCGTCGATACGCTGGCCGTTCGCGCCATCAATCGGCACTCGAATCTCACGCTGCCCGAATCGCCCACGCTGTTCTTCGAATTTCACGGCACCGAGGCGGGGGTCAAGGAACAAGCGGAGCGCGTCGAGAGCCTGGCCGGCGAGCACGGCGGCAGCGGCTTTGCCTGGGCCACGCGGCCCGAGGAGCGCAGCCGCCTCTGGAACGCGCGTCATACGGCGTTCTTCGCGATGCTGCAATTGAAGCCGGGCTGCCGGGCCGTCACGACCGACGTCTGCGTGCCGATTTCGCGGCTGGCCGATTGCGTCGTCGAAACCGAACAAGATCTGCTCGGCTCACCGCTGCCCTGCCCGATCGTCGGCCACGTCGGGGACGGCAATTTCCACGTCGCCATGCTGATCGATCCCAATAAGCCGGACGAGCTCGCGGAAGCGGAACGGCTGAACCGGCGCGTGGTGGAGCGAGCGCTCGCCATGGGCGGCACTTGCACGGGCGAGCATGGCGTGGGGCTCCACAAGATGGATTTTCTAATCGAAGAACATGGCCTCGAGGCGGTCGACGCGATGCGCGCGGTCAAACATGCGTTCGATCCGCGCAACCTGATGAATCCGGGCAAAATCTTTTCTTACACGGCCTGAAGCGGCCAAACGGGGAGCCCTATGGAAGCCGTTGCTTTGCCGGCAGCCGAAATGCGCGCCGAACGCCAGCGCGAAGTCGTGCAAGCGCTCATGGCCACAATGCCTGCGCACTGCCTGCTCCATCGCGACGAAGACACCGCGCCATACGAATGCGATGGCCTCAGTGTCTATCGTCAATTGCCGCTTGCCGTTGCGTTGCCCGAAACCGAGGCGCAAGTGCAGCGCATCTTGCAGATCTGCCAGCGGCTCGGCGTACCCATCGTGCCGCGCGGCGCCGGCACGGGCCTCTCGGGCGGCGCCACGCCGATCGCGCACGGCGTCGTGCTTTCGCTCTCGCGATTCACGAAGATCATCGAGGTCGACCCTTACGCGCGCACGGCCACCGTGCAGCCGGGCGTGCGCAACATTGCCGTCTCGGAAGCGGCCGCACCGTACGGGCTCTACTACGCTCCCGATCCGTCGTCGCAAATCGCCTGCACGATCGGCGGCAATGTCAGCGAGAACTCTGGCGGTGTCCACTGCTTGAAGTACGGCTTGACCGTCCATAACGTCCTGCGCGTGCGCGCGGTGACGATGGACGGAGAAATCGTCGAGTTCGGCTCGCTCGCGCCCGATGCGCCGGGGCTCGATCTACTCGCCGTCATGATCGGCAGCGAAGGGATGTTCGCCGTCGTGACGGAGGTGACGGTGAAGCTCATACCGAAGCCGCAAGCGGCGCAAGTCGTCATGGCAAGCTTCGACGACGTCGTTAAAGGCGGTCAAGCTGTCGCGGCAATCATCGCATCCGGCATCATCCCGGCCGGCCTGGAAATGATGGATAAAGCGGCGACGCTCGCGGTCGAGGCGTTCGTCGGCGCCGGCTACGATCTCGATTGCGCGGCCATCCTGCTGTGTGAATCGGACGGCACGCCCGAGGAAGTCGCCGACGAAATCGTCCGCATGACCGCCGTGCTGCGCGAGCATGGGGCAACCCGTTTGCAGATCTCGCGCACCGAGGCCGAACGGCTGCGTTTTTGGTCCGGCCGCAAAAACGCGTTTCCGGCCGCTGGCCGTATCTCGCCCGATTACTACTGCATGGACGGCACGGTTCCACGTCGCAGCATCGGCCCGCTGCTCGCGCGTATCGAAACGATGGAAGGCAAATACGGGCTGCGCTGCATCAACGTCTTCCATGCGGGAGACGGCAACATGCATCCGCTGATCCTCTTCAACGGCAACGACCCGGACGAGCTGCGCCGCGCAGAGGAATTCGGCGCGGAAATCCTCGAAGCCTGCGTCGAGTTCGGCGGCACGATCACGGGCGAGCATGGCGTCGGCATCGAGAAAATCAACTCGATGTGTGTCCAATTTTCGGCTGCCGAGCGCGACGCGTTCTTCGCGGTCAAGCGCGCGTTCGATCCTGCGCAGCTGCTGAACCCGACGAAGGGCATTCCCACGCGTGCGCGCTGTGCCGAATACGGCAAGATGCACGTGCGCGGCGGCCTGCTGCCGCATCCGGAACTGCCGCGCTTTTGAAACGTAGCCGGGAGGCCGGCGCGCCGAGAAGCGGGATTAACCCTACGCGCATCAGCGCCGGCTTGTCTCACCGCGCTCGGCCGGTACAATCTGACCGATGCAACGACGGCATGACTACCGGATGAACGACACGACGAAGCGGGAAGCCATGCAGGAAGGGGAGACAGTGGCCTACTGGTCCGAACGGATCAGGCGCGCCACGGCCGAAGCACGCCCGCTGCGGTTGCGCGGTGCAGGCACCAAGGACTGGTATGGGCAGCAGCTCCAAGGCGAAATCCTCGATACGCGCGCGTACCGCGGCATCATCGCCTACGACCCTGCGGAACTCGTCATCACGGCCCGCTGCGGTACGCCGCTCGCGGAAATCGAAGCCGTGCTCGCGGAGCATGATCAGATGCTGGCCTTCGAACCGCCCCATTTCGGCCGCGCCGCGACGCTCGGCGGCTGCATCGCGGCCGGCATTTCAGGTCCGCGCCGGGCGCAAGCCGGTGCGGCGCGCGATTTCGTCCTCGGCGTCACGATGATGAACGGTGCGGGCGAAGTGCTGCGCTTCGGTGGCCAGGTCGTCAAGAACGTCGCGGGCTATGACGTCGCGCGGCTCATGGCCGGCTCACTCGGCACGCTCGGGCTGATGCTCGATTTGTCGGTCAAGGTGATGCCTCGCCCTGCTGTCGAAGCCACGCTCAAGTTCGACACGAACGGCACCGACGCGGTGCGCAAGTTGAACGAATGGGGTGGGCGTCCGTTGCCGATCACCGCGAGCGCATGGCGCAACGGCACGCTCGCCGTTCGTTTATCGGGCGCTGAAAGTGCGGTTAAGGCCGCGCGCAATATGATCGGCGGGGAAGTCGTCGACGCCGTGGAAGCCGAGCGTTTTTGGGGAGGGCTGCGCGAGCAGACCGATCCCTTCTTCGCTTCGATCCCGCCCGATGCGGCGCTATGGCGCCTGGCGTTGCCGTCGATCACCGAGCCGCTGCAACTGCCGGGCGCTCAGCTCATGGAATGGGGTGGCTCGCAACGGTGGTGGATTACGGATACCGATGCGCAAACGGTGCGCATCAGCGCAAAGCAGGCAGGTGGGCATGCGACGATTTTTCGCGCAGGCCGCAGTTTCGACCGCAGCGTGGGTGTCTTCACGCAGTTGCCGATGCCGGTGATGAAAATTCATCGCGGCTTGAAAGCGGCCTTCGATCCGGCGCGCATCTTCAACCGCGCGCGCATGTACCCCGATTTCTGAAGCTGGCATCGATGTCACGACGAAGCACAGTGCACTCACGAATGACGCGACCGGGCGAGAGATAAGGGCGACGCGATGCAAACTCAACTCGCAGACTTCATCCGCAATACGGCCGATGGCGAAGAGGCCGATGCGATCTTGCGCAAATGCGTGCATTGCGGCTTTTGCACGGCCACCTGCCCGACGTATCAACTGCTCGGCGACGAACTCGACGGCCCGCGCGGGCGCATCTATCTGATCAAGCAGATGCTCGAGGGCGGCAACGTCACGCGCAGCACGCAATTGCATTTGGACCGGTGTCTGACCTGCCGCAGTTGCGAGACGACGTGTCCGTCGGGCGTGCAATATGGGCGGCTCGTCGAGATTGGGCGTCAGCAGGTCGAAGAAAAAGTGCCTCGACCGTTTCGTCAGCGGTTTCTTCGCCGCGTGCTCGCGAGCGCGCTGCCGAACAGCGCCGTTTTCACGCCGGCCATGCGGCTCGGGCAACTCTTTCGGCCGTTCTTGCCGCGCCGCCTGCGCGACAAGATTCCGCTGCGCCAGCGCTTGCTCGAATGGCCGGAGAAGCCGGCGCCCGCCGCAGGCGCCACCGAGGCGAATCCGCCTGTCGCGCCGCGCCGCATGTTACTGCTCGCGGGCTGCGTGCAACCGGCGATGCTGCCGAACATCAACATTGCGACGGCGCGCGTTCTAAGCGCGCTCGGCATCGAGATGTCGATCGAGCCCGAGGCCGGCTGCTGCGGCGCCATTCGTTTGCACCTCGGTTACCGCGAAGAAGCGCTCGACGACATACGGCGCAATATCGACGCGTGGTGGCCGCATGTCGAAGCGGGCGTCGAGGCGATCGTTACCAATGCTTCGGGTTGCGGCGCGACGGTGCGGGAGTACGCTCACCTATTGCGCAACGATCCGGCATACGCAAGCAAGGCGCAGCGGATTACCGATCTTTCTCGCGACATCGTCGAGGTGCTTGGCGGCTTCGGAACGGAATTGATTGGGCTCGCGCGCCGGCGCGGCGTGCATACGGTTGCGTTTCATCCGCCGTGCACGCTGCAGCATGGACAACAGATTCGAGGCGACGTCGAGCGATTACTCGGCTCGCTGGGCATCGAAGTGCGCCTACCGGTCGATAGCCATTTGTGCTGCGGATCGGCGGGAACGTACTCGATCACGCAGCCGGCGCTGTCTTATACGTTGCGCGACCGGAAAATAAAGAACCTTGAAGTGATCGAGCCGCAGATGATCGTTTCGGCCAATGTCGGGTGCATTGCGCACCTGCAAAGCGGAACATCGATCCCGGTTGGGCATTGGGTCGAACTGGTCGAGCATTTGATTTATGGGTAGGCTACGACACTTGGCTACGCCCTCGCTCAAACACAACCCATGTCTCTTATCGCCGACAACCTGCAGGCAGTCCGCGCGCGCATCGAACGCGCGGCGCTAACGGCCAAGCGCGCGCCCGGCTCGGTTCGCCTGCTCGCCGTCTCCAAAACTTTCCCCCCCGAAGACGTCCGCGCCGCCTTCACCGCCGGCCAGCGCGCCTTCGGCGAAAACTACGTGCAGGAGTCGCTTTCGAAAATCGAAGCGCTCGCCGATCTGCGCGCGCAGATCGAGTGGCATTTCATCGGCCCGCTACAGTCGAACAAGACGCGGCCCGTGGCCGAACACTTCGACTGGGTTCATTCGGTCGACCGGCTCAAGATCGCCCAGCGTTTGTCCGAGCAGCGCCCCGATGCACTGCCGCCGTTGAACGTGTGTCTCCAGGTCAACGTGAGCGGCGAAGCATCGAAGAGCGGGGTCGCACCGGCCGAGGCACCCGCCCTCGCCCGCGCGATCGCAGCGCTACCGAAACTGCGGCTGCGCGGCCTCATGTCGATCCCCGAACCCGCCGACGGCCTTCAGGCCCAACGCGAGCCGCATCGCATCTTGCGCACGTTGTTCGATGGGCTCGTTGACGAAGGGCTTATGCTCGATACGATGTCGATGGGCATGTCGAGCGATCTCGAAGCCGCCGTCCTAGAAGGAGCGACGATCGTCCGCATTGGAACGGCAATCTTCGGGCAGCGCAATTACTCATAGTGACCAAGGGGCTCGGCCGGCGCGAACCCCGAGTCTGCCGTAGCAAGCAAACCGGTTGCACCATGCGGGTTGCGCCCAACTGAAATTGAAGAGGCAGCGGTCTATAATCAGCCGCTGCTTCCACTCCCATCCTCATCATGAAGATCGCATTCATCGGCGGCGGCAACATGGCCGCGGCATTGATCGGCGGCCTAATCAAGCGCGGCGTCGCGCCCGCCGGCCTCTACGCCATCGACGTCAATGAAGACGCCCGCGCTCGCACGCACTCGCAATTCGGCATCGCAACCGCCGCCGCGGCCGATGAAGCGCTGCGCGGATACGACGCCGTCGTGCTCGCCGTCAAACCGCAGGTGTTGAAAGCGGTATCGGAATCGCTTGCCCCGTATCTGTCGACGCAGCTCGTCGTCAGTATTGCGGCCGGCATTCGTGGTGTCGATTTGTCGCGCTGGCTGGGCGGCTATACGCGCGTCGTGCGGGCGATGCCGAATACGCCGGCGCTGATCGGCCAAGGCGTAACGGGGCTCGTTGCGCTCGCCGGTGTCGACGAAAACGGCCGCGCGCTGGCGTCGCAAGTGCTTGGCGCAGTCGGCACGACGGTCTGGTTCGACGATGAAGTGAAGATCGATGCCGTTACAGCGATCTCGGGCAGCGGCCCGGCCTACATCTTCTACTTCATCGAAGCGATGCAAGAAGCCGCTCGCCGGCTTGGCCTCTCCGATGAGGAAGGCCGCGCGCTTGCGCTTGGCACGTTCGCGGGCGCGGCGCAACTGGCCGTGCAATCGGATGAAAGCGCTTCGGTCTTGCGCGAGCGCGTCACGTCCAAGGGGGGCACGACCGCGGCGGCGCTCGCCGCATTCGACGCGCAAGGCATCAAGGAAGCCATCGTGAAAGGCGTGCTCGCCGCCGATGCGCGTGCAAAGGAAATGGGCGACGAGCTGGGTAATCAATAGCCCAGGGAGTCCGATCGGCCGACGAGGCCTCGCCGGTCACCTATATCGCGACCAAGCGCGTGCATGAAACGCACCCGCTTGGCAAGACGCGCCTTCTAATGAAGACTTACTGCCAGCCCGGATGCGATGCGCGGTAGTACTCCAACGCCGCGGCACGTTCCACTTCCGCTTCGCGGGCGAGTTTTTCTGCACGCGCCATGTGGCCGCCGAATTGGCCACCGTGTTCCTGTTGAATCTCGTGCATCTCATCGATGGCGCGTTGCAAATCGTGCGTCGCGGCCATCGCCTTGTTGTGGAGTTCGTCCGCGAAAGCTGCGTTGGCGATCAGAAGGGCGCCGGCGAGCACGGAAAGGGTCTTCAGTTTCATGGTCTTTGTTCTCCAAAATAAGGGTGATCCCCTTACGACGGATAACGTCCGTCCCTGTTGGCGCGCTGACTCATGGTCGTACGAAATGTGTAATTTCCCATTACACGGCGAGCGGCGAAAGCGGTGAACATCGGCCGTGAATCAAAACGCCGCCACCGCGTAATGCGCGGCGATGCCGACAAAGAGCACGCCGCCGAGCCAGTTGTTATGCAGGAAGGCCTTGAAGCACGGCATCCGCTCGCGGCCGCGAATCAGCGTGTAGTGATAGAGCGCACAGCCGAGCGCCGCCAGCCACCCCGCCCAGAACAACCACCCGAAGTGCAGTACGGCACCCAATGCCGCGTAAATACCGAGCGTCGCCGCATAACACAGCATCACGGCCGCCACGTCGAAACGGCCGAACGTCAGCGCCGAAGTCCGGATGCCGATGTCGATGTCGTCATCGCGATCGACCATCGCGTACTCGGTGTCGTAGGCGACCGACCAAAACACATTCGCCGCCAACATCACCCACGCGATCGCCGGCACATGGTTCTGCACGGCCGCAAACGCCATCGGAATGCCAAAGCCGAACGCGATGCCGAGATAGGCTTGCGGGATCGCAAAGAACCGCTTCGTGAACGGATAGCTGCCGGCAACGAACAGCGCCACCACAGAGAGCGCTTTCGTCAATCCATTGAGGGGCAGAATCAACAAGAACGACAGGATCGATAAACCCGCCGCAATCGCCAGCGCTTCCCACGCGCGGATCTTCCCCGACGTAATCGGCCGCGATTCGGTGCGCTTCACGTAGCGGTCGAAGTCACGATCGGCGTAGTCGTTGATCGCGCAACCGGCCGAACGCATGAGGATCGTGCCGACGACGAAAATGACGAGCAGCGACGGCGACGGCCGTCCGTTCGAGGCAATCCACAGCGCGTTGAGCGTGGGCCACAGCAGCAGCAGGCTGCCGATCGGCTTGTCCATGCGGATCAAGCGCAGATAGAGCGGAAAGCGGGCGAACATAGGCGCGGACATAAGCAATCAGCCGAAAGCGAAAGACGACGGCCGTATTGTAGAGCCGAAACGCCGAGGGCCTTCCGTTCGGAAGGCCCCCTTCATGGTCATTCGCGGCGCGTGGGCCGCGTGACAAGTTTTCTTGGCGACGCTCTACGCGAGCATCGAGCGCAACATCCAGGCGGTCTTTTCGTGCGTTTGCAGGCGTTGGGTCAGCAGATCGGCCGTGGGCTGATCGTTGGCTTCATCGGCGGCCGTGAACACTTCACGCGCCGTGCGCGCCACCGCTTCTTGCCCTTGCACGAGTTGACGAATCATCTCTTCCGCCGCGGGCACGCCGTCGGCCTCGGGGATCGACGACAGCTTCGCGAAATCCTTGTAGCTGCCCGGTGCATGTACGCCCAACGCGCGAATACGTTCGGCGATTGCGTCCACGGCAAGCGCGAGTTCGTTGTACTGCCCTTCGAACATCAGGTGCAGCGTGTTGAACATCGGGCCCGTGACGTTCCAATGGAAATTGTGGGTCTTCAGGTAAAGCGTGTAGGTATCGGCTAGCAAGCGCGACAAACCGTCCGCGATTTTCTTGCGATCCTTGTCGCCGATGCCGATGTCGATTTGCACTGCGGTGTTTTTCTTTGCCATGGCGGTTCCTTCCGAGGATGAAGCGAAACAGGTCAATTCAAAACAGCCGGCATATCGAGCTTGCTGACGCCCGGCAATTCGCAAGACGAAATCGCCTCGCTGATGGCGTCGATGGCCGGCATACGCGTAAAGCTCTTGCGCCAAGCGAGGACGACGCGCCGGTCGGGTACGGGGTCGTCGAACGGCACATAGCTCAGCAACCCCGCGTCGGGGCCACCGGCATGTGCCCGGACCTCCGATACCGACATGCGCGGCAGCACCGTGATGCCGACGCCGCTGGCCACCATATGACGAATCGTTTCGAGCGACGACCCTTCGAACGTCTTTTGGATGCCGTCCGCCGTCTGCGAAAACCGCATGAGTTCCGGGCAAACGCCGAGCACCTGATCGCGGAAGCAATGGCCGTTGCCGAGCAGCAGCATCGTTTCCTGCTTCAAATCGTTCGCATCGATCTTCTTGCGCGACTCCCAAGCGTGCCCCGCGGGCAGCGCGACGACGAACGGCTCGTCATAGAGCGGGCGCACCATGAGCCCCGTTTCGGGAAACGGCAGCGCCATGATCGCCACGTCGATCT
>CAYRLJ010000048.1:0-30713 GCA_964425025.1 uncultured Burkholderia sp. | reverse complement strand
ATGAGCACGCTGGCCTTATCGTCGCCGAGCGCCTTCGTCAGCACCGAGCGGATGTACTCGTTCGAATCGAGCGACATCGCCGTGTGCTGCTCGGCTTCCTTGACGAACTCTTGCAGGACGTTCTCGACTTCCTCGCGCGTCACGTTCTTCAACGCGGCCATGGCGGCGCCGATCTTCTGCACCTCGCGTGGCCCGAGAAACTTGAATACTTCAGCCGCTTCTTCCTCGCCGATCGACATCAGCAGAAGCGCGCTTTTCTTGACCCCTTCAGCGCTCATCGGACACCCAATTCTTGACAACCGTCGCTACGATCTTCGGATCCTTGCGCGCAATGGTCCGCGCGTAATCGAGGTTCCGTTCAAACTTCTGCTTCTCGTTCTCGAACGCCAGGAGGTTCAGCTCCATGTCGTTGTTGTGTTCAATCGCAGTCGTGACCGGCGAGGGCGAGCCGCCGTCGAGCAGCACGGGCTCGCCGGGACCGTCCAGCATGCTGCCCACGGCCATGCCCGGGCCGTCGGCGGCTTGCGCCTCGGCCACCGGCGGGAACGCGCGCTTCATCGCGGGCTTGACCATCATCCGATAGAGAATCAGCGCAACGAGGCCGATGCCGATCCACTTCGCCGCTTGGATTGCCGGCGCGATGATTTCCGGCTGCTTCCACCACGGCAGGTTCGCGAGCGGGTCGGTTTCGGTCGTGAACGTCGCGTTGACGATGTTGACCGAGTCGCCGCGCTTGGCGTCGTAGCCCATCGCATCCTTCACGAGCTGGTTCACCTGGGCCAGCTTCTCAGGCGTGAGCGGCTGCATCGTCGCGTGGCCCTTGGCGTCCACGACGCGCTGGTAATTGATGACGACCGCCGCCGACAGACGCTTGAGCCCGCCCTTGGCTTGCTCCATATGGCTGATGTGCTTATCGAGCTCGTAGTTCGTCGTTGCATCCTTGCGCTCGCTGACCGGCGTCGTCGTCGTGCCCGAGGCGGCCGCACCGCTCGCGGCGACAATCGGCGCCGAGGCCGGCTGCGGCGGCGTGTTCGACAGCGCCCCCGGCACGCCGCCGGCGCCGCTTTGCGTCATGTCGCTCGCCTGGCTCGTTTGCTGGCTGCGAATCGCCGCTTGTTGCGGATTGCCGTTCGGGCCGTACGTTTCGGCCGTCTGCTCCAATTGCGAGAAGTCGATGTCGGCGCTGACCTGCGAGTGCGCGTTGCCGGTACCGAACAGCGGGGCCAGGATCGCGTCGATGCGGCGCTGCGTGTTGCGCTCGACTTGCTGGACGTACTTGAGTTGCGAGGCGTCGAGCCCCGCGCTCGCGGAAGGCTGCGTGAGCAGCGTGCCGTCCTGATCGACGATCGTGACGTTCTTGGCCGGCAGATCGGCGACGCTCGAGGCCACCATATGCGTGATGGCCGACACCTGCCCTTCGTCGAGCACGCGGCCCGGATACAGATTGACGAGCACCGATGCGGTCGGCGCTTCCTTCTCGCGCACGAACACGGAGGGCTTGGGAATCGCCAAGTGCACGCGCGCTTGGCGCACGACGGAAACCGACTGAATCGTGCGCTCGAGTTCGCCCTCGAGTGCGCGTTGGTAGTTCACTTGCTCGGCGAATTGGCTGATGCCGAACTTTTCGTTGTCCATGAGTTCCATGCCGACCGAACCGCTCTTGGGCAGCCCTTGCGAGGCGAGCTTCAGACGCGTTTCGTTGATTTGGTCCGACGGCACGAGGATGGCGGAGCCGCCTTCCGAGAACTTATAGGGCACGTTCGCCTGCTGCAGCGCGGCAATAATGGAGCCGCCATCCTGATCGGACAGGCCGCTATAGAGCACGCGATAGTCGGGGGCTCGGCCCCAGAGCACGAGCGCGGTGACGACGGCCACGAGGACTGCCACGGCAATGATGAGCGGCGCGCGCGGATTGCCGCGCATTTGCGAGAGGGACGAGAGCCGCTGGGCGAAGCCGCCCGAGTCGGCCGCCCCGCCTGCCGCGCCTACGCCCGTGCCTTGCAAAGCGCCTGCCGCGGCTGCGCCTGGCGACGCGGTCGCGAGGCCCATGCGGGCGTCGGGGTTAATCAAAGAGTTGGCCTGCGAATCCATGCGTCGGGGTTCTCCGGAATGCGGGGGTGTCCGGCCGGCCTTGGCTGGCTTGGCGGGACACTTTCACGATAGGGATTATCCATACCGGTACGCAACTGAATCAGTCGAATAGAAGCGGGTTTTCCCCCTAGTTTCCCCGGTTTGCGCAGGGCCCCGCTGCTATGCTCACTCTCCGTGATGGGTAGGTGCGCCGCAGATCCGGATTCACGCCCGCCTACCGCCCCTTTTTTTGGAGAAACCATGACCGTTCCAGTCAATCCGCTTACCTCGGCGCTGCAGCAGATGCAGTCCATGGCAGCCGAAGCCGCCGGCGCGTCGAAGGCCGCCACGATCGGGCAGCAATCGGGCGCGGCGAGCGCCGGCAGCTTTGCGCACGCGCTAAAAAGCTCGATCGACAAGATCAGCGACGATCAGAACAAGGCGGTTGGAGAATCGCAGGCGTTCGAGATGGGTTCGCCGAATGTGTCGCTCAGCGACGTGATGGTGGACACGCAAAAGGCCAACCTCGGCCTGCAGTTCGGCTTGCAAGTGCGTAACAAGCTCGTCGCGGCCTACAACGACATCATGCAAATGTCGATTTGAAGGCCTGGCCGGCTTGAGTTCCGTCGGCCGCCGCGCGTTTTTAGGTCGCAAGCATCTAAAGCTTTGTCCCCGCGATCCGATAACAGCGATATGACTTGCGCGCTGTGAAGCACGGCGCGCTCGGCAGCGGCGGGCAAGGCGCGGCGAGTGCGCGTTTGCTGCTCGCCCGCGCCGATAGGACCACATTCACGATCATAAGGAGAAGCGCCGATGTTTTCCCAAGGACACGCTGGAGCAAGCGCCTATGCGCGCGTCGGCGTAGAGACAGGGGTGATGGGCGCAAATCCGCATCGATTGATCCTGATGCTGTACCAAGGCGCGCGCAAGGCCATCTCGCAGGCGCGCTTGCATTTGCAGCAAGGCAACATCGGCCCGCGCGGCGAGGCGATCAGCAAAGCCATCGGGATCATCGGCAGCGGCTTGCAGGCCTCGTTGAACAAAGATGTCGGCGGCGACATCGCTCTTCGGCTGGATGCGCTCTACAGTTACATGATGCGACGCTTGCTAGAGGCGAACATCAATCACAGCGAAGAGATGCTGATCGAAGTGGACGGTTTGCTCGCGACGCTGGAAGAAGCATGGGTTGGTATCGGCGTGGAAGCCGCGCGGATCATGGCGCAGCAGGGGCAGGTGGACGCGCAGCGATGAATTCTAAAACAGACTATTTTGCTCGCTACGAGGCGATTGCCGTCGTTTCGTCGCGGATGTTGTCGGCGGCCCGCCGTGCGCTGTGGGCCGAGTTGACTGAGCTGCAAGACGAGTACCGGGCACTGATCGACACGCTGTACGACGTCGATACGGGTGTCTCGCTCGACGAGCAGGAACGGCTGCGCAAGTACGACTTGATTCGCCAAATCTTGGCCGACGATGCCGCGATCCGCGATCTCGTCAATCCAAGCGTCGCGCGCTTGTCCGCGTTCTTTTCGGCACGCCGCCCCGCGCATGTGCTCAAGGAATTGTTCGGCGCGCGCTAGCGTGCGGTGCACTGAACCTTAGCCCAACACCTCAACCCTTTTCCCCGGCCCGCGGCGCATCGCCCGCGTAGTTCCGAACGACGGCGCAAGGACGCGGCATGACAGGAATCGACTCTGCCCTCGCCTCGATGCTGGTTAGCCGCATCGACAGTCTGCTCGATGGCGTCGGGGCGGGTTCGCGCACGAGCCCGGCCCAATCGGGGGCGACGGGGCTCACCGTCAACACGCCGGACGTGCCCGGCGCGCTGGCGAATACGCCGCCTCCCGCCTCCGCCCAAGCCATTCTGTCCGAAGTCGCCCTGGCGCTGGACGCCATTTCGCGTTTCGGCGGCGAAGCGACGCTTGCCGTCATCGGTGAGGCGCCGATCTGGCCCGCGCCGCCCGCGATCGACGCGCCGGCGGCAAACGGCGGGCTTCCGGCGGCCGGCGACGCCGGTACAAGCACTATCGGCGCCGCGGCCACGGCGATGCCCGTCGAGGCGCTGGCGCAGGCGCTCGAGCATACGGTGGGCGGATCGGGGCTGTTCTACGAATCGCATCTCGCGCAGTGGCTAAGCGGCGCTTACTCCGCCGAGGCGCTTGCGAACGAGCCTCAAACGCGGCTGGCGGTTCAGGCGCTGCAACTCCCGCTCGATTGGAGCGATTCGACGCCCGATGCAAATATGGCGAGCATGCCAGGCTGGCAATCGTCGGACGGCGCGGTACCCTCGGGCGGCGGCTGGCTGCCGCATGAACTGCCGCCGCAGTTGTCGCTGCCGCCGCTCGGCGCGGGACTGCGCGCGGGCGCTGGCCCCTACTCGGGCTCGACCGCCGATGGTATGGCCTGGCGCGGCGCGCAGACTTCCTTTCTCGAAGAGGCAGCGTTCGGCGGCTCGAGCGCCGGCCATTCGGCAGGCGCCGCACCCGGCATGAGCTCGTCGATTGCCGCCTCGATCCATCCGGCGACGATTCCGCTCGTGCGCCAGCAGCTCGACGTGCTGGCCACGCAGCAATTTCGCTGGACCGGCGAGATATGGCCGGGTGCGAAGCTCGACTGGATGATCGAGCCGGAGCGCGAGCGGCGCGGCCATGCCAAAGAGGGGGCGGACGACGCGGAGCAAAGCTGGCGAACGCGCGTGACGCTCGCGTTGCCCACGCTCGGCACGGTCGACGCCGAACTCGTGCTGAACGGCACGCAGCTCGTCGTGCGCGTGCAGGCGAGTCCTGGCGGTGCCGCGCGGCTGACTTCCGGCGGCGCGGCGTTCGGCCTACGCCTTCAGGCGGCGGGGATCGAGCTCACCGGATTGCAGATTCGCGAGATCGGCGGAACGGCGCCAAGCGCGACGGGCGCCACCGCGTCGGCGGCGACGTCGGCCTATGCGCGCGCTGCGGCGCAGGCCGAGACCGAGGCACGCGAGGCGTCGAAAGACGCGTCCGATTGGTCGGACGTATCGGATGTATCGGACGTATTGGATGTGGAGGTGCGGGACGGCGGGCTGGATCCGGCGGGCGGCTCCGGCGCGCAAGGCGGGCAAACCGATGCATCGGCCAAGCGCGGCCCCGTGCCTTCGCCGATCGACCGATTGTTCGACGATCCGTTCGACTGGAGCGGATCATGAGCGGCCGCGAACGACGCAAGAGCGCGGCCGCGCTGGCCTACGACGCGAAAGGCGGCGACAAGGCCCCGCGCGTCGTGGCGAAGGGCTATGGGCTCGTTGCGGACATGATCATCGAGCGGGCGCAGGAGGCGGGACTTTATGCGCACCGCGCGCCGGAGATGGTGTCGCTGTTGATGCAGGTGGACCTCGATTCGCGCATCCCGCCGCAGTTGTATCAAGCGGTAGCGGAGTTGCTGGGCTGGCTCTATCGGCTCGAGAGCGGTGTGGCGGATGAAGACGCCGACGCCGACGCCGACGGTAAAGCAGCGGGCGCGGCATCGACGTCAGACGTTTCGCCGGCGCACGACGATAAGCCGCCCGATTCGGATTATCCGTTGTTGCCGAGGTGAGCGTCTCGAGGTGCGGTGGCTGGCCATTGCAGCGCTGAGCGATGCGATGACGCCCTACGGAGTCGCATCCCAAGTAAGTCCCAGCGTTGCCAGGTGCGGACGCATCGCTTGGGTGTGCGATTACTGCTTTCTCTGGACGTCAGCCGCCGGCACTGAACACCGTCATTCGCGTTTCGATCCAGCGAAGGAGTTCCGCCGCGGCATGATTGAGCGTCCGATCGGCTCGTACGAAGACGCGGGCGTGCTGCCTTTCGAGCATGGGGTGGCTGATGGGGCGAGCGACCAGCATCCCCGCGGCTAGTTCTTCCGCGACCGAATAATCGGTGACGAGCGCCACGCCGAGTCCTGCGATGGCATAACGCTTCAGGATATCGAGCGTGTTGGCACGCAGCGCCGGAGCGAAGCGGAGGGTTTCCGTTGATGCCACTGCCTCGATTAGACGTCCCAAGCCATAGACGGCGGGCATGGTCGCGAACGGATAGGAGATGGCGCGTCCGAATGCGATGCTCCCTTCTTGTTGGGCAAGCGGATGCTGTGGACTGACCGCGGCGACGACGGCGTGCTTCACAGCGGCGTGAAATCGAAGGCCCTCCAAGTGTGGCGGGCCATAAGCGAGGCCGATGTCGACAGCGCCATTCACGACATCGGCGACGATGTCTCCGGTCGCTTTCATCTGAAGCGAAATGCGGATCCCGGGATATTCACGGTTGAATTGCCAAAGGACATCGTCGGTGAGCGATGCGATCAGGCCTTCGCTTGCCGCGAGGCTTATCGCTCCGCGGCGCAAATCTTTCAGTTCGGCGAGACGGGTGTCGAGACTGTCACGGTGAGCTTCGAAGATCCGGAGATGATCGAGTAGGAGTTCTGCCGCTGCCGTCGGTGTGACACCCGAAGTGCATCTGTCGAACAGTACAGCATCGACCTCCACCTCAAGCGCCCTGATACGCCTGCATAAGGCAGACGGCGGCATGCTCAGACGTTCCGCCGCCTTTCGTATAGATCTTTCAGCGATCAAGGCTTCCAGATATTTGAGACCGTTAAGGGTTTGGCTCTTCATTTGGGGTCCTCAGTTTGTGACCGCGCAAGCGTAGTCGAGCCTTGGAACGCCGCGTTCAAAAACTAGCAACATCAGACCAACAGAAATCCATTAAAGTGCACGTCGATCGAATTTGCCTCGCCATCTCTGGGAGAGGACAGGAGAAACAATGGTCAACGCATCCATGTCCGCCGCTCGGCAGGAAGCGGTCTATCGACGGGTTGATTTGCGCGTATTGGGGTTTCTCGCGGTTTGCTATGCCATCGCGTATCTCGATCGGGTCAACATCGGTTTTGCGAAACTGCGGATGCAACAAGAGCTTGCTTTCAGCGATGCCGTCTACGGGCTCGGAGCCGGCATCTTCTTTATCGGCTATGTGCTTTTCGAGGTGCCGAGCAACCTGTTGTTGGTGAAGATCGGGGCACGCAAGACGCTCAGCAGAATCATGATCCTCTGGGGGGTGACATCATCGTCGATGTACCTCGTGTCCGATACCACCTCGTTTTATACGCTGCGTTTCCTTCTCGGCGTATTCGAAGCGGGCTTCGCGCCCGGCGCAATTTACTATCTGACGTGCTGGTATCCGCGCAAGCGCATCGCGCGCACATTGGCGATGCTGCTATGCGCGGCTCCCATAGGCGGTGCCATCGGCGCCCCGGTGTCCGGTTGGATATTGTCGGCGTTCGACGGGATGGCAGGCGTGTCAAGTTGGCGGTGGATGTTCATCTTCGAGGGTGTCCCAGCCGCGCTTCTTGGGTTCGTTGCGTTCTTTTGGCTGGTCGACTCGCCGCGTGACGCACGCTGGCTAACGTTCGATGAGCAGCAGTATTTGCTGGCTCGGGCGTACACCGATCAGTGCCGTCCCGGGACCCGTGCCATGCTCCGCGAGGCGTTGACGGACGTTCGAATATATCAATTAGCCGGCGCATACTTTTGCATGATTTCCGGCGTCTACGCAGTGGGCTTTTGGTTGCCGGCTATCGTAAGGGAGATGGGGATCATCGATTCCCGCGCCATCGGCGTCATTTCCGCAGTGCCATATTTGGCGGCGGCAAGTGCGATGTACTTGCTTGCCCGCAATTCCGATCGATGCGGCGAGCGTCGTTGGCATTCGACGATCACCGTGCTCATTTCGGCAATCGCATTCGTCGTCACTGTCATTCAATTATCTAATGCGATCGTCGCGATTATCGCGATAACGTTCGCGACAGCGGGTGTATACGCGGCGTACTCCGTCTTTTGGGCGATGGCGACAGAAGCGCTGTCGGGAAGTTCGTCAGCGGCGGGCATCGCCGTCATTAACACGCTGGGGCTGTTCGGAGGATTCGTCAGTCCGATCTTGATCGGTTGGGCCAGCACGATAACGGGGGATCTCGGCGCAGGCATTTACGTGATCGTCGCCCTGCTGTTTCTCGGCGCTTGCATTCTGACGGCGGTGCCCGCAGGCGAACGTGCCGAGCTTCCCCAAGCGTGACCGTCGCGAGCGACCTGGTGGCACCAACGGGCTCACGTGATCGGACCACCTCATCGCCGTAATACCGGTGTGCGCTCTTTCGACAAAACTTCGCGAAAGAGCGCGCCCGATAGTTTTCTCGAGTCGCGGTGTGGTCGCGCCGCGCTCCGCCTGCTGCACAACCCTCTGCCTCGGGGGCAGGCGGCCTCGCCACGCTCTCAGGGATTGGGTCCAGTGAGCGTGGCAATTTTTTTTGGATCATACATGCATAGCTTGAAGCGCGGCGCAACGCTTGCGCTGCCTCTCACGCTCCGCAAGCCGCCTGCTCCCTAGCCGCCTTGGCCCCTTCCACCTGCAGCATCGTCGGCAACGACACGCCGTTTTTCGCCGCCGTGACTTCGGCGAGGATCGAGACCGCGATTTCGGGCGGAGTGCGGCTGCCGATATAAATGCCGACAGGCCCGTGCAGCCGCGCCAATTCCCCATCGCTCAAGTCGAACTGGCGCAGCCGATCCCGCGCGCCGCGTTGTTGCGCCGCGAACCGAGCGCACCGACATAGAACGCCGGAGTCTTGAGCGCTTCCATCAGTGCGAGATCATCGAGCTTCGGATCATGCGTCAGCGCGATCACGGCCGAGCGCTGGTCGAGCTTCATGTCGAGCACCGTGTTCGTGCGACGCTCGGCCGCGCCATGTCGATGTCGCCCCGGCGCAAGCGCTCGATCAAGTCATCCTCGATACATCCGCCGGACACCGACCCGATCACGAGCCCATCGCCCCGAATGGCGAGCGTAGCGCCCTCGGGGCGGGGCGACGAGCCCCACGTGCGCACGACGGTGGCCATCAGCACACGGTGCCCGTCGCCCAGCCAACGTGCACTCGTATTCAGGACCTCGAGGTCCACGCTTTCCACGACTTCCCTCCTTTGCCCGAGGGCGCTGATTCGAGCACGGCTTGATGTTGCCCCGATGGCCCCGCGCCCTGGGGCGCATCGCTCGGCAGCGGCGTGTCGAAGGCGGTCAGATGGGCTGCAAAACGCTTGAAAAATTCGTCCGCGACTTTACGCACGACGTCGTCGGCGGGGCTCTGCCCGTCGGCATGCAGCGTCTGTGCATAGGCCGTATAAAGTAGCGTGCTCGCGGCATCCCCGTCGGCTTCGAGCCGCAACCGCGCGCCATGCGCCCCACCGCCGTTGGACGTGCCCGGCGGCGGCGCATCGAGTTCGAATACTAACGTGCGTGCGCCCGGCGTATCGACTCCCGTCAGCCGCACGCGCCCCTTGAAGCGGAATCCGACCCCGTCCGCGCCAAGATTCAAGGCTAGGGTGAAGCCGTTTTCCCCGTCGGCTTGAATATCTTCGCAGCCGGGGATCGACGCCTGCAGAATAGCGGCGTCGGTCAGTGCTTCCCAAGCGCGCTGCGGCGGCACGGGCAGCGTATAGCTTTCCGTTAATTCCATTGCAATGCTCCTCCTTTAAGAGGGAAGGACCAGCGTCCACGGCATCAGTGGCGCCGGACATAGTAACGAAAGCTTAATCATTATGAACCGCGCAGCACGAGGGAGCTTACGCGGCCGCATCTGGAAACAGCCAGCAAGTGGTGTGCAAGGAAAAACGGCATCGCGGCGTGAGCCGGCGATGCCGTCGAAAGTATCGCGCGAGAGGAGCGCGTAAAGCGCCCGTGGCGGCGCGGCGCAGGCTGCTAATCGACGACGCGCGCTTCGGCGTCCGCCGTGCGGGCCAGCAGCGAATGCTTGCGCGAGTAGCCGAAGTAGACGATCAAGCCGATCGCGAGCCATACAAAGAAGGCGACCCACGTAACCCACTGCAGGTTGAGCATCAAAAAGACGCAGGCGGCCACTGCCAGCAGCGGCACGACCGGAACGCCGGGGCAGCGGAACGCGCGCGGCAGGTGCGGATGCGTGCGGCGCAGGATCAGCACAGCGATCGAGACCATCGAGAACGCGGCCAGCGTGCCGATGTTGATGAGTTCGGCCAGCACGTTGAGCGGCACGAGCGCGCCGATGAGACCGAAGAAGATGCCGACGAGCCAAGTCGTCAAGAACGGCGTGGCAAAGCGCGGATGGATGCGCGAGAGCGCCTTGGGCAGCAGGCCGTCGCGCGACATCGCGAAGATGATCCGCGTTTGACCGTAGCTCATGACCAGAATGACGGTGAGCATGCCGAGCACGGCGCCCAGATCGATGAAGCCGGCCACCCAGTTCTGCCCCGCAACTTGCAACGCGTACGAGACGGGGTGCGAGACATCGGCGAAGTGCGGCGAAGGGACGATGCCCGTCACGACCGCGGCCACCGCCACATAGAGCACCGCGCAGACGGCGAGCGACGCGATGATGCCGATCGGCAGATCGCGCTTCGGATTTTTCACTTCTTCGGCCGCCGACGAAACGGAGTCGAAGCCGATGAACGCGAAGAACATGACGGCTGCCGCGCCGAACACGCCGTGCCAGCCATTTGGCATGAACGGGTGCCAGTTCGCCGGCTTGACGTGAAACACGCCCACCCCGATCACGGCGAGCACGACGGCCACCTTGATCGCCACCATGAGATTGTTGATGCGCGTGGATTCACGCACGCCCAAGGACAGCAGCGCCGTGATGGCCATCATGACGAGGAACGCAGGGAGGTTGAACAGCGTCGTCGCCCCGGGCACCGCGCCGGGCGCGGCACTGAGCGCCACGGGCAGTTTCAGGCCGAAGCCGGCCACGAGCGACTGCAGGTAGCCGGACCAGCCGACGGAAACGGCTGAGGTAGCCAGCCCGTACTCGAGCATCAGATCCCAGCCGATGACCCAAGCCACGAGCTCGCCGAGCGTCGCGTACGAATAAGTGTAGATGGAGCCCGCAACAGGAATCGTCGAAGCGAATTCCGCGTAGGCGAGCCCGGCCAGCGCGCAAGCGACGGCCGCGACGAGGAACGCAATCATCAAGGCAGGGCCGGCCTGCACGGCGCCCGTGCCGGTCAGCACGAAAATGCCGGTGCCGATGATGGCACCGATGCCGAGGAACGTGAGATCGAGGGCGCCGAGCGCTTTCTTCAAGCCGGTGCGCTTTGACGCGGCGATCATCTGCTCGACGTCTTTTTTGCGGAATAGGGACATGGAACGAAGGTCTCCTGAAGGTTGCGCCTTAGGTGCAACTCAATGCGGATAAACCCAAGATTCTAGTCGATACGATGGGGAAAACCCGGTGCAACCGGGGAAGATTCAGAAAATTCTTAGGGACAAATGATAATGCCCTATTTTCAACCCGCCATGGCCGGGTTGAGATCGACGAGCCGATTGCTCATCACGTAGAACGTCAGCTCGGCGTTGTTGCTGAGTTTCATCTTTTCGAGCAGCCGCGTGCGGTACACGCTCACCGTTTTCACCGACAGCGAAAGCGCATGCGCAATGTCGGTCAGCCGCTTGCCCGAGGCGAGCATGCACAGCGTCTGGTATTCGCGATCGGAGAGCTTCTCGTGCGGCAATTGGTCGCCATCGAACGAGACGTAGACAGCGAGCGCCTCGGCCATGGCGGGGCTTACATATTTGCGGCCCGCCGCGACCTGTCGAATGGCATCGATCATCTGCGTGGCTGTCGTCGTTTTGGACAAATAGCCGGCCGCGCCCGCTTTGAGCGAGCGCACCGCGTACTGATCCTCGCGATACATCGAAAACATCATGACGGGCACTTGCGGCGCACGGCGCTTCACGCGCTTGAGCACTTCGACGCCATTCATGTCGGGCAGGGAGATATCGAGCAGCACGACGTCGAATGGGTCGCCGTCGAGAGTGGCGAGCGCTTGCGCGCCCGTATCGGCTTCAACGACCTCGCGCGCGACGCTGTGGTTCAGCAATAGCTGGCGAACGCCTTGGCGAACAATGGCGTGATCGTCGACAAGCAAGATTCTGAGCGTCATTCGCCTTACCTCGCGCGGGTGCCGCGGTGGGTGGGAAGGCCGCTCGCCGTGCCTTGCTCGTGCGCGATCGCAGCCCAGAGAAAATCCGCCCGCACGGTCGTGCCCGAGCGGGCGGCCGGCGTGTCGGCGCCGGCGCTGCCATTGCCGTTGCCGGGCCAGGGGCCATGCCATGGGCCCGAGGCATCGTCGCGCAGCCGAGATGCGATCCGCAAGGCGCCGCCGAATCCTTCGCAGCGAGCGCGCATCCCCGGCAGGCCGAAGCCGCGCGCGTTGACCGAATCGGGCGCCCCGGCGCGGCGCGCGCGGGGCGGCATGCCGCGGCCGTCATCTTCGATAACGAGCACGAGACGCTTGGCATCGGTTTGGATGCGGATGTCGGCGCGCGACGCATCGGCGTGCTTGGCCACGTTGTTCAGCGCTTCCTGGGCGACGCGCATGACGGCCAGCGCGGCATCGGCCGGCAGTTGGGCGAGGCGCACGTCGGCCGCGCACACGAAGCTCGTGGCGAGCCCCGTGCGTTCGGAGAAGGAGCGCGTCCACTCGACGAGCGCGGCGATGATCCCGCCTTCGACTTTCGGTTCGTGCAGATCTTGAACGAGGCGTCGGCCCGCTTCGCAGGCCGCCTCTAGCGAACGCTGCGCGATCGAGAGTGCAGCGGCCGCGGCGGCGGGATCCCCCCGCGTCTGCAGCGCATGCTCGACATTGGCGAGCGCGAACCGGGCTGCCGTCAATTCGGCGCCGAGGCCGTCGTGCAGTTCGCGGGCCACATGCCGTTTGATTTCGTCGAGCGCAATATCACGTTCGGCTGCCCGTTCCCGCAGGGGGCGCTCGGCGCGATCGCCTTTGTATGCCTCGGAGCACCCGGCCGGCGCGGAGGGCAGTTGCGCTCGCGTGTCGCGTTTGCGCGGCCGCTCGGCCTCGCGTGTCGCGGCGCAAATCGCGCCGGCGACCAGCGGGACGACCGTGGAGACATCCAAGCTCTCGTGCCGGGAAGCGGAACTAGCCAGACGTTGACTCATCGCGAAGACCACAATCTAGTATTGATACGCCACGGGGCCGGAAAAGATGACATGCGGCCGGAAGGGAATGACTTCGGGCAACGATCCCGATCGTACGGCGAAATCGGTACCATGCGACCCTTCTTCGGGGCGGATCATATCCCAAAATTCGGAAAAATGCCGCTGTAATAAGCGTTCGAGCGTCTTGACAAGTCCGGCTTGATATTTCGAGTGGCTTCGGGAGTAGGAAAATATCCTACAACGCGAGGGTGCCGGTAGGTCGGTAAATCTAACCGGATTCATGCGACGCGCGCCTGCGCTTGGCGAAAAAAAACGGAGCCGTGCGGCTCCGTTTCGCGGATTGTGAGTGCTGCGTTGCGCCTTAGCCCACGAACGCCTTTTCCACGACATAGTGGCCCGGCTCGTTGTTGCTGCCTTCTTGGAAGCCGAGCCCGTCAAGCAGCTCGCGCGTGTCGCGCAGCATATGCGGGCTGCCGCAGAGCATGACGCGGTCGTTCTCGAGCGAGAACGGGGGCAGGTTCAAGTCCTCGAACAGCTTTTTCGTATCGATGAGCTCGGTGATCCGGCCGCGGTTGTGGAACGTCTCGCGGGTGACCGTCGGATAGTAGATGAGCTTTTCCCGGACGATCTCGCCGATGTCCTCGTGAGCCGGCAGGTGATCGGTGATGTAATCCTTGTAGGCCAGCTCGTCGACGAAGCGGCACGTGTGCGTCAGCACGACCTTTTCATAGCGATCGTAGACGGTCGGATCCTTGATGATCGACATGAACGGCGCGAGGCCCGTGCCCGTCGACAGCAGCCACAGCGTTTTACCCGGCAGCAGGTTATCGGCCATGAGCGTGCCCGTCGGCTTCTTGCCGATGAGCACTTGGCCGCCCACTTTCAAGTGTTGCAGGCGGGAAGTCAGCGGGCCGTCCTGCACCTTGATGCTCAGGAATTCGAGGTTTTCCTCGTAGTTGGCGCTCGCCATGCTGTAGGCACGGATCAGCGGCTTCCCCTCGACTTCCAGCCCGACCATCGTGAACTGCCCGTTTTCGAAGCGAAACGATGCATCGCGGGTGCAGGTGAAGCTAAAGAGCGTATCGGTCCAGTGGTGGACGGAAAGGACGGTTTGCGGGTTCAGATTGCTCATGGCTACGTGAAAGTGCGAAGGGATGGGCACCAAAGCGCTCGGCACTCGACCGCTCCGGCCGGCGGGGGCAAGGGGCGAAGGGCTGTCGCGGGTTGCGTCTCGCGACGCTGGAAACCGGGCATTTTACCGCGCCTGGGACATCACTATGAAGCGAGGGGTTTTTCGTGCCGGTAGACGCCGATCGATGCCGGCTCAATCGTCAATTCAAGGCGCGCGATGTAGGGCAAATGATCCGAGAGCCAAGCGGTTTCCTGCGTGGGCTGCACACAGGCAACCGGCTGCAGGCCACGCACGAACATCTTGTCGAGCGCGAGTGTCGGAGAGAACGCCGGAAACGTGCGAACCGTTTGCCCGAGCAGCGTTCCCACTTCGACGAGCCCGTGCTCGCCGAAAATCCCGACCGAATCGTTGCGCCAATCGTTGAAGTCGCCGGCGAGCACGAGCGGCCCGTCCGGCGCCTCGCGGGCGATCCAGTGCGCGATCCAATTCATTTGCCTGGTGCGCGCCGCGCGCGTCAGCGCGAGATGCGCGCACAGCAGCGTGACGCACTGCCCCGCGAACGCCGCGCGCGCGACGAGCAGGCCGCGCCGCTCGAACCGGTGCGCCGAGATATCCCAGCGGCCGCCGAGATCGAGCGGATGCGGTGAGAGAATCGCGTTGCCGTGACGCCACGACGGCTTGAACACGTTTGGACCGAGCGCGATCTCGAGATCGAGCGCGTGGGCGATCTCGGTGGCCTGGCATTCCCAGACATCGGCAAGCGGCTCGTGCACGGGGGAGCCGAAGCTCGTGGCGAGCAACGGGCCCGGCGTGCGCCGCGCCATGGCTTCCTGCAGAAAATAAACGTCGGCGTGCGTCGATTCGACCCAGCGCTGCATCGCCTTCCAAGCGGTGAAGCCAAGCGGCGTCCGGCCCTTGTGCAGGTTCCAGCTCACCGCGACGAATTCCTTTTTTTGCGGGTTGGCCGCGAGTGCCGGCGTCAGTTCTTCAGGGTTTCGCATGCCGCTTTGATTCCGCTTCGTCCAACGTTAATGAGATGAGACGCTCGCGTGCACGCGATAGACGAGCGTCGGATTCTTGTCGATCAATGTCCAGTCGGCCGATCCGCCAACGGGCACTTGGAGGCCTGGATGACTCGCGTTGAGGCGCCGGGGCTGCGGCGGCAGCTTGCAGCCCTCGGGCGTCGCCTGGGCCGTATCGTCTTCTGTCGTTTCATCGGTCTCGATGGCAAGCGTCACGCCGCCGACATCGGCCGCCACCGGCGAAACCGACACCGTACGCGCAAGATCGATGCCGCCTGCCGGGTTCTGCTTGCAGCCGACGCGATGCGTGGTGCGATGGTGATGCGTGGCGCTGAATGCTTGACCGACCATCGTCGTGCCTTGGAACGTGTCGATCGTCTGGCCGTCTCGCACGACATCGAGTTGCCACGCAACGGACGCGAGCGTGTCATCCAGTGTCGACGCGCCCGAGGCGGCGGGCGCGGAGGCGCTAACGGCGGCATCGCCGGCGGCTGCCGCGTTGCCCGCAACGAGCACGCTCAATAGCGCGAAAGCGGCAAAAACGCCCACCAGGCTCGCGAGGGTGCCGCCGAGCCCGGCGGCGATGCGGTTGCCACGCCTCATTGAATCGATCTCCTTCGAACGAGAACGATGCCGCCGCGCCGGACGACAAGCGCTCATCTTACGCCTAACGATGTTCCCGGCGCAGTCGTGGGCGCCGCGCCCAGTCGCAGCCGGGGAAGACTGCGCGTGCCGCGCTGGGTTGGCGCGTTTTCCTAATTAGCAGCACCCGTGCCGCGCTGCTAGCTTTGCGCATGGAACTTGCTTGACTACACTGAAAACGCAAAGTAGCGAACGATGCGCGAGACGGCCTCACGGCAACACGCTGGAGTGACGGGGCGCGCTTGCAAGACATGCGCTTGGCATGGCATGAGGGGGGAGCGATGACGACAGCGGTGGTGAAACAGGAAATCGCAGTGGCCTCGTTCAGCAAGATGTATGACCTGGAGCGGGTCGAGACGGCGCTGAACGAACTCGGGGAAAGCGCGAACGAGGCGCTGCGCACGACCTACGAAAAAATGCTGAAGGTCGGCAATTTGCGGTTTTGCGTGAAGCCGAACCGCATGCCAGCGATCGACGCGCTGATCGAGGCGCTGCCCAACTTCGCCGATCCGCTCGAGGATGTGCGCCGGCAAGTCGCGCTGTGCATCGAAACGGAAGACCGGCTCGAGCTGATGCCGATTCTGCTGCTCGGCGATCCGGGCATTGGTAAGACCCATTTCGCCAAGGCGCTTGCGCGCCTGATCGGCACCACACACCAATATGTCGCGATGAGTTCGCTGACGGCGGGTTGGATTCTTTCCGGGGCTTCTTCGCAGTGGAAGAACGCGAAACCGGGCAAAGTCTTCGAGACGCTCGTGAACGGCAGCTATGCCAATCCGGTGATCGTCATCGACGAGATCGACAAGGCGAGCGGCGATTCGCAATACGATCCGCTCGGCGCGCTCTACGCGCTGCTCGAATATGAGACGGCCCAGACCTTCATCGACGAATTCGCCGAAGTGCCGATCAACGCAGGCCAAGTCATCTGGATCGCGACGGCCAATGACGAGCGCGCGATTCCCGAGCCGATTCTGAACCGTATGAGCGTCTACGAGATCGCGCCGCCCGATCGCGAAGGCGCCCGCCGTATTGCGCAGACGATCTACAACGAAGTGCGCACGGCGCACAATTGGGGCCGGCGCTTCCCCGAACATCTCAGCGACGATGCCCTCGAAGCGCTCTCTCGCGCATCGCCGCGCGACATGCGCCGTGCGATCCTTCATGCGTTCGGCGAAGCGCGTATCGACAGCCGCGACAGCGTGTGCGCCGACGATATCCGTCCCGAACGAGGCGCACGCCGCAGGCCGATCGGATTCTGAAACCGGTTCAAAACCGTTTCTTTCGGCCTTTCAGACGGCGTTTCATTCGCCCCTGGCGATGTTGGCGGGGGCGCGCGTCGTACAATGGTTTCGAAAGCAGGGTCGCCGCGACTGCGCAGAGGCTGGCAAGAGCCTTCCCGCGCTCAGCGCGCTCGCTAAGAAGCTCAACCGAAGTGCAAGCGGACAGAGAAGCGCGGCTCAATGAGCCGCGACGACAGAACATGGATGAGATCGAATGTGTAGTAATCGGCGCGGGCGTGGTCGGTCTAGCGATCGCTCGCGCGCTCACCGAGCGCGGCCGCGAAGTGATCGTGCTCGAGGCAACGGAGGCGATCGGCACCGCAACGAGTTCGCGCAATAGCGAAGTCATCCACGCCGGACTCTATTACCCGCGCGGCTCGCTCAAGGCGACGTTGTGCGTGCGGGGCCGCGAAATGCTTTATGAATATTGCGCCGAGCGCGGCGTGCCGCATCAGCGTTGCGGCAAACTGCTCGTCGCGACGGCGCGCAATCAGTTGCCCCAGCTCGCCGCCATCGAGGCACGCGGCAAAGAGAACGGCGTGCTCGATTTGATTCGTTTGTCCGGCGCGGACGCGCGCGAACTCGAACCGGCGCTGCGCTGCGAGGAGGCCGTGTTTTCGCCGCAAACCGGCATCGTCGACAGCCACCAGTTGCTGCTCGCGCTGCAAGGCGATGCCGAGCGCGGCGGCGCCGTTTGCGCCTTTCACTCGCCGGTCGAATCGATCGAAGCCAGAGCGGGGCGCTTCATCGTGACCGTCGGCGGCGAGACGCCCACGACCCTATCGGCCGCATGCGTGATCAACAGCGCGGGGCTGCACGCGAACGCGTTGGCGCGCAAGATTCGCGGCCTCGACGCGCGGCACGTCCCGCCGCTCTATCTCGCGCGCGGCAACTATTTTGGAATCTCAGGGCGCGCGCCGTTCTCGCGCTTAATTTATCCGATGCCGAACGACGCGGGCCTCGGCGTGCATTTGACGATCGATTTAGGCGGCCAGGCGCGCTTCGGGCCCGATGTCGAATGGGTCGACACGATCAATTACGACGTCGATCCGCGCCGCGCCGATGGGTTCTATTCGGCGATCCGCGAGTATTGGCCCGAGTTGCCCGATGACGCGCTGCAGTCCGCCTATGCAGGGATTCGGCCGAAACTGTCGGGCCCGGGCGAGCCGGCGGCCGATTTCGTCATCCAAGGGCCGGCCGCGCACGGCGTGCGTGGGCTCGTCAACTTGTTCGGCATCGAATCGCCTGGGCTGACCGCTGCACTCGCGATCGCGCTGCGAGTCTGCGAACTGGCGGGCCGCGCATGAAGCCGCTGAAGGTGGGCGCTGAAGGTGGGCGAGCCCATTAGTCTACTTATCTGTGACATTTGGTCATCCCGGCTGCGCGCGCGACACTTCGTTGCTATGCTTGCCCACTGCTGCCGCGAGAAGCAGCGGTGAGTAGGACATTACAAAGGAGATTCCCCATGAAATCGTCCCGTCGCACGTTTTTGATCACGAGTCTGGGCGCCGTGTCGGCGCTGGCGCTGTCCTCGCGCGAGGCTCTGGCTGATGCGCCGAAGGTTGCGGAAAGCGATCCGACCGCCGTTGCGCTCGGCTACAAGATGGACGCGACCAAGGTCGACAAGGCCAAGTATCCGAAGTATGCCGCAGGCGAGAAATGCAGCAACTGCCAGTTCTACCAAGGCAAGGCGACCGATGCGTTCGCGCCGTGCCCGATGTTCGGCGGCAAGCAAGTGGCGAACGGCGGCTGGTGCAGCGCTTACGCTAAGAAGGCCTGAGAGAGCGGGCCTGCGCCAAGCGGGCCCGAAGAAAAGCGAAGGAATCGGCGCGGTATGAACATGCCGCGCCGATTCCTTTGTCGCTTAAAGATTCGACGACAAGAATTCCAGCGTTCGCCCGTGCGCGAGCGCCGAGGCGTGTTGATCGTAGGCAGAGCGATCTGAGCAGTTAAAGCCGTGTTCGACGCCGGGATAGTCGTGAAACTGCGCGTTCGTACGCCCCGCGAAGCGTTGCTTCACTTGCGTAATAGCCGTTTGCGGAATCGAGTGGTCGCGCTCCGCGTAATGGAAAAGTATCGGCGCCTGCACCTTGTCCGCTTCGTCGAGCTTATTCTGAATGCCCCCGCCATAGTAGGCGACGGCCGCATCCACAGCGCCGCGCGCCGCCATTAAATAGGCGAGCTGCCCGCCGAAACAAAACCCGACGGCGCCGATCTTGCCGGTTACCTCGGGCAACGCGCGCAATGTGTTAGCTGCCGCACCCAGATCGGCCACGGTCTTCTCGACATCGATACCTTTGACGAGCGCTAGCGCCTTGTCGCGATCCGCGCCTTCGTAGCCCAGTTCGACGCGCCGCTCGCTGCGCCAGAAGATGTCGGGTGCTAGCACGACGTAGCCCGCGAGGGCATATTGTTCGGCCACGGAGCGGATGTGCGCGTTCACGCCGAAAATTTCTTGCACGATGATGACACCGGGGCCCTTGCCGGCGCGCGGCAGGGCGAGGTAGCCGTCGTAGCGCTCGCCGCTGCCGGCGTCGATTTCGATCCATCGAGTCGTCAGGCTCATTGACCACCTCCCATCTCACGTGTCGTAAGGGCTGCCAGTTTGGCATCGATCCGCGACGCGCGCTTGAGGCCCGGCGCGCCGTCAATGCGATGTCAGCCGCGGTTCATTCATCGAATGTGAACGAAACGATCTCGATAATTCATTTTTCGCGCCGCTAGCCTGCGCGTAGAGTGGCCGCAACGTGATGGAACGCAACGTGATGGAACGCAACGTGCGCGGCCCGGAACGAAGCCAGGAGGAGCGAAATGAACACGAAAGCCACGACGTTCGCCGAGCGTTTTGAATTGCGCTTGCCGCTCGTGCAGGCGCCGATGGTGGGCGCGACGACGACGGCGCTCGTGATCGCGGCGAGCCGCGCCGGCGCGCTCGGCTGCCTCGGCGCCGGCGCGATGGCGCCCGATCAGTTCGCACAGCAAGTTGCCGAAATTCGTGCGGGCACCTCGCGCGCGTTCGGCGTCAACTTGTTCGTCCTCGAGCCGGCCGCGCCCGACGAAGCGATGGTGCGCCGCGCGCTCGAATCGATCGATCCGCTGCGCGCCGAACTTGGGCTGCCGCCGGGCCGCGCGCCCGAACGCTACGCCCCCGCGTTTCGCGCCCAGCTCGACCAACTCGTTGATTTGCGCGTACCCGTCGTCAGCTTTACGTTCGGCGTGCTCGATGCAGCCGACGTCGCTCGGCTCAAGGCGGCGGGCAGCTATGTGATCGGCACGGCAACGCATGTCGCCGAGGGCATCGCTTGGCGCGACGCGGGCGCGGACGCCGTCTGCGCGCAAGGCGCCGAGGCGGGGGGGCATCGCGGCACGTTCATCGATGCCGAGAAGAACCCGCTCGTGGGCACGATGGCGCTGGTACCGCAGCTCGTCGATGCGCTCGACATCCCCGTGCTGGCCGCGGGCGGCATCATGGACGGCCGGGGGATCGCGGCGGCGCTCGCACTCGGCGCGCAGGCCGCGCAAATGGGCACGGCGTTCTTGCCGTGCGCCGAAAGCGCGATCGCGCCGGATTGGCGGCGGCGGCTTTTGGCAAGCCGCGACACGGAGACCTCGGTGACACGCGCGATTACCGGGCGCTACGCGCGCGGTATCCGCAACGCGCTGATGGACCGGCTCGAGGCCGAGCCCGCGCGCGTCGCACCGTATCCCGTTCAGAACGCGTTGACGCAAGAATTGCGTCAAGCTGCCGCGCGCTCCGATCGCGGCGACTACCTTTCGCTGTGGTCGGGGCAAGGCGGACCGCTTGCGCGCGGGCGTCGCACCGGCGTAAGCGCGGCCGAGCTCATCGATGCGCTCGACGCCGAATGGCAGGCCGCTTCGAGGGCCCTTTCACGCTTCTTTCCAGTGAAATAAAAGACCTACACCTCTTCGTATAAGCGGCCCTGCGCCGAACGATTGAATGGCATTCGTCCGTCCGGCTAAGTCATTTTTGTGACTGAGTTCAACCTCTTCGCCTGCCGCCTTCGCAATTGCAAGCAATTGAAAGCTGGCTCATCCGTCCGGGTTCGCGGCCACTGGAGATGCTCCGAAACCCGCATGCGCCTTGGGTTTGCGGCCAACGCGCGCGTATTGCTCAGGGCATTTTCGCGCTCGGCGCTATTAGTAGTCTTCCCAGCTTTCTCAAAAATGTCCCCAACTTTAATTTGTTGCCCTACACTTGCGCGCAGCACGAAGGCGCGGCTTGTCACGAACAGGCGCGCCCACGTGCAGACCAAGTGCATGACGATGCATCCGGCGTAATTGCTTCCCTTCGACACAAACAAGAGGAAGGCGGGGAAAAAGGCGATCACGTCGTTTTTGGGACCGAAACTGGAGACTTACATGAATATCAAGATGCAAAAGCTGTTGCCGGTCAGCGCGGCCGCAATGTTGTTCGCGACGATGGCAACGGGCGCCGTGGCAGACGAAGTCGTCAAAATCGGTCACGTCGCGCCGCTGACAGGCCAAATCGCTCACCTCGGCAAAGACAACGAAAACGGTGCGCGTCTTGCCGTCGAGGAAATCAACAAGAAGGGTCTCGTGATCGGTGGCCAGAAGATCACGCTGCAACTGGACGCACAAGACGACGCGGCCGACCCGCGTACGGCGACGCAAGTTGCGCAGAAGCTCGTTGACGATAAGGTCGTTGCCGTTGTCGGTCACTTGAACTCCGGTACGACGATCCCGGCTTCGAAGATCTACAACGATGCGGGCATCGTGCAGATCTCGCCGTCGGCGACGAATCCGGCCTATACGCTGCAGGGCTTCAAGACGGCGTTCCGCGTCGTGGCCACCGATGCGCAGCAGGGTCCGGCTCTCGCGAACTACGCAGCGAAGGACTTGAAGCTGAAGAAGGTCGCGATCGTCGACGACGCCACGGCTTACGGCCAAGGCTTGGCGAACGAATTCGAAAAGACGGCGAAGTCGCTCGGCATGGCGGTGCTCTCGCATGACGCGACGAACGACAAGGCGGTCGACTTCCGCGCAATTCTGACGAAGATCAAGGGCGAAAACCCCGACGCGATCATGTACGGCGGCATGGACGCCACGGGCGGCCCGTTCGCGAAGCAAGCCAAGCAGCTCGGGATCAAGGCGCAGATCCTCGCGGGTGACGGTGTGTGTACCGATCAGCTCTCGACGCTGGCCGGCGATGCGACCGACAACGTAGTGTGCTCGGAAGCGGGTCGTTCGCTCGAGAAGATGGGCAAGGCCGGCGACGAGTTCCAATCCAAGTACAAGGCCCGTTTCGGTGTGCCGATTCAGATCTACGCGCCGTTCACGTATGACGCCGTGTACATCATCGTGGACGCGATGAAGCGCGCGAGCTCGACCGATGCGGCGAAGATCCTCGCGGCGATGCCTGCGACGGATTACAAGGGCGTGATCGGCGAGACGCAATTCGACTCGAAGGGCGATCTGAAGCACGGCGTGATTTCGCTCTACCACTACCAGGGCGGCAAGAAGACGCTGTTGAACGAAGTGAACATGTAATCGGCGCGAAGCCGACCCCTTCGGAAGGTGGCAGGCTGCTCGCGCGGCCTGCTTCTCGAAGAATGGACCCGAGGGCGCGTACGCGAAAGCGTGCGTGCCCTTTGTATTTGCGGCCTGGCTAGGTCAGTGCCCGGTGTTGAGCGATCGCGCCGGCTAGCTCGCGCTCGGCGGGTCAAACGCGCAGACGTTTGAGCACGCGCGGCCCGATGAAGGCGACGAGCGCCGCGCACAGCGCCACGACCGAAAGGCCGATTGAAAGATTCGTCGCCTGTGCCACGCCGCCGATCAGAACGGGCCCGAACAGCAGGCCGACATAGGCGATGCTTGCCACATGCGCGAGCCCTTCGGCCGCGTGAATGCCTTTCACGCGCATGGCAGCCGCGAACAGCACCGGCATCATGTTCGCGAGCCCGATGCCCATCATCGCGAAGCCGATCAGCGCCGTGACGGAGAACGGCAGCACGAGCGCGCCGATCATGCCGGCGCAGGCCAGCGACGCGCTCACGAATATCAATGACACGGCACCGAAGCGCGCACGCACGGCGTCCCCGGCGAAGCGCCCGAAGGCCATTGCTCCGGTGAATGCCGCATAGCCGGCACTGGCCAAGGCCGGACTCGAGTGCACGACGTCGCGCATATAGACAGCGGCCCAGTCGTACATCGCGCCTTCGGCGATCAACGCGATGAGCGCCACCGCGCCCAATGCCCACAGCACGGGCGAGCGCCAGCGGCTTGCGCCCGCGTTTTCATGGTGGCTTTCGGTATGCGGCACGTGCGGCAGCACGGCCGGGCAGGCAACCACGAGCACGACGGCACACACGAGCGAGGCGATCAGCATATGAAGCGGGCTCGACATGCCATGGGCGAGCGCGAGACCGCCGGCCCCGGCACCGATCATGCCGCCGATGCTGAACATGCCATGCAACGCCGACATGATGGGACGCCCGAGGGCTTGTTCCACTGCGCTGGCCTCGGCGTTCATGGCGACATCCATCGTCGCCATGCCGGCGCCGAACACGGCGAGCACCGGCAACAGAAGCCAGTACGTGGGCGCGATTAAAATCAACGCCATGCTGGCGGCAAGCACGAGGCCGCCGACGAGGCAGGCCCGGCGCGTGCCGACACGCGCGATCCATTTTGCGTTGCTGACGGTGGCCGCGATCGAGCCGCCGGTCAAAACGAACAGGGCGACCGAAAGCGCCGCGGGATTGAGATTGAATTTGTCGCGGACGGTCGGGACGTGCACGCCCCAAGTCGCGAACGCCATCCCCGCGATGAAGAATAGGGCCATCGTGGCGTATCGCGCGCGCTGACGTGCGGCCGGAGCAAGATTGCGGTGCGCGGCCGGAACGTGCGAAGAGGTGGTCTGCGACACTTGATTGAGGGAAGCCAAAAAAGGGCGGGAGCGCGTGAAATCCGGGCGGCGAATTGACGCACAAACGCTACGATGAATAAGAACCGACGATTCTAACGGACAGCTTCCACCTCGCTGCGCGTTCGAGGCGACCCACACCGGACTGAACCCATGAACATCTCCGCACACGCACCGCTGCACTTATTGCATCGCAAGCCGGCGGGCGCCTTAGCGACGCACGCACGGGAGCCGCTCGGCTACCCGTATCCGACGGCGTTGCCGTTCGCGCCCGATGCGCGTCATCGGCCCATCGTGCTGGTGAGCCGCCTAGCCGAGCATGCACGCAATCTCGAGGGCGACGCGCGGGCGGGCTTCCTCGTTGTCGATGCGCCGCCGAACGAGGACGTACTGAACGGCGAACGCCTGACGCTGCTCGGTCGATTCATGCCGGGAGGGCTCGAGCCGTCACTCGTGCGACGCTATTTGCGCTATCACCCTGATGCAGAACGTTATCTCGCACTCGGCGATTTCTCCTTTCGCGTGTTGGAAATCGAAAGGATGCGATACATCGGCGGGTTCGGCGCAATGGGCTGGCTCGATGCCGAAGAACTCGATCCGCTCGAACCTTTGACGGACGAAGACGAAACCGCACTGATCGAATATTTCGACCGCCGTGTGAGCGGCCCCACGCTCGTGCGATTGGCCGGTGTCGATCGATATGGGGTGGATTTAAAAGTGGATGGCCAGCGCCAACGTTGCGCGTTCGATTCCGCAAAAACCGATTTGGCCGCGCTCGAGCAGGCGCTTGCAAAGTGCATCGCTGAACATGGCGTTTAGCTCCGTCAAGCACGCACATATACCTTTGTATAGGAATGCTAGGGGGAAATTTCGATGCGAGTGGCGGCGCGCCCCGCTTGTTATCGCCACCAAACCCGCGCCGGCACGGCATCCTTGCATAATATGAAAGGATTTGTCCGAATATGCCGATTCTATTTCGAAAATTGAAAGTACGAGGTGTCCTCGGTTCTCACGGCGTCGGAAATATGAGATGCCACTTCGATTGGGTAAATCGAGATGAAAGGAGCGGGGACGAATGATTGAAATGAAACGGTAACGTTACTTTCGCCGGTACGCTTTTCGAGCTTTTCGTTCGCGCGTCTTTTGTGCTAATCTCGCTTCCGAAATATCCGAGGCACAAGCATTGAGATGGCAGAACCGGCTCGAGATCGGCGTCATTTACCGAAACCACATAGGGAACATATGTCTTCTTACAAGGAACTTCTCGCACAACGAGAGAAGCTGGAGAAGCAGATCGAAGAAGCGAAGGCGGTTGAATACGCCGAAGTACTGAACGAGATCAAGCAGAAAATGGCTGACTACGGCATTACGCTCGCCGAACTCGGTGGTGGCCGTGGCAAAGGTGCCAAGGCAGGTCGTCCTCGCGCTGGCGTCGCACCGAAATATCGCGATCCCGTGAGCGGCAATACGTGGTCGGGCCGTGGCAAGCCGCCCCGGTGGATCGCGGGCCAAGAGCGCGACAGCTTCCTGATTAAGTAGTAGGCCGGTTGGACAGCAGTCCGCGTGCCGACCTATTGGTAGTACCAGCCTGAATGAAAACCGCGTAACCCTCTCGGGTCCGCGGTTTTTGTGTCTATGGGCGCCTTTCGGACGACGCAGCGCATGATTCCGCTATCGACGACGCGGCCACTCGACTGCGGACGAGACGCAAAATACGAATAGGTTGCGTTCTCATAACCCACTGATTCGAAAGTAAAAATGTCGGCTGCGTCACAGCGCGGACGCGCCGCGCTTGATACAATCGGCCGGTAAACAACCTGCCGTCCACCGTTGCCAATGCATTCCCACTCTGCCGTCGAACTCCAGTCTGGAGAAAAACAAGCCGTCGCAAGAAAGAGCACGTTTGCGAGCGTCGGGGTGAACCTCGTCCTCATGATCCTGCAAATCGCGATAGGCTTTGTCGCGCATTCCCAAGCGCTGGTCGCCGACGGTGTGCATTCGCTGGCCGATCTCATCTCCGATTTCATCGTATTGATCGCCAATCGCGCGAGCGCGGAAAAGCCCGACGCGGACCACAACTACGGACACGCCCGCTATGAAACGGTGGCCTCGCTGTTTCTCGGCGCGCTGCTTATCGCAGTAGGCGTTGGCATGCTTTGGCGCGCCGGCACCCGTCTCGCGGATATGGGAAGCATTCCAGCGGTGCATATCAGCGCGCTGATCGTGGCTGTGATCGTGCTCGTCTCGAAGGAAGCGCTGTTCCGCTTCATGCTGCGCCAGGCCGAGCGCGTTCGCTCGGCCATGCTGATCGCGAATGCCTGGCACGCGCGTTCCGATGCCGCTTCATCACTTGTCGTCGCGGTGGGTATCGTCGGAAGCCTGTCCGGCGTGCGCTTGCTGGACCCGATCGCGGCCGCGATCGTCGGCTTCCTCGTCGCTCGCATGGGGTGGGTATTCGGCTGGGATGCACTGCAAGACCTTTCGGACCGAGCGCTCGACGAAACGGCCACGGGTGACATCCGCCGGCTATTGATGGCCACGCCCGGCGTGCGCGACGTCCATGAACTGCGCACGCGCAAGACGGGCGATCTCGCGCTCGTCGACGCGCACATCCTCGTCGATCCGTTCATCTCGGTTTCGGAGGGGCACTATATCGCCGAATCGGCGCGCGCCCGCGTGATGACCGACAAACGCGTGCTCGACGCACTGATTCACGTCGATCCGGAAAACGATGCCGTGGCCCATCCGCCGGCGCGTTTGCCCGCGCGGACGGCCGTGGCCACGGTTGTCGACGGGGAACTCGCCCGATACGGGCTGCGCGCGGCGGCGCTGAACGTTCATTACCTGAGCACGGGGCTCGACCTCGACATCACGCTCGCGGCCGACGGGATAGCCGGCCGTGAACACGACGCCGAACTCATCGAACGCGTCGACTTGACGGCGTTGAAAGCGAAACTGCGCGCGCGCAACGTAACGCTGCAGCGTCAGCTTGGGCCTGCGAAGGTGCACGCGTCGGGGCATGCTTGACGCGCTTGACGCGTGCACGAACGCGCGATGCCGGAGCGGCAACATGTCAATGCATCGACGTGTGAACGTTCGAACGTGTCGACACAACACAACAGTGGACAGTGGATGCTTCGGTGCCTGTCGTTAGAGCGGCAGCTGCGTATCGAATTTGATTTCGCGCAGCACCACGCTCGTGCGCACTTGTGCGACAGCGGGAATTTTGAAGATGCGATCGTGTAGGAAGGCGTCGTAGGCTTTAATGTCGGGCGCGACGATTTTAAGGATGTAATCAGCTTCGCCCGTGGTGCTATAGCACTCCGTCACTTCCGGGCAGGTGGAAATCTCCCGCTCGAACTGCTCGACGCCGCCTTCCGTATGCCGAGTCAGATGAATGTGCGCGAGGGCGCAGACATGAAGCCCGAGTTTTTCGCGATCGAGCAGCGCCGTGTAGCGCTGGATGATGCCCGATTGCTCCATGTCTTTGATGCGTCGCCAGCAAGGCGTACTCGACAGACCGACTTGGTCGGAGATTTCCTGCACCGAACGTCGCGCGTCGAGCTGCAACAGGCGCAGAATTTTTTGCGAAAACGTATCGAGCGACATCCCCCCTCCCGTTGCAACCGCCACTGGAATCGATAGTAGTGGCGGAAGAAACAAAAGGCAATCGAAAGGCGGATAACTGAGGGAATTTCCCTAATTTGGCGGGCTCTCCGCGTCTTTTTGTGCTAAACCGGTTGCCGCCACTTCCGCAGCGCGCGCTCTGGCTTCCGCGGTGGCGGGCGACGTCTTTTGCCATTCGCGCAGATCCTTGAGCATGTTGCAAAACAAAGCGCCTTGCTCGATGGCGTCATCGAGCGCGACATGCGTATGCGGGTGCTCATCGAACCAATGCTTCGGCATGCGCGGCTTGATGTTTTTCCGATAGGGCAGGCCTGTCAACGCGAACGCGAGCGTCTTGATGTCGAGCGCCGACCACGAGAACGGACAACGTCCCGTGAAGCGCATCATGTACCAAAACATGTAGGTGAAATCGAAGCCGACCGGCATGCCGACGAACACCGGCTTGCCTGGCAACGCTTCGACCCATTCGACGTAAGCGACGAGCGCTTCCTCCGGACGTCGCAAATCCGAGCGACACGCGGCCCAGGCATCGGGCTGCGTTTTCCACCAGGCCTCTTGCACCGGATGCGCCGCGGCGCCAGGTAGCGTTTCGAGATTGGCCGAGAACGTGCCGATTAGCTGCTTATCCTCGGTGTAGGCCGCCGACGCGAAGCTGAGCATCGAATGCGGTCCCGGGATCGGGCCATCCGCCTCGATATCGGTACTGACATAGATTTCGGACGTCACGCGCTCACCCCATCGGCGACATAAGGATTCGTGCGCCGCTCCTCACCGAATGTCGACGCCGGGCCGTGACCGGGGACGAACGTGATGTCGCCGCCGAGCGGCCAAAGCTGCGTGCGGATCGAACGAATGAGATCGGCGTGATTGCCACGCGGGAAATCGGTGCGGCCGATGGACCCGGCGAAGAGCACATCTCCGACGAACGCGATGCGTTGCCGCGCGCTGACGAACACCACATGGCCGGGCGTATGACCGGGACAGTGATAGACGTCGAGCGTTTCTTCGCCGAATTGAACGGTATCGCCGCCCTCGAGCCAGCGATCGGGCTCGAACGCCTGCGCAGCCGGGAAGCCGAAGCGCACGCTTTGATCGGGCAGTTGATCGATCCAGAACTTTTCGTCGCGGTGGGGACCTTCGATCGGCACACCGTAGTGGGCGGCGAGCGCCTGCGCGCCGGCACAGTGATCGACGTGACCGTGCGTGAGCAGGACCTTTTCAACCGTGGCGCCGTTCTCGCTGACGGCACGCTGAATCAGCTCGAGATCGCCGCCCGGATCGACGATGGCCGCGCGCTGCGTCGCCTCGCAGATGGCGAGCGAGCAGTTTTGCTGAAACGGCGTGACGGGAATGACGAAGACCTTCATTGGAGTGAGCGGACGGCAAAAAGAAAGATGGTACCAGCCGCGCCATGCCGGCGCTGCTCGGCCAAAAGGCTAGTGATGCCCTGAAGCGAATGCCATTATTGCGCCCATAGCGAGAATCAATTGGGGAGCAAGCTGCCCGGGCTGGATTCCGTCATCTTTCTGCTATAATGCAAGTGCAATAGCGCGGGGTACACTCGCGCCGCTCTACCGGCGATCCGGCCCTTGTCTGAACTTTAGCTTGCCGATCGCTGTCAATGAAGTTCGAAGTCGCATGTATCGCGGCTTCATTCTGTGTCGATGAAGTTCGACGCACACGTCTTGTCCAGCCAGGTGCAACGCGCCTGAAGCGGCCATCGGCCGGAACGCTGGGCAGGCCTACGCCGCCGTTCCTCGTGCCTTCGGGTGCGCAAGAACGCAGATGCCAAGTTCGATGGCGGCGTACCGGGTCTGGTTAAGCTGCAGGGGACAGCCGCACCAGACGTGAACACCAACCGGGCTGAATGCGGGCCGAAATGGGCCGCAGCCGAGTGCCATATCGCGACACATGCTTGCGCGTGCGTTGTCGTGCCGTACTCGATCGCCCGAGCCGCCTTGGCACCGAAGTTCATGTGCCGCGGCTCGACAGATTGGCTAAACGTCATATGAAACATCGATTCCGTCGATCGCTGGGGATTGTTTTTATCTTCGGTGCCTTTACCGGTTGCGCGATGCAGCCGACGACGACCCAAACCGGGCGGGCCGGTACTGTTCCTGCCGTTGCTCAGAGCGCGAATGCGCCTGTGGCGTTCGGTGGCGCGTCGGCGCAGCCTGTCGCCGGCGGCACGTCGCTGGCCGATGCGAAGCCGATCCAGGACGGTCCTGACATCTCCCATTTCAAGCAGGTTGGCCGCGCTTCGTGGTACGGCCGGCGCTTCGCTGGCCGGCGCACGGCCAGCGGCGACAGGTTCGACGTGAACGCTATGACAGCCGCGCACAAGACGCTGCCACTCGCTTCTTATGTGCGAGTGACGAACATGACGAACCACAAGGAAGTCGTCGTGAAGATCAACGATCGCGGCCCGTATGTGCGCGGGCGAGTGATCGATTTGTCGTATGCAGCGGCGAAGCTGATTGGGTTGCAGCATTTGGGTACGGCGCGCGTGCAGATCGAAGGGTTGACGCAGGAAGAAGCACGTGCCGCGCGTGATGAAACGCTGGCTAGCAACAACGATACGTCAAACGACGCGGGGAATTGATAGCGTAGCTTCGCCGTTCTGAACATCCGATCGCTCGACAACGGCGCCTTTTGGGCGCCGTTGTCGTTTGGGTGAGCATATTCAGGAGTACTAAATAGCTCGGTGGTTTGAAGCTGACACGTCGTGGCCGGGCGGTCGCCCATCGTTGCGCTGTTCGCCGGTAAGGTGAGAGTTATCAGGAGTACTAACGAACGATGACAATGCCTTTGCCCGAAACTAGCCCACGTTCAACCTTCAGCTATCGCGTTTCGACAGATCGAGGGCACGCGAATAAAGCGTATTCCGAGACGCGCCCGTAATCGAAGCCGCGAGCCTGGCCGCGGCACTGACCGATACCTCTTCGAGCAACATCGACAACAGCGCATCATGCGCCGTCTCGTCTTGCTCCTCTCGCACTGGCGCACCCTGCACGACCAACACGAACTCCCCGCGCTGCCGATTCGCATCG
>CAYRLJ010000047.1:8797-30944 GCA_964425025.1 uncultured Burkholderia sp. | reverse complement strand
TCTGCATCTTGTGATCGCGATAGACGACGCACGACGCTTGCGTCGCCTCACCCATCGTATGGCTGATATCGAAACATTCGATGCGCAGACGTGCGAGATCGTCGCACTCCATGCCGAGCACTTCGGCCAGCGCACGCGTGCGCGCCTGCTGCGAGCCGCGCTCGGACAGCAGCCGCGCAAGCGCGAGCCTCGCGTTCTGCTCGGCCATCCCGAGCCACACTCGCCGCTGCCCCTGCGGCTGGCGCACGAACACCACCTTGTGCCCTGCCTGCTCGGCCAGCAGATCGGCGAGGTCGCGGTTGGCCGGCGCGTGACTCACGACGAGTACGGGTGGAATGCGGTTACCCAAGTAGTGCTGGGTAATGAACGCTTCGAGCACTTCGGCTTCGATGCCCGGTTCGAGAGGACCTGGCGGCTCGGTCGCTTCAACGAGGTCGCCCTGCCCATCGCCCGGGACGGTTTCGAACGGGTCCGGCTCAGCCGCTGCGGCCTCGGCGGGAACGTCGGATGCCTCGTCGCCCGCGAACGCGCTTTCGACGTGCGTCGGAAAATACGCCTTGTCGCCAAGATGCCGCCCCCCGCGAACCATCGCGAGGTTCACGCAGACGCGCCCGCCGAGCGCGACGACGGCCAGGATGTCGACGTCGCTGTCGCCCCCCACTTCGATTGCCTGTTGATGCAGGACGGTGGAGAGCGAACTCATCTGGTTGCGCACGGCCGCCGCCTGCTCGAACTTGAGCTCCGCCGCGAACGCATGCATCTTGGTTTCCAGCTCCTTCATGACCTCGCTTTGCCGGCCGAGCAGAAACCGCGATGCGTTTGAAACGTCGCGCGCGTAATCCTCTTCGCTGACCGCGCCGACGCATGGCGCCGTGCAGCGTCCGATTTGATGCAGCAGGCAAGGCCGCGTCCGATTGCTGAAAACGGAATCCTCGCAGGTGCGCAGCTGAAAAACGCGCTGCAAAATCTGGATGCTCTCGCGCACGGCCCACGCACTCGGGAACGGCCCGAAATATTGGTTCTTTTTGTCCACGGAGCCGCGGTAATACGCCATGCGCGGAAACGTATGGCCCGTGAGCTTCAAGTACGGATATGACTTATCGTCGCGAAAGAGAATGTTGTAGCGCGGCGCGAGCGCCTTGATCAGGTTGTTTTCGAGCAGCAGCGCTTCCGCCTCGGAGCGCGTGACCGTGGTCTCGATCCGGGCGATGCGCGCGATCATCATCGCGATACGCGGCGAGAGCTGTGTCTTCGTGAAATAGCTCGACACGCGCTTTTTGAGATCGCGTGCCTTGCCGACATAGAGCACGTTCTCGTGCGCGTCGTAATAGCGGTACACGCCCGGCAGATGGGGCAATTGGGCGAGGAACTTCTTCGGTTCAAATGGGGGGAGCTGAGCGTCGGAATCAGTCATGCGCGTCTGGTGCGAAACGCCGCGCGTAGGGTTAAGGGCGGCGTGCTTTAGAATCGCCAGTTTAGACCATTTGCGCGCGGGGTCGCGCCGCCGGCCGTGCGCCCGCCACGTTGATTGCGCCGCGCCGCCGTCCGGTCCGCCGTCCGGTCCGCCGTCCCGTCTTTTTCCCACGCCCAGTGCACTGCCGCACGCCCGTAGCCCATTCGCACGCCATGTCACCGACACCGCCCTCACGTCCCGCCGCAGCGCCCGATCCGCACCTGCCCGCGATTCACGGCGTGCCAGCCGAGCACGGCGCGCCGAGCCCCCGGCCGGCGCTTTTGCCTGGCGACACGCTCGCCTGCGACCTCTTTTGCGCCGTCATCGACAACTTCGGCGACATCGGCGTGTGCTGGCGCCTAGCCCGCCAGTTGTCGTCCGAATACGGCTGGCAGGTGCGATTGCTCGTCGACGATCTGCATACGTTCGCGCGCCTTTGTCCCGCGCTCGATCTCGCGCTGCCGCGTCAGCGCGTCGACGGCGTCGTCGTCGAGCACTGGCGCGAGCCTACGCACGTGGGGGACGCGCTCGCCGTGGCCGACATCGTCATCGAAGCATTCGCCTGCGAGCTGCCGCCTGCCTACGTCGCGGCGATGGCAAGACGCCACCGCGCGCCCATCTGGCTAAACCTGGAATATTTGAGCGGCGAAGATTGGGTGGCCGAGTGCCATCTCAAACCATCGCCTCATGCGCGCTATCCGCTGACGAAAACATTCTTCTTCCCCGGGCTCGGGCCAGGCACGGGCGGCGTGCTCAAGGAACGCACGCTCGATCAGGAGCGGCTTGCGTTCGAAGCATCCGCCTCGACGCGCGACATCTGGTGGCGCGAAACGACCGGCGCCCCGGAGCCCGAGCCGGAGGCGACGGTGATCTCGCTGTTCGCCTACGAAAATCCGGCCGTCGACGGTTTGCTCGAGCAATGGCGCGATCTCGCCGAGCCCATCGTGCTGCTCGTGCCGGAAGGCCGCATCTCAGAGGCGCTCGCACGCTTTTTCGGCCTGTCGGCGTTCGCTGCCGGAACACGCGCGGAACGCGGCAGCCTGCGCGCCCACTCGCTCGCGTTTCGCCCGCAGCCGCAGTTCGACGCGCTACTGTGGGCGAGCGACCTGAACTTCGTGCGCGGAGAGGACTCGTTCGTGCGTGCGCAATGGGCGTGCAGGCCTTTCGTTTGGCAAATCTATCCGCAATCGGACGCCGCGCACTTGCCCAAGCTCGACGCCGCGCTGGCGCATTACGCACGCGAACTCCCCGCCCGAACGCGCGCGGCGCTCGGCCGCTTTTGGCATGCGTGGAACGACGGTGCCGCGCCCGATTGGGCCGATTTTTGGGGCCATCGCCAGGCGCTGGAAACGCGCGCCGCGAGCTGGGCCGACGAACTCGCGGCGATCGGCGATCTCGCCGGGAACCTAGCGGAATTCACAAAAACTCAGTTAAAATAAGCGGTTATCCAACGGCGTAGCGCAATTAGACGGTAGCGCAATTAGACGGACAAAAACGTCTAGCTACTTAAAACGATCGATGAGCGATCGATGTCGATGCCGTTGAGCAACAGATCAGCCACTTTATTCGTACAGGATCGTTTTATGAAGATTGCACAGGAACTGCGCACGGGCAACGTCGTGATGATCGGCAGCGATGCCATGGTCGTGCAAAAAACCGAATACAACAAATCGGGCCGCAATGCCGCCGTCGTCAAGATGAAGTTGAAGAACCTGCTGACGGGCGCCGGCATGGAGTCGGTGTACAAGGCGGACGACAAGTTCGACGTCGTGGTGCTCGACCGCAAAGAAGTGACCTACTCGTACTTCGCCGATCCGATGTACGTGTTCATGGACGCCGACTACAACCAATTCGAAGTCGAAGCCGAGATGATGGGCAATGCGCTCAACTACCTCGAAGACGGCATGCCGTGTGAAGTCGTGTTCTACAACGAGAAGGCGATCTCGGTCGAACTGCCCACGACGCTCGTGCGCGAAATCACGTACACGGAACCGGCGGTCAAGGGCGATACCTCGTCGGGCAAAGTGCTCAAGACGGCCAAGATCACCACGGGCTTCGAACTGCAAGTTCCGTTGTTCTGCAACATCGGCGACAAAATCGAAATCGATACTCGCACTGACGAATACCGTAGCCGCGCATAGACGTCTGCGCTTTAGGCGCCCTCCGGCGCTATATAGCGAACGTTATACCGACTGAAAGCGCCCCTTGGGCGCTTTTTTTCGCCTGAATGGTGTATGGTCGAGGAAACTTTACCGGTCGTTTTTGCACGCTGCACCCGCGGAAACGGCCATTCTTGCCGAGTGGAATCTGTAAGTCATTGTTCCATATAGGAGAACGATCTGGCACGCGAAATGCTTTGCCCCATCGGCAGCCCGTACGCCGTCGCACTGCGCTTTTCGCAGGTGCGTCGCTCCCTTCCGGCGCCGACGGGCGCTCGACTTACCTAATTGACTACGCCAGCCATGCCACACGCCCTGATTGTCGAAGACGATCCTAACAGCCTGTCGGGCCTCAATGCGATCGTTGCCGCCGACGGATTTTCAGTCGACACGGCCGCCACGCTCGCCGAAGCACGCGCCGCTTTGACTCGCTTTATCCCCGATGTCGTCCTGATCGACCTGAATCTGCCCGATGGCAGCGGGCTCGATCTATTGCACAACCTGCCGGCGCAACCGGACGGGGTCGTGCCGGTGATCGTGATGACGGGCAACGCGACGGTCGAAAGCGCCATCGAAGGGTTGCGCCATGGAATATGGGATTACCTGCTCAAGCCGGTCAACATCCCACGGCTGCGCAGCTTGCTCGCACGCATTCCGCGCCCGTACGAGTTGACCGAAGAAGTACAGTCGCTGCGCGGCACGCTCCGTCGGCTCGGCCGCTTTGGCCCGATGATCGGCCGCAGCGATGCGATTCAGCATGTTTATGACGCCATCGAACGGCTTGCGCCGACCGAATCGGCGGTGCTCATATGCGGCGAAGCAGGAACGGGCAAGGAGAGCGCCGCACGCACGCTGCACGATATGAGCCGGCGCCGCAAGGGCCCGTTCGTCGTATTCGACTGCCGCGCCTTCGCACGCGATGGCGGCATCGAGCGCGGGCTCGATAGCATGCTGTTCGGCCAGGAAAGCACGATGCCGTCGATCGAGCGGCGCGAACCGGGCCTATTCGAACAGGCGGCGGGCGGCACCCTGTTCCTCGACGAAATCGCCGATTTGCCGTTGTCGCAGCAAGAAGCCTTGCTGCGCGCCCTCGATTCGCAGACCTACATGCGCGTCGGCGGCAGCAATCAGGTCGGCGTGGATTGCCGCATTGTCGCGGCCACACGCAAGCCGCCGCGCGAAGCGGTCGCACAGGGAGTACTGCGAGAAGATCTTTGGCTGCGGCTGGATGCCGCCGCGATTACCCTGCCGCCGTTGCGCGAACGAGGCGACGACGCCGTGCTGCTTGCCGAAGCACTCGTCGACGAACTGAACCGCGAGATCAACGCAAGCGGCCTAGCCACGGTGAACAAGCGCATCGGGCCTAACCTCGTGCGCGAGTGCCTAACCTACGACTGGCCCGGTAACGTGCGCGAACTGCACGAGCGCGTGCGGCGCGCGTACAACGCTTCCGGCGAGACCGTCGATTCGCTGCGCGCCGACGAAGCAAGCGGCTCGGGCGGGCGACGCTTGAACGGCGGCAGCGTCCAGATAACGGTCGGCACACCGCTGTCGGACGTGGAAGACTTGCTGATTCGGGCGACGCTCGACGCGGTGGGCGGTACCCGTCACCGCGCGGCGACGCTGCTCGGCATCAGCCCGAAGACGCTTTACAACAAGCTGCAGCGGATGAAGATGGCGTAGCGTGCAAAGGCGGCGCGGCCCCCGATGCCGGGGTCGCGCCCAAGCGTTTGCGGCGCCGCCCTCCCGTGGCGATCGCTTAGCGATTGATTAGCGATTGATTAGCGCCGCGTCACGCTCGCACGCCGCCTCAGCCCAAGACGCTGGCGAGTAGCGCGTGCGCGTCGCGATACGCCGGCCGCTCGACGAGCTTGCGCCAATTCGAAGCCTTACCGTGCGGGCGCAGTTGCTTTAGGCGCCGCATACTCTCCTTCGTCGGCACGTATTCCAACTCGTTCAGCACGACTTCGGCCGCGTCCGGCTGGTTGCACACGAGCACCATATCGCATCCGGCCTCGAGCGCCGCTCGTGCAGCTTGTGTGAGCGAGCCGCCGGCGCGCGCCGCCTCCATCGATAAGTCGTCGCTAAAAATCACGCCGTTGAAACCGAGCCGATCGCGCAAGATGTCTTGCAGCCAGATTCGCGAGAACCCCGCCGGCTTGTCATCCACTTTCGAATAGATCACGTGCGCCGGGATCACCGAGGCCAGCGCCATGCCGAGCCAGTCGTACGGCGCGGCATCGTCACTCAAGATCTCGTCGAGCGAGCGATCGTCCACGGGCAGCGCGACGTGCGAATCGGCGGCCGCATAGCCGTGCCCCGGAAAATGCTTGCCGCAGTTGCTCATTCCGGCAAGCGCAAGCCCATGGTTCAAACTCTTCGCGAGCAACGTCACCACGCGCGGATCGCGATGGAACGCACGGTCGCCGATCACCGAGGAACGGCCGTAATCGAGGTCGAGCACCGGCGTGAAACTCATGTCGATGCCGCAGGCCCGCAGCTCGGCGGCGAGCACGTAGCCCGTCGCCGTGGCGACTTTCGTGGCCAACAGCACATCGCGGTCCCAGAGCTCGCCCAAGCGCCGCATCGGGGGCAGAACCGTGAAGCCATCGGTGCGAAAACGCTGCACGCGTCCGCCCTCGTGATCGACGGCGATCAAGAGATCGTCGCGCACGTCGCGGATCGCGTCAGTCAGCGCGCTCAATTGCCCACGGTTCTCGAAATGCCGCGCGAACAGAATGACGCCGCCCGTCATCGGGTGCGAGAGGCGCCGCACATCGTCGTCGGTGAGCATTTGGCCCACCACGTCGAGCATCACCGGGCCAGCAGGGTTTTTCATCGAATCGAGGAGCATCTCAGGGAAGTGGAAAAGGTAGAAGGGGCCCGCAGGCGCGTTCGCTCAAGTCGCGGGCGTCGCCAACTCGAATTCGGCGATGACGAACGCCACCGCATAGTCGCGCTCGTCGCTGACGGTCACGCGCGCCGTGATGCCGCGCGCGGCGAGCCAATCGGCCAATTCGCCCGACGCCTTGATGACGGGTTTGCCGCTCGCCTCATTCAGCGTTTGCAGCGCGCGCCAGGTCATCGGCCAATGCATGCCGAGCCCGATCGCCTTGGAGAAGGCTTCTTTCGCCGAAAACCGTGTCGCGAGAAAAGCGAGCCCGCGCACCTCCGAGCGCGCTTTGCGCGCGTGGTAGATGCGCAATTCGTCCGGGCCGAGCACCTTCTCGGCGAAGCGGCCGTTCGTGCGCGTCATCACTTGCGCGACGCGGCTCACTTGGATGACATCCGTGCCGATACCGTAGATGGCCATACGCGCTTCGCGAATCAGCGCGTCGCGGCAAGACGCGCGGCCACCATGATGGCCTTCATCTCGCGCACGGCGTTGTCCCAGCCCGCGAAAATCGCGTGTGCGACGATGGCGTGGCCGATGTTCAACTCGACGATGCCCTCGATCGCCGCGATCGGCTGCACGTTCGTGTAGTGCAAGCCGTGGCCGGCATTGACCTTGAGCCCGAGCGACGCACCGAGTTCGACGCCGCGCACGATGCGCTCGTACTCGCGCTGCTGCTCGCTTTGCTCGTGCGCGTCGGCATAGCGTCCGGTATGCAATTCGATGACGGGCGCGCCCGCCTCGTGCGCCGCGCGGATTTGCGCTTCATCGGCATCGATGAACAGCGACACGCGCGAGCCCGCATCGGCGAGTTGCTTGCAAGCGGCGCGCACGGCCTCGAAACGGCCGGCGACGTCCAGCCCGCCCTCGGTCGTCAGCTCCTCGCGCTTTTCGGGGACGAGACACACGTCGTGCGGCCGCACATCGCAGGCGATGTCGAGCATCTCCTGGGTCACCGCGCATTCGAGGTTCATTCGCGTCGTCAGTTGCGGCCGCAGCGTGCGCACATCGGCATCGGCGATATGGCGACGATCTTCGCGCAAATGGAGCGTAATCGCATCGGCACCGGCAGCCTCCGCCTGCAGCGCAGCGCGGATCGGATCGGGATAGCGCGTGCCGCGCGCGTTGCGCAACGTAGCCACGTGGTCGATGTTGACACCGAGATCGATGACGCCGGGCGAGGTCAGAAAGAAGCTCATAGATTCTGCAAGTCGAGAAGAATCTGGCGGGTTGCGAGCGGCGCGCCACCGAGATAAGTGTTGAGCAGAAAGCGCATCAGCGTCTTGCTTTGCGCGACGGTCTGGGCACGATGGTAATCGTCGTGCTCCATATCGAGCAACGTCTGTCCTGAAACGACCGGCCAATGCGCGGGAAAATCGCCCGCTTGCTCGCGCACGCCGCGCTCCGGATCAAAGACATAGCGGCCCTCAGGTATGACAGCCTTGCGTGCGACCGTGCGATCGAGCGCCATGGCATAGCCGGTCTCGCGCAGCAGCACGCGCTCGAACGAGCGCAGCACCTGCACGGGTGGCTCATCGTGCGCAAGCCGCGTCAACGTGACGACGTAATGCTGAAAAAGTTGCGGATGCGGATCCTCGCGCGCGCAAAACTTAACGAGCAATTCGTTGACGTAAAAGCCGCACAGAAGCGCATCGCCCGTCAACGGCAGCATGCCGCCAACCCACTCCGCTCCCGTTAGCGTGCGCATCTCCGATTTGCCCGACCACGACATCGCGAGCGGTTGAAATGTCTGCAATACGCCGCGCAGCGCCGAGTGCGGGCGCTTCGCGCCCTTGGCGACAAGCGCTAGCCGGCCGTAATCGCGAGAAAAGACATCGATGATGAGACTCGTCTCGCGATACGGATAGCTGTGCAAGACGAATGCCGGCTGCTCGGCAATGCGATGCGATGGCTCGCGCCGCGCGCGGCGGACAACCTCGTCATTCGTACCCATAGGCACGCAGCCCGGCTTCGTTGTCGGCCCAGCCGCTTTTCACCTTGATGAACGTTTCAAGATAAACGGGGCCGTCGAAGAGCTTCTCCATATCGATCCGCGCCTCGGTGCTGATCTGTTTGAGCTTGGCACCCTTATGGCCGATGATCATCGCCTTGTGCGAATCGCGATCGACGAGGATCGTCGCGAACACGCGGCGCAGACGCCCTTCCGTCTCGAACTTCTCGATGAGCACCGTACTCGTGTACGGCAGTTCGTCGCCGGTCCACCGGAACACCTTCTCGCGCAAGATCTCGGCAGCGAGGAAGCGCTCGCTGCGATCGGTCAAATCGTCCTCGCCGTACGCCGGCACGCCTTCGGGCAGATAGGGCTTAACCGTATCGAGCAGGCGCTTGGCGTCGTCGGCATGTTTCGCCGAGAGCGGCACGATCTCCTTGAACTCGCGCAGCTTGCTCATTCGCTCAAAGAACGGATAGAGCGTCTTCTTGTCGTTGACGCGATCGAGCTTGTTCGCGACGAGGAGCAGCGGCGCAGAAGGGGGAATCAAGTCGAGCACCCGCTGATCGTCGGGCCCGAAGCGCCCGGCCTCGATCACGAAGAGCACCGCATCGACGGCTGTGAGCGTCGAGGTGACGGCGCGGTTCAGCGAACGGTTCAGCGCGCCGCTGTGCTGAGTCTGAAAGCCCGGCGTGTCGACGAAGATGAACTGCGCATCGTCGAACGTGTGAATACCCGTGATGCGATGCCGCGTCGTCTGCGCCTTGCGCGAGGTGATGCTGATTTTTTGTCCGACGAGCGCGTTCATCAACGTCGATTTGCCGACGTTGGGCCGGCCGACGATGGCGACCATGCCGCAGCGAAAGCCGGAGGGAGTGGGGGTATCGGTCATGCGTAACAGGCGATTCGGAAAGTGGCGATGCGGCCCGTAACGGGCGCCGCGAACGCTAATAGGTCATGAGTGGTCAGACTCGGGCGCTCGTGGACGCGCGCCGCCGGCGACGTCGGAGACAAGTTCGGCCTCGCCGCCGTGCGCGGGCGTATTGGCGCTCGCATCGGCATGCGGCTGTACATCAGGTGCGGATTTAGCCGGCGCGTCGGCGGGCCCGCCCGCGCCATCGTGCTTCGGAGCGGACGCGGAGGCGTCAAGCTTGGTCGGCCCTTCGCCCTTCGCGCCTGCCTCTTGCGGCCGCCCGGGCGCTTTATGCTCGACATGCGCTGCGCGTATCATCGCCGGCGGCGCGCTCAGGCCCGTCGCCCGCTCGGCGCTTTCGCCCACGACGCCCGCCGCTTTCGCGGCCTCGCCGCGCGCAGCCTTATCCGCACGGCGTTCGGGCGCGCGCAAATCGAGCGCCGCTTGCACACCCTTCACGCCGGGCACGACCTCGGGCTCGCCATGCTTGGCGGCCCGCGCCCCGCGCGAGCGTTTCGGTTTGACTTCGAGGGCCGGCTGCACCGCCATCACTTCGTCGAGCGCCTTCTTGGCCGCCGCCTGTTCGGCCGCGCGCCGGCTAGCCCCCGAACCCGATACCTTCACATCGAGCTTGGGCACCGAGCATTCGACTTCGAACTGCTGGTTGTGAGCCGCGCCATGCGTCGCAACGACGGTGTAGGTCGGCAACGCGATCTTGTGTCCCTGTAGATATTCCTGAAGCAGCGTCTTTGAATCTTTGCCGAGCGTGCGCGGATCGATGTGGTCGAGGATCGGAATATAAAGGCGCTTGATGACCGTCTGAGCCACGTCGAAGCCACCGTCGATGAAGATCGCACCGAGGATGGCCTCGAACGCATCCGCGAGAATCGACGGCCGCCGGAACCCGCCGCTGCGCAGTTCGCCCTCGCCGAGCCGCAAGCTTTCCGAAATATTCAGGGCCTGAGCAATCTCGTACAGCGATTGCTGTTTGACGAGGTTGGCGCGCACGCGCGACAAATCGCCTTCGTCCAATTTGCCGAATCGTTGATACAAAAGCGCGGCCACGGCGCAATTTAGAACGGAATCGCCCAGGAATTCGAGCCGTTCATTGTGCGACGCACTGTGACTGCGGTGTGTTAGCGCCTGGCGCAACAATTCCGCATTGCGAAATTCGTAGCGCAACCGGCTTTCGAGCGGAGATAGCGGCATGTGCAGAGTATAACGCGCGCGCCTCGCCCGACGATTGTGCGGGGCGAGGCGCGAAAAACTGGCGAACCGAGTGAGCGTGGACCATGCCGCTAGTCAGCGACGCGGTCGTTGCATGAACGCGACGAGCAGCGTGTTTAGTTGAACGTGCCGATGCGCTTCAGATTGCTGAAGTTCATCCAAACGAAGAACGCGCGGCCAACGACGTTGCGATCCGGCACGAAGCCCCAATAGCGGCTATCCGCGCTGTTATCGCGATTGTCGCCCATCATGAAGTAGTGGCCTGCCGGCACCTTGCAGACGACGCCCGCACTGTTGTACGAGCAGTTGTCGCGAGACGGGTAGTCTTCGGCGCCGATCACGAACGGCGGCACAGCCGGGTTGTTCAGAATCGCATGGTTCCGCCCTTCGAGGTTTTCCTCGAACTGCTTCGCATACCCGATCCGCTCTTCGTCGAAGTAATCGGGCAACGGCGTCTCGGCGATAACCTTGCCATTGATCGTGAGGCGCTTGTTCTCGTAGGCAATCGTGTCGCCGGGCAGGCCGATCACGCGCTTGATGTAGTCGACCGATTCGTCCTTCGGATAGCGGAACACGACGACGTCGCCGCGTTTGAGCGGCGAGCCTTGCGTGATCTTCGTGTTGACGATGGGCAAACGCAGCCCGTACTCGAACTTGTTCACCAGAATGAAATCGCCGACGAGCAATGTCGGCACCATCGAGCCCGACGGAATCTTGAACGGCTCGACCACGAACGAGCGCACGAGAAAGACGACGAGAATCACGGGGAAAAAGCTTGCCGTGTACTCGAGCCACCAAGGCTGGCGCAGCTTTTCGTCGCGCAGGCGGGCGCGAGTTTGCGGCGCGTTTTCATCGGCAAAACGCTCGCCGATGCGCGCCTGCTGGCGGTCGAAGTCTTCGACGGCGGCATCGGCGGCGCGCCGGCGGTTCGGCAAAAATACGAGCTTATCGGCAACCCACGCGATGCCCGTCAAAACGACGAGCACAAAAAGAATCAGCGCAAAATCCATGTAAGAGCGGTCCTGTTATTTGTCTTCGACGCGCAAGATAGCGAGGAAAGCCTCTTGCGGAATCTCGACGGACCCGACTTGCTTCATTCGCTTCTTGCCTTCTTTTTGCTTTTCCAACAGTTTCTTTTTACGTGTGATATCGCCCCCGTAGCACTTGGCCAACACGTTCTTGCGCAACGCCTTGATGTTCTCGCGCGCGATGATGTGCGCCCCGATCGCGGCTTGGATCGCGACATCGTACATCTGGCGAGGAATGATCTCGCGCATCTTCGCCGCGACTTCGCGGCCGCGGTATTGCGACTGCGACCGGTGCACGATCACCGACAACGCATCGACCTTGTCGCCGTTGATCAGCATGTCCACCTTTACGACGTCGGACGCGCGATATTCCTTGAACTCGTAATCCATCGACGCGTAGCCGCGCGACACCGATTTAAGCCGATCGAAGAAGTCGAGCACGATCTCGGCCATCGGAATTTCGTAGGTGAGCTGCACCTGACGGCCGTGATACTGCATGTTGATCTGGCTGCCGCGCTTTTGCGTACAGAGCGTGATGACCGAGCCGACGTAATCCTGGGGCATGTACAGGTTCACGGTGACGATCGGCTCGCGAATCTCTTCGATCTTCGACGGCTCGGGCATCTTGGCCGGGTTCTCGACCCTGATGGTCGAGCCGTCGCCTTGCACGACCTCATAGACCACCGTCGGCGCGGTGGTGATGAGGTCCATGTCGAACTCGCGTTCCAACCGCTCCTGCACGATCTCCATGTGCAGCAGGCCGAGAAAGCCGCAGCGGAAGCCGAAGCCGAGCGCCTGCGATACTTCGGGCTCGTATTGCAACGATGCATCATTGAGCTTGAGCTTTTCGAGCGACTCGCGCAGCGCGTCGTACTGATTCGCTTCGATAGGATAGAGCCCGGCAAACACCTGCGGCTTCACTTCCTTGAAGCCGGGCAGCGGCTCTCGAGCGGGCTTGGAGGCGAGCGTGACCGTATCGCCGACCTTCGCGGCCGTCAGCTCCTTGATGCCGGCGATGATGAAGCCCACCTGCCCTGCCGCGAGCTCTTCCAGATTCTTCGACTTCGGCGTGAACACGCCGACATGCTCCACGGGGTACTGCGCGCCCGTGGCCATCATCTTGATCTTGTCCTTCGGACGCAGCGTACCGTTGACGATGCGCACGAGCATGACCACGCCGACGTAATTATCGAACCACGAATCGATGATGAGCGCCTGCAGCAGCCCGGCCGGGTCGCCCTTCGGCGGCGGCACCCTCGCGATCAACGATTCGAGCACGTCCTCGACGCCGAGGCCCGTCTTGGCGCTGCAGCGCGTGGCGTCGGTCGCGTCGATGCCGATGACGTCTTCGATTTCGGCGATCGCGTTCTCGGGATTGGCGGCCGGCAGATCGATCTTGTTGAGCACGGGCACGACTTCGACGCCGAGTTCGATCGCCGTGTAGCAGTTGGCAACCGTCTGCGCCTCGACGCCCTGGCTAGCATCGACGACAAGCAGCGCCCCTTCGCACGCAGACAACGAACGGCTCACTTCGTACGAGAAGTCGACGTGGCCTGGGGTGTCGATGAGGTTCAGGTTATAGATCTTGCCGTCGCGCGCCCGATAGTGGAGCGCGGCCGTCTGCGCCTTGATCGTGATGCCGCGCTCGCGCTCGAGATCCATCGAGTCGAGCACTTGCGATTCCATTTCGCGGTCGGACAGGCCGCCGCACAGTTGAATAATGCGATCGGCGAGCGTCGACTTGCCATGGTCGATGTGAGCAATGATCGAAAAGTTGCGTATGTGATCCATTCAGGGCCGATCAAGCGAAAAAGGCGCGCTCTGTCGATTGCTGAGCACGCCTTGTAAGTACGTGAAAAAACGGCCTATTTTAGCTGAAATGGCCTTCGCACGGCGGATTTCCCAGCGCCGTCGCGCATGGGCCCCGAGGCGACTGGGGCTATACCGCGTTGTCCCGCATGATGGGCAAGGGCTCACGCGCCGTGCGACGCCAACGCCGCCCGCACGCGCTCGCCATCGAGGCGATACCGGCAAAGCTCCACGCCGTTGCAAACGAGTACGGGCACGAGTTCGTCGTAGAGCGCGACGAGCGCGGGATCGGCATCGACGTCGACGACCTCGACCGCCCAGCCGGACGCGCGAGCCAGCGGCTCGAGTTCGGCTCGCATCTCGTCGCACAGATGACACCACGCTCGCGAGTAGAGCGTCAGTCGCGGCGCGTGCGCTGCGGTCATTTCGCTTGCGCGCGCGGCTTGATCGGCACGAACTGCGTGTTCTCGCCGCGGCGCACGAGCACCGCCACCATTTTTTTCGGATCGAGATGGGCCGCGAGCTGCTCGAATTGCTTCGCGTTCGACACGTCGGTATCGCCCACGCGCAAAATGATGTCGCCCTTTTGGAGACCGACACGTGCCGCCGGCCCGTCGACGGCCTCCACCTGCACCCCGCCGCTGCGCAATTTGAGCGACTTCGTTTGATCGGCCGATAGGTCCGAAACCGTTACGCCAAGCGAATTCGCGGGGCGCGGTACCGCGCGCGGTGCCTGCTGATCGTCGGCTTTCGCCGTCTTCTCGGGCTGCGTCTGTACCACCGTGATCGGCACCTCGCGCGAGACGCCCTTGCGCCAGATGGTCACCGTCGCATGCGAGCCGGGCTTGGTGTCGCCCACCATGCGCGGCAAGTCCGTATCGGTCACCACGGGCGCGCCGTTGAACTTTAGGATGATGTCGCCGGGCTGCAAGCCGGCTTTATCGGCCGGGCCACCGGGCTCGACGATGCTCACCAGCGCGCCTTCGGCACGCGGCAAACCGAGCGAATCGGCCACGTCCTTCGTCACCTCGCCGATCGACACGGCGATGCGCCCGCGCACGACCTTACCGGTCGTCTCGAGCTGATTGGCCACGCGCATCGCTTCATCGATCGGAATCGCGAACGCGATCCCCATGAAGCCGCCCGTGCGGCTGTAGATCTGCGAGTTGATGCCGATGACTTCGCCTTGCATGTTGATGAGCGGGCCGCCCGAATTGCCGGGATTCACAGCGGCGTCCGTCTGGATAAACGGCAGATAGTCGCCCGTCTCCCGCCCTTTCGCGCTTACGATGCCGGCCGTCACGGTGTTGTCCAACCCGAATGGAGAACCGATCGCGACGACCCACTCGCCCACGCGAACTCTGTTCGAATCGCCGATCGTGACAGTCGGCAGACTCGATGCGTCGATCTTGACGACGGCGATATCCGTCCGATCGTCGACACCGATCAGCCTTGCCTTGAATTCGCGCTTGTCGGTCAGCGTGACGTAGATGTTGTCGGCATCGTCCACCACGTGCGCGTTCGTCATCACATAGCCATCGGCCGAGACGATGAAGCCGGAACCGACACCGTTGTTCGACTCGCCGTCGCCGTTATCGGATTGATCGGGACTGCCGCCGCGGTCGTTTCCGTGCGGCGCTTGGGGCACAGGGATGCCGAAGAAACGCCGGAAGAACTCCGACATGTCCCCATCGCCCATGCCGGGCGGCGTGCCCCGCTGGCTAGTCGAACCGGACGCGTGCGTCGTGGTGCGGATGTTGACGACAGCGGGCCCGACCTTGTCGACGAGATCGGTGAAATCGGGCAGGTTCGCCGCCGGAACGGCCGACTGCGCGTGTGGCGCAAATGATAGGCAGGCCACGGCTGCGGCCGCCGCGAGAAATTTGCGCACCGAAAGATTCGTCATAACAAGGGAAGCCGAAGCGTTACTTAGTAGCTTTGTATTCTATGGCAGACGCGAAGCGCTGAAGCGTCGCTTGCGGCACTTCGCCGAGCACCGTTATCCAGTAATCGCGATAACGGGTGACGAGCACGTGCGTGGCGCCCGTACTGCCGGCGCCCGCCTTGCGCGAATTGCCTTCGGCCGGTTCGACGAATACCGAGATCGTGGAAAGCCCATCGGAGAACACAGCCTGATCCACCGGGATCGGCGGCGCATTGGGATCGCGCGCGGCCATCAGGCGCCGCAGCTCGCGGATCCGTTGAAAGCCCGGCACGTCGGGGCCGATCCGCCAGCCCTGCGACTGGATATCGACCGTCGAGACGGGAGGCCGGACGAGCGTCCAACCGTTCGTATTGCGCATGCCGGCCGCGATGCCGGCCTGGTTTGCAGGCACGCCCACACGCACCTGCGTGAAGGCAACCTGGGCCAGCACTTGGCCCGAGGCGTCGAGCGTCTGCACACGCAGCAGCAAGCCCGTTTTCGCATCGGCCCAGAGCTTGTAGGTGAAGCGGTAGGCGTCCTTCGGATCGAGTTCGATCACCTGCGCATCGAGCCCCGCGACGCGGTCGGCGCCGAGCATCTTCGGGTCGTACACCGACAGCACCTGTGCCCCGCTTTCACTCATCAGCGCGGGGAACGAATCCTTGTTGAACCGCTTTTCGACGACGCATAAACGCCGCTGCGGCACGAACGTGTAGAGCTCGTCGTCGTGGCGCAGCAGCTTGCGCGGCTGGCCGTCGAGGCTTTCTATCGATTCGAATTCGCCGTCGCCGCGCACGGTGTAGTGCGCGATCCGTGAGGACTGCACGAAGTTGCCGTGCTGAAAGACGAATACGCCTTCGTAATTTTCGTGGCGCGCCGCGTCTTGGATCTTATTGAGCCAGAGCGCCGCTTGCTGACGGGCTGCCGCGTCGGCTTGCGCAAACGCGGCGCGGGGGGAAAGCGACAACATCGCGGCCGCACATAGGAGCCACGCCGCCCATTGCCGCGGGGCGGCGACGCGCATCGAGCGCAACGTCGGCATCGACTTATTGGCCTTTCGACGTCTGAACAGCGGCGCGGATGAGCGGCATCCCGCCCGGCGTCATCGGCTGCTGCGCAAATTGCTGGTGCGCTTCCAGATATTGATCGAGCTGCGCGTCGCGGATGATGTTGCCCTCTTGCGCGCCCGGAACGTTGCTCATGGCGACCGATTGCACGCCGTCCGCGCGACCGCTCATGGACGCCGTTTGAATCATATTTTGCGAGCCGCCGCCATGCCACTGCGGGATGACGACCCAACTGAGCACCGCCGCTGCGGCCGCCACGGCCAGTGCAGGAGCGACACGCCGCCGCAACGCCGACGGCCGGGCCGGAACGAGAATGTGCGGCTCCGCTTCGAGCCGTGCGGCAAACCCGGCGAGGAACGCATCGCTCTTGGCGGGGTGAACGGCCAAATCATCGGAGCGCAGCGCGTCACCGATCAAATGGTAGGCCGACCACGCGGCGCGGTCGACATAGTCGAACTCGGCCAACACCTTGGCAAACGGCTCGGCGGAGGACTCCGGGGCATTGAGCCCTTCCCCGTCGACGAATGCCGACAAACGCTCGCCTCGCGAGCTTCCATGCGATTGCATCGAGACCGACCCCATGACGCTCCCCATCTTACAAACACCCCGTAGTGATACCACTTGACCCAGTTTTGATTTGTTCAGCCGGGCAGCATGCTGCATGAATCGCCCCGGGGCGCTACCAGCGCTTACCTTCGGGCGTGTCGAGCAGTGGACGCAATTTTGCCGCAATTGCCTCGCGAGCGCGAAAAATACGCGAGCGAACCGTTCCGATGGGGCAATCCATCATCTCGGCGATCTCTTCGTAGCTCAGCCCTTCGATTTCGCGGAGCGTAATGGCCATGCGGAGTTCTTCCGGCAACAGCGCCATCGCGCCGTTGACCGTTTGCGCGATCTGCTTGCTCATCAACAACGACTCAGGCGTGTTGATATCCCTTAGTTGATCGGCGTCGGAGAAAGTTTCCGCCTCTTCGGCGTTTGCTTCGGTTGACGTAGGGGCGCGCCGGCTTTGCGTCGCCAGATAGTTCTTCGCCGTATTGACGGCAATCCGGTACAGCCAGGTATAAAACGCCGACTCGCCGCGAAACTGCGGCAGCGCCCGGTAAGCCTTGATGAATGCGTCTTGCGCGACATCCTCGACCTCGGCCGGGTCGCGCACAAGCCGCGAGATCAACCGAAGGATCTTGCGATGATATTTCGAGACCAGGAGTTCGAACGCGGCCTTATCGCCCTGCTGCACGCGTTCGACCAGAACCTGGTCGATTTCTTTTTCACTCACCAGTTGGGGTCCGTTTGGAGGGGAAGCGTAGCGGACGGCTATTGTAGCGTCCCTATCAACGCCCCATGCGCGATGTGTAACCTCGGTTACGGCGGTTACAGTTTTGGGTTGTTACGAACGGAACTCGCCGGCTCCGCGCCAGAGCTTGCGCCAACCCGCGCCCGTCGAGCCCCGCCTAGCGGGCGGCATGCCGGCCGCGGACCGCCAAGGCGCGAAAAGCCTCGGGGTCGACCGAATCGGCGCACAGCACCAACGTATGCGAACGGCGCATATCGCTGCTGCCAATCGCCATGAACAGCAGTTGCTCGGCCCATGCCGCAAAACCGACGATGCATCCCTGAAATAGGGGCCGCCCTTTCACGTCGAAAGCAGCCACGCCCTCGGCGGTCAGTTCGATGAAGGCTGGCTGCCGCCGTTCATAGCGCACGAACGCTACGCCGAGGGTCGCCAGAACAGCGCCAGCCAACCAAAGCGCATCGACGGCACTCAAGTGCGCGGCAGCCGCGAAATGAACGGCCGCCGCGCTGACGAGCGCGAACCCCAACGACGCGAGACGCACCGCTCGCGAGCGCCGCAGCGTCACACGCCGCGGCGCTCGCGTATCGCCATCGGGGCCGGCCTCCGTCAACGGACCGTCCCGCTCAGACGCGCTTGAATACGAGCGTGCCGTTCGTGCCGCCGAACCCGAACGAGTTCTTCAGCGCGACGTCGATCTTCATTTCCCGCGCTTCGTTCGCGCAGTAATCGAGGTCGCATTGCGGGTCTTGATTGAAGATGTTGGTCGTCGGCGGCGATACTTGGTTATGGACGGCCAGCACCGTGAACACCGACTCGAGGCCGCCCGAACCGCCGAGCAAATGCCCCGTCATCGACTTCGTCGAGTTCACGACGACGTTTTTCGCTGCATCGCCCAGCGCGCGCTTGATGCCCGTCGTCTCGGCTACATCGCCGAGCGGCGTCGAGGTGCCATGCGCGTTGACGTAATTGACTTGGTCGGCATTGATGCCCGCGTTACGCAGCGCAGCCACCATGCAGCGGCGTGCGCCGTCGCCGTCTTCGAGCGGCGCCGTCATGTGATAGGCATCCGCGCTCATCCCATAGCCGCTCACTTCCGCGTAAATCTTCGCGCCGCGCGCCTTGGCATGCTCGTACTCTTCGAGCACCATGACGCCCGCCCCCTCGCCGAGCACGAACCCGTCGCGATCGGTATCCCAGGGACGGCTAGCCGTGGCCGGATCGTCATTGCGCTGCGACAGCGCTCGCGCCGCGGCGAACCCGCCGATACCGAGCGGCGACACGGTCGCCTCGGCACCGCCCGCGAGCATCACGTCGGCGTCGCCGTACTCGATCAGGCGCGACGCCTCGCCGATGCAGTGCAGGCCCGTCGTACAAGCCGTCACGATGGCGAGGTTCGGGCCCTTCATACCGAATCTCATCGACAGGTGGCCCGAAATCATGTTGATGATCGACGCCGGGACGAAGAACGGCGAAATGCGGCGGGGGCCGCGATTGAGCAGTTCGGTTTGCGTCACCTCGATCATCGGCAGACCGCCGATGCCCGAACCGACGATGACGCCGCAACGTTCGGCGATCGCATCGGTGACATCCAACCCGCTGTCCTGCATCGCTTGGATGCCGGCCGCCATGCCGTAATGGATAAACGTATCCATGTGGCGGGCTTCCTTGGCGGGCATGTAGTCTTCGACGTTGAAGCCTTTCACTTCGCCGGCGAAGCGCGTCGAGAAGTTCGTCGCATCGAACTTCGTAATGGTCGCGATCCCGGACTTGCCGGCGATCAAATTGGCCCAGCCGTCGGCAACATTATTGCCGACAGGCGATACAAGACCCAAGCCTGTAACAACAACACGGCGACGGCTCACGGTAACCTCTTTTCCATAAATGACAAAAGCAAAAGCCACAGTGGCCACGGGAAACCACCCCTGTGAGCCCTGTGGCTAAGAATTCGGCACCAGCATCGGCATCCGGCGTAAAAACGCGCTAACCGCGGCCAGCGTGCAACGCGACGCGATCAGGCCTTAGGCTTTGACGTTTGCGCGCGCGTAGTCGATCGCTTGTTGGACCGTCGTGATCTTCTCGGCTTCCTCGTCCGGAATTTCCATGCCGAACTCGTCTTCCAGCGCCATCACGAGCTCAACCGTGTCGAGCGAGTCCGCGCCGAGGTCGTTCACGAACGAAGCTTCGTTCTTGATTTCAGCTTCGGCGACGCCCAATTGTTCGGCGACGATCTTCTTGACGCGCTGTTCGATGTTGTCCATTACCCCTCCGAGGGAAAAAGTTCAAAAATCCAAGTGCGCGCATTTTAGCAGGTTTGCCTGCTCGAAAAAGCGTGCTCAAGGCAAGGCTTAGCGCCCGCTTCGGAAGCGTTCTGCTTCAGTCGCCGGCGCGCATAGTAAACGAAATCGGCTACGACATGTACATCCCGCCGTTCACATGCAGCGTCGTGCCGGTGATGTAGCCGGCCTGAGGCGATGCAAGGAACGCGACGGCATGGCCGATGTCCTCGGGGCTGCCGAGCCGGGCGAGCGGGATTTGCGCCTTGAGCGCGGCCTGCTGCTCTTCGGGCAGCACCTTCGTCATCTCTGTATCGATGAAGCCAGGGGCAACACAGTTGACGGTGATTCCGCGGCTGCCGATTTCGCGCGCGAGCGCACGCGTCATCCCGGCCACACCGGCCTTGGCGGCCGCATAGTTGAGCTGCCCAGGATTCCCGGTCGAGCCGACGACAGACGTAATGTTGATGATGCGGCCACCGCGCGCCTTCATCATCGGGCGCAGCACGGCGCGCGAGAGGCGGAAAACGGCCTTCAGGTTCGTATCGATGACGGCGTCCCACTCGTCGTCCTTCATGCGCATGGCGAGCTGATCGCGCGTGATGCCGGCGTTGTTGACGAGTACGTTCAGCGCGCCGAATTCCTTCACGAGCGACTCGATGAGCGCGTCGACGGCTTGCGCGTCGTTGACCTCGAGCACAACGCCCCGCCCCGCCAGGCCCTCGGCTGCGAGCGCTTCGGTGATGCCGGCGGCGCCGGATTCGCTCGTCGCCGTACCGATGACCGTCGCGCCTTGCCTGGCCAGCACGAGCGCGATCGCCCGGCCGATGCCGCGCGACGCGCCCGTCACGAGCGCCACTTGTTTATCGAGAGCTTTTTCCATCATGGTGCGGATGATCCGTTAATCCGTGTATCCGTGTATCCGTTGCGACAGGCCGGAAATTCGCGGCCGTACCGCGTCTTATGCGCCGAGCAGCTTCAGCGTTTCGTCGAGCGATGTGGGATCGACGATCGACACGCCCACGAGATTGCCGTCGATCCGTTTGGTCAGGCCCGCGAGCACTTTGCCCGGCCCGCATTCGACCACGTGCGTCACGCCGTCCTTCGCCATCGCTTGCACGCACTCCACCCAACGCACCGCGCCGGCTGCCTGGCGCACGAGCGCGTCCTTGATCGCGGCCGGCTCGGAAACCACGGCTACATCGACGTTATTGATGACAGGGATCTCGGGCACTTTGATCTCGACGCTCGCCAAATACTCGCGCAGCTGATCCGAGGCCGGCTTGAGCAGCGACGAATGGAACGGCGCGGAGACGGGCAGCGGCAGCGCGCGCTTCGCACCCTTTGCCTTGGCAAGCTCGCACGCCTTCTCGACGGCTGCCTTGTGCCCCGCGATCACGACTTGTGCCGGCGCGTTGAAATTGACGGCCTCGACCACCCCACCGCTCTCACGCGCCGCTTCGCCACAGACGGCACGGACCGTGTCGTCGTCCAGGCCCAGGATGGCGGCCATGCCGCCCACGCCCACCGGCACCGCCGTTTGCATCGCTTGCGCGCGAAAACGCACGAGCGGCACGGCATCACGGAACGCAAGCGCACCGCTGGCGACGAGCGCCGTGTATTCGCCCAGGCTGTGGCCCGCGACAATCGCGGGGGCGACGCCGCCGGCTTCCCGGAACGCACGGTAAATCGCATACGCGGCCGTCAGCATGACAGGCTGCGTGTTCGTCGTGAGATTCAGCTCCTCGGCAGGCCCCTCGGCAATCAGCTTGCCCAAATCCTGACCGAGCGCGTCGGACGCTTCCTGAAGCGTTTCGCGTACGACGGCTCGATCGGCGAACGCGTTAAGCATGCCAACCGATTGCGATCCCTGCCCAGGAAAAACGAACGCAAATTTCATATCGTCCCTAAATGTAAAGCTTCATGTGCGCCGCGCGCGTGCTTGCCGGCCGGACGCATCCGGCCAAACCGCCGCTCGCTGGCTGCAGATCAATACCGGATGACGGACGCGCCCCAGGTGAAGCCGCCGCCCACACCCTCGATGAGTACGTTATGGCCGCGCTTGATACGCCCGTCGCGCACGGCGACGTCGATCGCGATCGGAATCGAGGCCGAGGACGTATTGCCGTGCTCGCCTACGGTGTCGTCCTTTC
>CAYRLJ010000047.1:0-8787 GCA_964425025.1 uncultured Burkholderia sp. | reverse complement strand
ACGACCATGCGCTCTTGCGGCAAACCGAGCTTGCGGCAAGTGTGCGACATGATACGGATATTGGCTTGGTGCGGAATCAGCCAATCGACCTGGCCGGGCGGCAGATCGGCCTTTTGGAGGGCCTCGATAGCCACTTTCTCGAGCACGTTGACGGCCAGCTTGAACACGGCCTGGCCATCCATATGGAGAAAAGCGCTGCCCGCCACCGCGCCTGCGTTCACATGGCCCGGCGTGCAAAGAATGTTGGCGTAGCTGCCATCGGCGTGAAGCGCGCTCGCCAGCACGCCCGGCTCGTCCGACGCTTGCATGATGACCGCGCCGGCGCCATCGCCGAACAGCACGCACGTCGTGCGATCGTTGAAGTCGAGGATGCGCGAGAACGTCTCCGCGCCGACGACGAGCGCCGTGCGGTGCTGCCCGCTGCGAATCAGTGCGTCGACCGTCGCGACCGCGTAAGCGAAGCCCGAGCACACGGCCTGGATGTCGAACGCGGCGCCGTTGTTCTTGATCTGCAACTTGCTTTGCAGCAAACACGCCGTGCTCGGAAACACGAAATCGGGTGTGGACGTGGCAACGACTATGAGGTCGATCGTCTGCGGATCGATGTCGGCTGACTCGATCGCACGCTGCGCGGCCGCGAGCGCGAGGTCGCTCGTGCTCTGGTTCGCTTCCGCGAAATGACGCGCATGGATGCCCGTGCGAGCCACGATCCATTCATCGCTCGTCTCGACACCGTGCTTGGCGAGTCGATCCGCGAGTTCTTGATTCGTGACACGGCCGGGCGGCAAATAGCTGCCGGTGCCGAGCACGCGGGAGTAGATATTCGGTTGGGCCATTTATGCTTTCGAAGATACAGAGGCGTAGGGCTCGGCCGGACGGCCGGCGAGATTCGCGTGACCGGCACCGCCCGCGTCGCGCGCTACTTGCGCGAGCGGATCCGCATTCTCTTGCATCGCTCGCGCCAGGCGTTCGAGTACGCCATTTTTGACGGCATCATACCCGCGTTTGATGGCCCACTCAAACGCATAGGCGTCGGCCGACCCATGACTCTTGATGACGAGGCCGCGCAAGCCGAGCAGCGCCGCGCCGTTGTACTGCCGATGATCGACGCGTTTCTTGAAGCGCATGAGCACCGGCAACGCCAAAAACGCCATCAGCTTCGTCAGCAGCGAACGTCCGAATTCTTCGCGGATGATCTCGGAGAGCATCTGCGCCAATCCTTCCGACGTTTTGAGCGCGACGTTGCCGACGAAACCATCGCAGACGATGACGTCGGCCGTGCCCTTATAAATATCGTTGCCCTCGACGTTGCCGCGGAAGTTCAGCGTGCTCGCGCGCAGCAGTTCGCCTGCGCGCTTGATCGTCTCGTTGCCTTTGATGACTTCTTCGCCGATGTTCAGCAAGCCGATCGTCGGACGCTCCTTACCCTCGAGCGCTGAGACGAGCGCGTGCCCCATCTCCGCGAACTGCAGCAGATGCTGCGGCTCGCAATCGACGTTCGCGCCGAGATCCAGCATCATCGTGTAGCCGTTCGGATTCGGCAGCGCCGACGCAATCGCGGGGCGCTCGATGCCCGCAAGCGTCTTGAGCACGTAGCGAGACACGGCCATCAGCGCGCCCGTGTTGCCTGCGGAAATGCACGCTTGCGCCACCTCATCCTTGACGAGATTGAGCGCGACGCGCATCGACGAATCCTTCTTCTTGCGCAACGCGACTTCGACGGGATCGTCCATAGCGACGACCTCGGACGCAGGCACGACCGTCAGCGCCGGATTATCGAGCGCTTTGCATTTCTTCAGTTGAGCACGAATCGGAGCTTCGATGCCGACGAGCATCAGCTCGCAATCGGCATGCGAACGAACGAAGCTGACGGCAGCGGGAACGGTCACGGACGGGCCGTGGTCGCCTCCCATGCAATCTATCGTGAGCTTTATAGTCATGGACTGCGACGAATTTCAGGCGCTATGTATGGAACCGCGATACGCGCTCCACATAAGGCCGATGTGGCTCTGCATGTCTGGAGTTAGCACTTAAGCACCAACTCGGACCGACGCAAAAAAGCGGCAGATAAATGCCGCCTTTTTTGCTCGAGCCGGATGAATTTCACGCAAACCGCTTGCCGCGCACAGACATTGCCGAATTTAGCAAGCGCCGCGCGCCAACGCGATTAGTCGTTCTTCGTCTTAACGACTTTCTTGCCGCGGTAGTAGCCGTTCGGGCTGATATGGTGACGCATATGCACTTCACCCGTGCTCGGCTCGACCGCGAGGGGAGCCGTTGCCAGGAAATCGTGCGAGCGGTGCATGCCGCGCTTCGACGGCGACTTCTTGTTTTGCTGGACTGCCATGGTAACTCCTAAAAATTTTTGGGATTCTAACACAGCCCGATCGGCGCAACGCCATTAGCCTCCCGGCCGGCGCACCGCATCGCGCTACTACTTCTGCAACTCATGCAACGGCTCAATGCTTCTTGCCGCCCTCGCCGCCCTCGCCGCCGCCATGCTTGAGCGCCTCGAGCGCGGCGAAAGGATTGGGTTTGTCCGCGCCGCCTTCTCCGGCGGCATCGGAAGCAGGATCTTGGCTTTCGCCCTCGTCATCGCTCAAATCAGTCGCGTGTTCGCCGGCCGCGCCCGAGACAAGGCTCTCGTGCACCAGCGGGCAAACGTCATGCTTCGGCACGACCGGCAGCGACAGCAGCAGCTCTTCCTCGATCAGATCGACGAGATTGAACTGGCGCGAACCCACGATCACATCGAGTTCGTCCTCGTCGAGCGGAAACTCTTCAGCTTCCTCTTCCGTGGCCACGAGCCGGAAAGTGGTCTCGACATCGAAGGGCTGCTCGTAGGGCGTCAGACACCGCTGGCATTCGAGCCATGCCGCCCCGTGCAGCGCCAGCCGAAGATACGGCTGCGGCGCTTCCGTGCCGTCGCCTTGCAACTCGGGCTGCGTCGATCCTTCGGCTTGCCACGTGAATAGCGTGTCGCGATCTGGCGCCTCGACCGGGACTTCGTTTAACATGCGCGGCAATTGCGAGACGCGCACCGCGCCAGCAGCCTGGCGGCCGCTGCGCGCGAATTCGAAGACGTCGAACGCGTGCGGATCGATGAGCCCGCCAGCCTTGCCGGATTGTTGAGACATGGTTCGCTCCTCGCTCCGCGGTTTTACCAGGCGGTTTTTGCCGGACGGTTTTTGCCAAACCACCAGCGCCAATCTCAATCGCGCTTGAATCGCGCTTAAGTACGACCTGCTATCTGCTTGACTTCGTGCCCCACGGCACCCTTGGACACCGTGAAAAGCCCAATAGTGTATTCGATTTACCGTTTGCAGTCAATCACTTAAACGATTGGGCGGGAGCCGGCAGCGCGCGGCGCCATCGGCTCCCGCCCCGCCCATCTGCTATCTGCTATCTGCTCCCGACGACCATGCACGATCTCAGCGCCCGGCCACTGCGGCTGATCCTCGCCTCTAGTTCACCCTATCGCCGCGCGCTGCTCGAGCGCCTGCGGATTGCCTTCGACGTGCGAGTGCCCGCACTCGATGAAACACCGCTGCCCGGAGAGTCGCCAGCCACCACCGCGCTGCGGCTCGCACAGGCCAAGGCGCGCGCGGTCGCAACCCGCGAGGCCGCCGCCGAGCCCGGTGCGACACCGGTGCTCGTTATCGGTTCCGATCAAGTCGCAACGTTCGACGGCCTGCAAATCGGCAAGCCCGGCACGCATGATAAAGCGCTCGAGCAATTGCGGATGATGCGCAACCGCGTCGTCGAATTCCATAGCGCATTGTGTCTTTTCGACAGCGCGCGCGACATCGCCCAAACGGAAGATGTCGTCACCCGCGTGCGCTTTCGCGACGTACCCGACGCCGAGCTCGACGCCTACCTGCGCTCGGAGACGCCCTACGACGTGGCAGGCAGCGCCAAGTCGGAAGGGCTCGGCATCGCGCTACTCGAATCGATCGAATCGAATGACCCGACCGCGCTCGTCGGCCTACCGCTCATCGCCCTCACGCGCATGCTGCGCGAGGCAGGCTATCCGCTTTTCACGGGTGCGAGATGAGCGGCGTACTTTACTTGATCCCGAACGCCCTAGGCGAAGGCGATGCCAGCACGCTAGCCACCGTCCTGCCCGCGAGCGTCATCGCGCGCACGGCGTCGCTCGGCTACTTCGTCGGCGAGAATGCCAAGAGCACGCGCGCGTTTCTCAAGCGCGTGGGCGTTTCGCGACCGATCCAGGAAATCGAGATTCGCGAACTCAACGTGAAAACGCCCGCCGCCGAGATCGACCGGCTGCTCGCGCCGATCCTGGCGGGCGCAGACGGCGGCCTCGTCTCGGAAGCGGGCTGCCCGGCCGTGGCCGATCCGGGCGCGCTGCTCGTGCGCCGAGCGCATGAGCGCGGCGTCAGAGTCGTCCCGCTCGTCGGACCGAGTTCGATCCTGCTTGCGCTGATGGCCTCGGGACTCGACGGTCAGCGCTTTGCCTTCCACGGCTATCTGCCCGTCGATGCGGCCGAGCGGACCAAGACACTGCGTGAGCTCGAGCAGCGCTCGCGCAAGGGGCGCGAAACACAGATTTTCATCGAAACGCCGTATCGCAATCGCGCGCTGCTCGACGCGCTCGTCGCGAGTTGCGCCCCGTCGACGTTGATCACGGTGGCCGTCGATTTGACGCTCGAATCGGAACGCGTCGCGACGCACAGCGCAAGCAATTGGAAGAAAGAGGCCAGCGCCTTCGACATGCACAAGCGACCGGCCATCTTCTTGATGCTGGCAAATTGAACGGCCGCGGGGCGCCCACGCTTGAACGGTTGTACGCGACGCGCGCGGGCGCTCCGGCCGTCACCCTGCGCCGCGCGCCCGGCGCTCAGCGCAGCTTCAAACCGGGGGCCAGCGCGTGCACCGCGCCTTCGCCGACCGCCGCGCCAAACTTGCGTGCGATGCGATCGGAGATGCTCTCTTTTTCCGTGTAGTCGACGATGTCCGGCGCCTTGATCACCTCGCGCGCCACGTAGCCCGTATCGCCGAACCCGTCGGCGAGCCCCAGCTGGACGCTCTTCTCTCCGGTCCAGAACAGCCCCGTGAAGATGTCCGGCGTTTCATGCAAGCGCTTGCCGCGCCCTTGCTTGACCGCGTCGATGAACTGCCCGTGAATCTGATCGAGCATGGCTTGCGCATGGGCGTCCATGGTCGGCGTCTCAGGCGAGAACGGATCGAAAAAGCCCTTGTTCTCACCCGACGTATGCAGCCGGCGCTGGATGCCGAGCTTGTCCATGAGCCCCGTGAACCCAAAGCCGTCCATCAGCACGCCGATCGAACCGACGATGCTCGCGCGGTCGACGTAGATCTTGTCGGCCGCGGCGGCGACGTAATACCCGCCCGACGCGCACATGTCGCCGACGACGACATACAGCGGCTTGGCCGGGTACTTCTTGCGCAGCCGGCCGATCTCGGAATTGATGATTCCGGCCTGCACCGGGGAGCCGCCGGGACTATTGATATAGAGGATCACGCCTGCCGAATTGGCGTCGGCGAATGCGCGCCGCAGCGAGCGGTCGATATCCTTGGCGTTCGCGTTCGTATCGGCGGCGATTTCGCCCTCGAGGGACACGAGCGCGGTATGGCGACCCGTCGCAACGGCTGTCTCGTGCGACGCGTTGAAAATGCCGACGACGATAAGCAGTAGCGCGGCCAGAAGAGCGAACCGAAAGAAGATCTTCCAGCGACGCGCGGACCGCTGCTCGTTGATCGCGGCAAGCGCGATCCGTTCGAGCGCTGCGCGCTCCCAATTAGGCTCGGAAGCGGCGCCGCGCGGCGGCGGTGCTTGCTGCGGCCGGGGTTCGACGGGTTGATGCGGTTCGGGCGTGTGTTGGTCGGCCATGTGCTCTCGGTTGTCCGGTTTTATTGGAAACTCGGAATGGGGAATTGCGAATTAGGGAAAATGGCGCGGCCTCATACGGCGTAGGCCGGTGCCGGCTGCAAATCGCCCTCGGGCAGCCAGAAGACCGCGCGGCCCTCCGGCGTGTCGCGCTCCTCGACATCGAGCGCCCGCAGCCGCGCGCCGCGGCAGGGCCCGCCAACGCAGAGGCCGGTGTCGGGAGCATAAATTGCGCCATGCGTGGCGCACATCAAGTATAGGCCGGAGGATTCGAAGAACTGGCCCTCGACCCAATCCAGCTCCATCGGCACGTGGGCGCAGCGATTCAGATAGCCGTAGACGCGCCCGTCGTGACGGACGAAAAATACGACGGCATCGCCGTCGGCATAACGTGCCGCCCGGCGCACGCCCACGCCGCCGTCGACGAGCTCGCCGGCCGCGCATATGCGCACCGCTTGCCGCTCGCCGCCGCTCATGCATGCTCCCTGAGCCAATCGCCGAGTGCACCGACGCTCTCGGCCACGAAACGGGGCTCGAGCTTGGCGAGCGCGTCAGGCGGATGGGCGCCGTAGGTCACCGCGACGCCCACCGTGCCCGCGTTGACCGCCATTTGCAGGTCGTGCGTGGTGTCGCCGATCATGACCGTGCGCTCGAGATCCTGCCCCAGTTCGCGCGTGAGTTCGTGCAGCATCGCCGGGTGCGGTTTCGAAAACGTTTCGTCGGCACAGCGCGTGCCGTCGAATAGACTCGTGAGCCGAACTTCGTCCAGCGCCCGGTTTAGGCCGACTCGGCTCTTGCCCGTCGCCACGGCGAGCAGGTAGCCCTGCGATCGTAGTTCGTCCAGCAATTCCCGCACACCGGCGAACAGTTCGATGTGCGCATCCTTGATCAGATAATGGAAACGATAGCGCTCGGCCAACCGAGGGTAGTCGGCCGGATCGAGCGACGGCGCGGCGATCTGAAGCGCGTCGCGCAACCCGAGACCGATCACGTAGCGCGCGGCATCGTCGGCGGGCACGGGCAGCCCCAGGTCGCGACAAGCGGCCTGAATGCTGCGCGCGATATGCGCCGTCGAATCCATCAACGTGCCATCCCAGTCGAACACGATGAGGTCAAATTGCTGTCGGGGCATCGGGCTGCGTCTCGCTGCGCAAGGCAGTCAGTTGATCGAGGAAACGCCGGCATTCGGCCGGCAGCGGAGCGGAGAGTTCCATCGGCTCGCCCGTGATCGGGTGGGTCAGACGCAACCGATACGCGTGCAGGAACATGCGTTTGATCGACGCTGGGGCGCTCGCGCGCGCGAGCGCCTTGTTCAGCGCGAAGTCGCCGTATTTCGCATCGCCGACGATGGGTAGCCCCAAGTGCGCCAAATGCACGCGGATTTGGTGTGTGCGCCCCGTCTTCAGTTCGGCTTCCACGAGCACGTACCCCGGCCACGAATCGACGAGGTTGAATACGGTGTGCGACGGGGAACCGTCCGGCTGCACGCGCACGCGCCGCTCGCCCTCGGGCGTCAGATACTTGTAAAGCGGCTCTTTGACCGCGCGCCGCCGCCCCCAGTCACTCGCCCATTGCCCGTGGGCGCAGGCGTAATAACGCTTGTCCATACGGTTTTCGCGGATTTGCTCGTGCAGGCCGACGAGCGCCGCCCGCTTCTTCGCGAGCAGCAAGATACCCGACGTTTCGCGGTCGAGCCGGTGCACGAGCTCCAGGAACTTGCCGAGCGGACGCGCCTCGCGCATCTGCTCGATCACGCCGAACGCAATTCCGCTGCCACCGTGGACCGCTACGCCGGCCGGTTTATTGATCGCGATGATGTGCTCGTCTTCGAACAGGACTTCAAAGTGAGCCGGCGGCGCGGCGGGCGCTACGCCGCCTCCGAACGCCTCGGACTGCGCGATGCGCACAGGCGGCACGCGCACGATATCGCCCGCGGCAAGCCGGTATTTCGCGTCGACGCGGCCCTTGTTGACGCGCACTTCCCCGCTGCGCAAGATCCGATAGATGTGGCTTTTTGGAACACCTTTGCAGATGCGCAGCAAAAAATTGTCGATGCGCTGCCCGGCGACGGCGTCGTCCACCTGTATCATCGAGACCTGGTCGGGTGCGACCGATTTCTGGGATATTTTGCCTAACTCATTCATTCTGAATATAATTTGCCCAAACTATCCGGTGCGTGCCGCTCATTTTTGCGCGGCCTATCGCCCGAATTGTGCAGGGTGAAGCAAGAACCTGTTATTTTACTTGCTTGGCAGCACCCAAGGGCCGGTTGCTCGCCCTGAATTGAGAAGCAACGAGTTGCACGCACGGCATCCATCGCGGCAGGGACGGCGCCCACAGGCGCGTTCGGTCCGATCGGTGCCGACGGTAACGGAATTTTGGTAAAAAAGAATTCATCAGGTGAGCCTCGGTCGTATCGCGCGTTTGTCGATGTCGAGCGAAACCAGGCTCCCGATTGCGAAACCTACGGCGAGCGCCCTTATGCGTTCCGCGTGAAGCGGAATACTTGGCGACGTCAAACATTGGCGAGACACGCCGCGCGGCGGTCGAGCATGCATCGGGCTTCGCGCCGCCACACGCGGCGCGGCTCTCCCCCATCCGGCACGGCATCGAACGGTGCGCCGGGTCAAAGCGTGGGGCACCCGAGCGCTCGGCACGCGCCCCGTGTCGCGCCGTTATTTGAAGCCGTGTTCGCATGCGCCATGCGGCTCGCGGCCTTACGTCGGCCATCGCGAGTCCTCTCAGGCAATTCTCCCCGCCATCGTTCCCGCTCCTGCGTGCTTGTGAAAACACAATAAGGACGCGGCGCGCCTTACTGTGCGTCGCTCGGCCGGTTTCATTCCGGCTGGGCCCGCACGGCGACGCCGCTCTGGAGCCGTTCAATGAAACGCATGCTGTTCAACGCGACGCAGCAGGAA
>CAYRLJ010000046.1:0-31404 GCA_964425025.1 uncultured Burkholderia sp. | reverse complement strand
AGTTACTTGGCATACGCGTGCCATATGAGAGCACTCCTAAAACGCTTAAATTCGGGGTTCAAGCCTGGGTCGGGCCTAACAGGAAAGGTCGACACCGCTTCTCTTCTCGCCGTTCCTAGCAGGAACGAGACATTCGCCGTACGGCGTGCTGCCTCGATAAACTAAGCCGCGTGAACGCGATGGGTGGCTGATGGCGGGCGGCCCAAAACTGGGCACGGGAAGCCGATCAATAACCATCCGATCAATAACCATCAATAACCGGTCGCGGCGACCTCCCCCAAGCTTCTGAACGGGGTTGGAAACAGGCAGACGGCGATTCTAGCAGAAAAATCGCCGAAAAATCAAACCGAATTTGCGCGTGCGGCTCCCGGTGTCGTTGAACGCCTCCCGCGCTGACCGCCGCCGCCGCGCCGAGCGCCCACTCACAGCCAGCCGGCGTGCGCGAATGAAAAGACATCGTGGCGGCCTACCACAAGGTGATCGACGAGCCGCACGTCGATCAAGGCGAGCGCTTCGCGCAGTACCTGCGTGAGTTGGCGATCGCTTGCGCTCGGCTTCACCGCGCCGGACGGGTGGTTATGCGCGACGATGAGGCTCGCGGCATTCACATCGAGCGCGCGGCGCACGATTTCGCGCGGATAGACGGCCAGGCGCGTCAGCGAGCCGCGCGACGTTTCCTCGCTATCGATCAAGCGATGGCGCGCGTCCAGATAAAGGCATACGAAAACTTCATACGGCCGCGAGCCGATCAAGAGCCGTACGTAATCTTGCACGGCGGAGGTCGAATCGACGAGCGGCTGTTCGCGCGCCTGCTCGGCCAATGCGCGGCGCGCCATTTCGATGACGGCCAGCAAAACGGCCGTCTTCGCCGGCCCGATCCCGCGCAAGCCGTGAAAATCGGCCGGCGTCGCGTCCAACATCGCGCGCAGCGAGCCGAAGCGTTCCAGTAGCGAACGCGAGACCTCGAATACGTCATAGCCCGGCAGCCCGCAACCGAGAAAGATTGCGATCAGTTCGGTATCGGACAGCGCCGCCGGGCCGGCGCCGAAGAGCCGTTCGCGCGGCATATCGCGCGCGTAGGCGGCGCGCGAGCGGCATGTCTGCGGCCGAGGCGGCGGCGGTATGGCAAGCGCAGCGGAACGATCTAGCATCGAGACATCTCCCAGTAGCGGTCTTGGAGCGAGGCCGGGCGGCGCACTCTTGAGGCGTGCGCCGCCCGGCGCGAGCTGGTTTACAATAGCGGCTTTGTCGGTGCGGCCATCCGCGGGGCGTTGAAACGCAGGGCGGCCATCCGCACAACTTGCGTTTGCCCAACGAGCTATTCCCATGAGCATCATCGATATTTCAGAAGTGAAAGCCGGCTCGCATGTCACGCTTCACTACCGGCTTGCACTCGCCGATGGCGCCGACATCGTGAACACCTTCGGCGACAAGCCCGCAACGCTGCTGCTCGGCGCCGGGCAACTGGCCGAGCCTCTCGAAGACATTCTCGTGGGGATGAAAACCGGCAACCATTCGACCTTCCGGCTAGCCGAAGGTGAAGCGTTCGGTCCGCGCAACCCCGAACTCATCCAGCGCGTCTCGCTCGCCACGTTGCGCGAGAACGGCATGGTCGGCGAGGATTTCGCCCCGGGCGACCTGATCGAGTTCAATGCACCGAGCGGCGGCCGCTATGCCGGCGTGCTGAAAGAAATCGGCGAGACGTCGGCATTGTTCGATTTCAATCATCCGCTGGCGGGTCAGGCGCTGACGTTCGAAGTGCATATCATCGGAATTTTGTAGACATGAGCCTCACGGATACCTCTCTCGCCGCTGTCGAGGCGGAAATCCTGCTCGCCCAGCCGCGCGGCTTCTGCGCGGGGGTCGATCGCGCCATCGAGATCGTCGAGCGCGCCATCACGCTGTTCGGCGCGCCGATCTACGTGCGCCACGAAATCGTGCACAACGCCTATGTGGTCGAGGATTTGCGTAAAAAGGGCGCGGTCTTCGTCGAACTGCTCGACGAAGTTCCCTCGGGCAGCACCGTGATTTTCAGCGCGCACGGCGTGTCCAAGGCGGTGCGCGAGGAGGCCGAAATGCGCGGGTTGCGCATTTACGACGCCACGTGTCCGCTCGTCACGAAGGTTCACATCGAAGTGGCGAAGATGCGACAAGAAGGGCTCGACATCGTCATGATCGGCCACAAGGGTCACCCCGAGGTGGAAGGCACGATGGGGCAGTGCGGCGAGCGCATGTATCTCGTCGAAAGCATCGAAGACGTCAACGCCCTCGAAGTGGACGATCCCGCGCGGATCGCGTTCGTGACGCAAACGACGCTGTCCGTCGACGACGCAGCCCACGTCATCGCCGCGCTGAAGGCGCGCTTCCCGCAGATTCGCGAGCCGAAGAAGCAGGACATTTGCTACGCGACGCAGAACCGGCAGGACGCTGTCAAGTTCATGACGCCTCAGTGCGACGTCGTCATCGTCGTCGGCAGCCCCAACAGTTCGAATTCGAACCGGTTGCGCGAGGTGGCCGAAAAGCGGGGCGTACCCGCTTATATGGTGGACTCCCCCGATCAGATCGATCCCGCTTGGGTCGAGGGCAAGCGGCGCATCGGCGTGACGGCCGGGGCTTCCGCGCCCGAAGTGCTCGCACAAGCTGTCATCGGCCGGCTGCGCGAACTCGGCGCACGCAACGTCCGAGCGTTGGAAGGCATCGAAGAGAACATCTCGTTCCCCCTGCCGCGCGGTCTCTCATTGCCGGGTCAATAAGCGCGAGGCATGCGGGCGCCCAACGTGCGCTCGTTTCCTCGTACCTCGGGTTTTCCCTAGTTCGTTGTCGTTTCGAACAGGCGCGCCGTCTGGCGCGCTTTTTTATTTTCAATCGGCCTTCGTTCGCGGCGGTTGCTCCCAATAAAAGCGCAAATGTTGCAACCTAGTTGCGATGCGTGCCGAATATTGATCCCAAAAAAAGGTTGCAATGCAGGAAAACCCTGCCGATTCCGCATATTGGTGCGTCGGTAATTAGAGTTACAATGCGCCCGTCCTCAAGGCCCCCGGGCCTTTGGGCAACGGTATCGAGCAAGGCGCAGGAGACCTAGTGAATGCAAGTCAAGTTTGCTTACGCCGCATGTGGCATCAGGAAGCGCGGCGAGGCGAGCATCGGTGTCGCGGCATGGGCCGTCGAGGCGCCGGCGAATCAGACGGCGGCTATCGTCTCCTCCGGGCAGACCGCGTGGTCGGCGGCGCGTCCCGTGGCTCGCGGACCGGACAAAGAAAACAACAAGCAGGCGGCGTCGCGATCGAAAGATTTCGCGCAGCCGGATCGCTCGAATCGGTTCGTGCCTTCGCGCACGCCTGCGTCGGCGGTTCTCCTCACCCGCACCGGGCGTGCTCGATCGAGCGCGCGTGGCAATGAAGGAACATTTTCTGCGAGCGTGTTGCCCGCGGCCCAGGCCACGCTCGGAATCGGAGCAACACTCCTTGCAGGCGGCGTTCTTGCCGGCAAGGGAATGCCGTCTGCGCTTGATGCGCGGGGGCTTCGCGTCGGTCCGCGGGCAGGTTCTACGCCGGCGTGCCGATACCAGGACGCAGACTTCGCGCAGCACGGCGAAGGCCGCTTCCGCACATTGAGCATGGCAACGCGACGGCACCGGATACCCGACGGTGCCGTTTTTGCATCCGCCTCACCGGGTCTGCCGCCGAATCACGGTTTCCGCGGTATCCATGAGGCGGCCGACCCTTACCGGTTTTTTTATCAGTACCCGCAGTGCCGTTGCGGTTTTCGCCGACCTCCGGTTACAACCGGCGCGAAGCGAAGATCCGGTCGCACGGGCTAAGGAGCTTTAAATGGATATCTTCATCCAGCAGATCCTCAACGGGCTGGTGCTTGGTAGCGTTTACGCCATCATCGCACTCGGCTATACGATGGTGTACGGCATCTTAGGCATCATCAACTTCGCTCATGGCGACGTCCTGATGGTCGGTGCGATGGTCGCCCTGTCGACCATCAACGTGCTGCACAATCACTTCCCCGGGCTCGGCAATATCCCCACGCTGATCATCGGGCTCGTCGTCGCCGCGGTCGTATGCGCGATAGTCGGCTACGTGATCGAGCGCGCCGCATACCGGCCTTTGCGCCGCGCCCCGCGCCTGGCCCCGCTGATTACCGCCATCGGCGTGTCGATCCTGCTGGAAACGCTGGCCATGATGATCTGGTCGCGCAACCCGCTGCCGTTCCCGCAGCTGATCTCCACTGACCCGATCAACGTGATCAAGGCCACCGACACCACCGTCGGCGCCGTGATCTCGGCCACGGAAATCGCGATCATCGTGGTCGCGTTCCTCGTGATGGCCGGTCTGCTCCTGCTCGTGCATAAAACCAAGCTCGGCCGCGCGATGCGCGCGATCGCCGAAAACCCGAACGTCGCAAGCCTGATGGGCGTGAACCCGAACTTCGTGATCTCGGCCACCTTCATGCTCGGCTCGGCGCTTGCTGCACTGGCCGGCGTGATGATCGCCTCCGAATACGGCAACGTTCACTTCTACATGGGCTTCATCCCCGGCATGAAAGCGTTCACCGCGGCCGTGCTCGGCGGGATCGGCAACCTTGGCGGCGCGATGGTCGGCGGCGTGGTGCTAGGCCTGATCGAACAGCTAGGCGCCGGCTACATCGGCAATCTCACGGGCGGCGTATTCGGCAGTAACTATCAAGACGTGTTCGCGTTCATCGTGCTGATCATCGTCTTGGTCTTCCGTCCGTCGGGTCTGCTCGGCGAACGTGTCGCGGACCGCGCGTAAGGGCAAGGAGCAATCAAAATGACTTCAATTCAACCGATCGAGCCGTCCACCACGCTCATCCCCGAGAAAAATGCCACGAAGACGCTCGTCGTGGGTGTGCTCACCGCTATCTTCGTTATTGCAGCGCCGATGATCATCGGCGCGGCTGGCGGCAATTACTGGGTGCGGGTGCTCGACTTCGCGATGCTCTACGTGATGCTGGCGCTCGGCCTGAACGTGGTCGTCGGCTTCGCCGGCCTGCTCGACTTGGGCTACATCGCGTTTTATGCGGTGGGCGCTTACACGGCGGCGCTGCTGACGTCTCCGCACCTCGCTAACCAGTTCGAGTGGATCCACAATATTTGGCCGAACGGTCTGCATCTGTCGTACTTCCTCGTCGTGCCGATCGCGATGGGCTTGGCCGCCTTGTTCGGCGTGCTGCTCGGTGCGCCGACGCTGCGTCTGCGCGGCGACTACCTGGCGATCGTGACGCTCGGCTTCGGTGAAATCGTCCGGATCTTCATGAACAACCTGGACCGTCCGGTCAACATCACGAACGGGCCGCAAGGGATCACGGGCGTCGATCCGGTGCACGTCGCCGGCTTCAGCCTTGCGCAGACGCACTCGCTGTTTGGCGTGCAACTGCCGTCGGTCTATCTCTATTACTACTTGTTCGTGCTGTGCTCGTTGCTCGTGATCTGGGTTTGCACGCGCTTGCAGCACTCGCGTATCGGCCGTGCTTGGGCCGCGATCCGCGAAGACGAAATCGCCGCGAAGGCGATGGGCATCAACACGCGTAACGTGAAGCTGCTCGCATTCGCGATGGGCGCGTCGTTCGGGGGCCTGTCGGGTGCGATGTTCGGCGGCTTCCAAGGGTTCGTCTCGCCCGAGTCGTTCACGTTCTGGGAATCGGTCGTGGTGCTCGCCTGCGTGGTGCTCGGCGGTATGGGCCACATCCCCGGCGTGATTCTCGGCGCCGTGCTCCTCGCCATCTTCCCGGAATTCCTGCGCTCGACGATGGGCCCGTTGCAGCATTGGATGTTTGGCCATCAGATCATCGACACCGAAGTGATCCGTCAGCTGCTGTACGGTCTGGCGATGGTTCTCATCATGCTCTATCGCTCCGAAGGCTTGTGGCCTGCGGCGAAGCACGAGGACAAGATCGCGAAACTGGCCAAGCGCAACGCCAAGAAGCCTGTGCGCGCTTAACGATCGACAGCTCTGCATGGGACCGGAGTCAAGCGCTGAAGCGCTAACTCTGGTCGACAGGAGAAAACATATGAGCAACAAAAGTATTCGTTTGTCCGTCAGCGGCGTGAACAAGCGCTTTGGCGGCCTGCAAGCGCTCTCGGACGTGGGCCTCAAAATCGAGGCAGGCACGATCTACGGCCTGATCGGCCCCAACGGCGCCGGCAAGACCACGTTCTTCAACGTGATTACCGGGCTCTATACGCCCGATTCCGGCGAGTTCAAGCTCGACGGCACAGACTACACGCCGACGGCTGTCTATCAAGTGGCGCAGGCCGGAATCGCCCGTACGTTCCAGAACATTCGCCTGTTTGGCGGCATGACCGCGCTCGAGAACGTGATGGTGGGCCGCCACGTGCGCACCAAGCACGGCTTGATCGGCGCCGTGTTGCAAACGCCGGCTGAGCGTAGGGAAGAGCGCGAGATCCGCGAACGCGCGATTGAGTTGCTCGATTACGTGGGCGTGCTGCAATACGCCGATTACACGGCGCGCAACCTCTCGTACGGCCACCAGCGCCGCTTGGAGATCGCGCGCGCCCTGGCGACCGATCCGAAGCTCTTGGCTTTGGACGAGCCGGCGGCCGGCATGAACGCGACGGAAAAGGTCGAACTCACGCGTCTTCTGGAAAAGATCCGCGACGACGGCAAGACGATTCTGTTGATCGAACACGATGTGAAGCTCGTGATGCACCTGTGCAACCGCATGACGGTGCTCGATTACGGCAAGGTGATCGCTGAAGGTCTGCCGCAAGACGTGCAGAAGAACCCGAAAGTGATTGAGGCATATCTGGGCGCGGGGGTCCACTGATGACTACGGCAATGTTGAAAATCAAGGGCCTGCAGGTCAATTACGGCGGCATCCAGGCGGTCAAGGGCGTCGACATGGAAGTCGCGCAGGGCGAGCTGGTCACGCTGATCGGCGCGAACGGTGCGGGCAAGACGACGACGATGAAGGCCATCACGGGCCTGAAGCCGTACTCGGCGGGCGACATCGAATACATGGGCCAGTCGATCAAGGGCGTGGCGTCGCACGAGTTGCTCAAGCGCGGCTTGGCGATGGTGCCGGAAGGCCGTGGGATCTTCGCGCGCATGTCGATTATCGAGAACATGCAGATGGGTGCCTACCTGCGCAGCGACAACGACGGTATCCAGAAGGACGTCGATCGCATGTTCGGCTACTTCCCGCGCTTGAAGGAGCGTGCCAAGCAATTGGCCGGTACGCTGTCGGGCGGCGAGCAGCAGATGCTGGCGATGGCGCGTGCGATCATTAGCCGTCCTAAGCTGTTGCTGCTTGACGAGCCGTCGATGGGTCTGTCGCCGATCATGGTCGAGAAGATCTTCGAAGTCGTGCGCGACATTTCGAAGGAAGGCCTGACGGTGCTGCTGGTGGAGCAGAACGCCCGTCTCGCGCTGCAAGCGGCCAACCGCGGTTACGTGATGGACTCCGGTATGGTCACGATGTCGGGCGATGCTAAGCAAATGCTCGACGATCCGAAGGTACGGGCTGCGTATCTCGGCGAGTAATACTTTCTCTCGCGCCCGTGCCACCTGCACGGGCGCTGTCAATGGGCCGACACGGCCCGCAGTGGTGTTGTCCAAACCCGATCTCAAAAGGGGATTCCGATAGTGATCAAGTCGCTTCTCACCGGCTGTGCGGCAGCCGCCGCGCTAACGTTTGCGCTTTCCAACACCGCTCAAGCCGACACGATCGTCAAGATCGGTCACGTCGCTCCGCTCACCGGCGGCTCGGCTCACCAAGGCAAGGACAACGAGAACGGCGCCCGTCTCGCGATCGAAGAGATCAACGCGAAGGGCCTCATGATCGGCGGCCAAAAGGTGACGCTCCAGCTCGACCCGCAAGACGACGCAGGCGACCCGCGCCAAGCGACGCAGGTTGCGCAGAAGCTCGTCGACGACAAGGTCGCGGCAGTCGTCGGCCATGAAACGTCGGGCACGTCGATCCCTGCCTCGAAGATCTACAGCGATGCCGGCATCGTGCAGATCTCGCCCTCGGCGACGAACCCGAAGTACACGGAGCAAGGCTTCAAGACGACGTACCGCGTCGTTGCGACCGACGCGCAGCAAGGCCCGGCGCTCGCGAACTACGCAGCGAAGGAGATGCATGTGAAGAAGGTGGCGATCGTCGATGATTCGACCGCCTACGGTCAAGGCTTGGCGCAGCAGTTCGAAATGGCTGCCAAGGCTGCCGGCTTGAACGTCGTGTCGCACGACGCGACGAACGACAAGGCCGTCGATTTCCGTGCGATTCTGACGAAGATCAAGGGTGAGAACCCCGACGCGATCATGGTCGGCGCGATGGATGCCACGGGCGGTCCGTTCGCGAAGCAAGCGAAGCAGTTGGGCTTGCGCGCGAAGATCCTCGCGGGCGACGGTGTTTGCACGGCGAACATCGCCGATCTGGCCGGCAATGCGGCCGACAACATCGTGTGTTCGCAAGCGGGTGTAGGCCTAGATCAAATGAAGGGCGGCGCCGCGTTCGCGGATAAGTACAAGAAGCGTTACGGCCAGGACGTCGTGCTGTACTCGCCGTACACGTACGATGCCGTCTACATCGTCGTCGACGCGATGAAGCGTGCCAATTCGACCGATCCGGCCAAGATCCTGGCTGCCATGCCGACGACGGACTACAAAGGCGTGATCGGCGAGACCACGTTCGATGCCAAGGGCGACCTGAAGCACGGCATCATCTCGATCTACGGCTACAAGGAAGGCAAGCGGAACTTTATCAATAAGGTTTCGATGTAAGGTCTGCCTGTGCTCATTCGGCCGAGGCGACTAGGCCACGGCGAAAAAGCCGCATGCGTTTTCACCATGCGGCTTTTTTGCCGGCGAAAATCCCATCTCAAACGGGTTCGGGGAACGCACCGGGCATGTTTCGAAGGATATTTTTGATCTCCACTTGTTCAGCGAGACTTGGCTCGTGCTCCGACTTGCCGCGCAGCGCGTTGCCCACGTTGACGAGGAAGTCGGTTATCCCATTCATGCCGTCGATGATTTTCATGCCCATCGGGAACGTGACCGCGAGTTTTGGGTGCTCGATGGCGCGCATTTCGTCTTCCGTAATCGCGATGCTTCGGTTGCGATCTCCGCTCTTCCAGCGTTCGATCGCCTTACTGAAGATGAGTGCGATTACTTGTTCGTTCTTTTCCGCGTCGGTAGATAAATCCCGTCCCCTTCCGCCAATGTGATTCGCGCCGAATAGCCTTGCTACTGAACTCAGGATCTCGGTAGGCGTATTGCTTATGATCGTCACGACCTTCGCTGTATTTCGCTTGATGATGCCGGCGCGCGCGAGGGCATCGGTCGGGACATCTGTGCCAAAACTTATGACCTGACCGATACCCATCGAATCAATCGCCGTTTCGTCGCCGGGGTTCATCATCAAAGCGCCCTTGGTGTCTCGTTGCGCTTGTTTTGCTAGCGCCGCGCGCGCAGGTTGCCCCGCAGGCACGCGGGTAGGGGTGGAATAAAAGCGCGCGTTTCTTTGCTGAACCACCCCGGCCGCCATTTGCTCATGTGAAGCGCCGACTTCCAACGGGAAGCCCGCACCGGAAGTCGCCGTGGCGATGGGGTTGGTAAGGAGCAACTTGATTGGATAGGCCCACCAGCTGTCGGTCAGGTCGATCATGTTGTTCGGAATCGATCCTAGCCCCGCGATTCCGCCACCCTTGAGCGCATCAATGGCAGTGTCCATGGCATCTTCCTTAGTCTTCGGGATGAACGGCTCTCCCTTCAGACTCTTGATATAACGCTTAATGAGCGCCGTATCGACGCATTCGGCGATGACCGGCGTCAAGCTATGAGTAATCACTTTGACCACCATTGTTGCTGGATGGTCTTCTCCGTATTTTGCAATCATTGCTCGCTCGACCGCCCCCCACGCCAACACGTCCATCAAGTAAGAAATTCCACCCGCGACCGCAACGCTTCCGAAGAACGTCTTCCCAATCTCCTTCGTGAATTTTTTCGTCCCCATGACCGACATAATCGCCTGCGCTCCAAGCCTACCCCGCAGTTCGAGTGTCGTAGGGTCGTGATCGCTCATCGCACGATTCAAAAGAGCGCGGAGGCCGTCGTGCTCCGTGCGCACGTCGTATTTCACGGTTTGTAGAAATGCGAGCGGGTGCTCCTCCACCTGGACTCCGGCAACTTCGTGCGCGTGGGTGAGGGCGGGAGTACGAAGTCGAGCGTCGTCGACGAATGCGCTGGTGCTTTGTAAGATGGCACTCCGTGCCGTATATGTGGCGAGATCGATGTTCGTCGATTTGGTCGTCCCATCGGCGAGTTGCAGTTCGGTGACTCTCGTTCCTTCCACGAACCTTCGAGTCTGAAGCAGGGCATGGCCCTCGAGGGGCAGAGCGACATCTATGCCGCCTTCGGGGAGCGTGAGCCGGGCAAAGTCTTGCGGATACTTCACGGCGGCGAACGAGATAGCCCCCTGGATCGCTTCATTGTCACTTTCGAAGTGACCGTCCGCTGTCTTGTGCACGCGGCCGGAGAGTTTCTTCGGGAATGAATATTCGTCGCCGGACAGCAATGCGGCCAAGCTGACCATGTATCCTCTTGCCTCGTTTCGGGCCTGGAATCGGCGCTCGAGCAACTGCGGCATAGTGTCTCGCAGCCCTGCTAAGTTTTCCGCCATGACGGACGCGTGGTTTGGATCCTGCATCTTCAATTCATGCTTGTATCGCTTGTGCAATCCCGTCTGCCGCCTTTCGTCGGCGACCTCGGTTTCTCCTGCCGCCGCGGCTGTTGCTGCTGCTGCTGCAGCAGAAGGATCTGCCATGACCGTTTTGATTGCAGCGCGAAATTGACTACTGCCCGAGGGAACTCTTTCGAGCGTACCGTGGTTGCGCTGACCTACCGAACTCGCCTCACTGCCTGCACGGCTTCGCCCGGGCGGCGACAGCAATTGCAGCGGCGCGGGCTCTGTTTGAGAGCCAGAGCTGCGCCGTTGCTGCATCTCGATTGCTTCGCCGGCCTGCTCGTGATGCGTGGGAATGTCGATCCGGGGCGTTGCTGGGACGGAGTGGGTGGTATTGGCCATGGGCTGTCCGTGTCGAAGTCGTGGCCGAATCGCCCGCAATCTTCGATGCGGGCGCAGACGAACCGCTCGCGGGGGGATATCCGCAATAACATGCGCACTGTAGACGGACGAGCCATGCACCATCGCGCAAATCCGAATTGCGCGACGGAATCCCGAACGGGCCCAACGGGCTGGAGTTTGATCCGCTCCGTGCGCTGGGGCGAAAGGCAAATGCCATTAACGTGGAGCAACTCTGATGGTCCGCACCTTTGAGCGTGCGACTGGGCGAACGATGCCCGTCAACTTGGAATCGAATCGGCGATATGACTATGCGACGGCCGAGCCCGGCCGTGCACCCAATCGGGACGGGGCATTCTCACCGTTTCACAGCGTATCCAACACCCCGCGCAACATCCCCATCATCTGATCGATCTCTTCGTTCGTCACGTTCAACGCGGGCATGAATCGCAGCAAATTCGGCCGAGCCGCATTGAGCAGCAGCCCCACCGGCTGCATGTCGCGCGCCTTTTCGACGATCTGCGGGCCGATATCCTTGCCGAGCAGCAGCGCGCGCAGCAAGCCTTCGCCACGCTCACCTTCGAAGCCGCGCTCGTTTGACAGCTCGAGCAGCTTCGCGCGCAGGTATTCGCCGCGTGCCCGAACGCCTTCCAAAAAGCCCGGTGCCACCAGCGTTTTGATGACGGCGGATCCCACGGCCGTCATGAGCGGGTTGCCGTTGTACGTGCCGCCCTGGTCGCCTGCTTCGAACACGGCGACTTCAGCTTTCGCGAGCAGCGCCGCGAGCGGCGCGCCGCCGCCGATACCCTTGCCGAGCGTCATGATGTCGGGCTCGATGCCGGCGAGCTCATAGGCGAACAAGGTGCCCGCCCGGCCGCAGCCGCTTTGCACTTCATCGACGATGAGCAGAAGATTGTGACGCTTTGTCAGCTCGCGCAGCTCGCGCATGAACTCGGGCGTGGCCGGAACCACGCCGGCCTCGCCTTGGATCGGCTCGAGCATGACCGCGACCGTCTTCTCGCCTATCAGCTTCTCGACCGAAGCGATGTCGTTGAGTTCGGCCTTCGGAAAGCCCGGCACTTGCGGCGCGTAGAGGGTGTCCCAGCCGGCCTTGCCGCTCGCCGACATCGTCGCGAGCGTGCGGCCGTGAAAGCTGTGATCGAACGTGATGATCTCGTAAGCGCCGTTCTTGAATTTCTTGCCCCACTTGCGCGCGAGCTTGATCGCGCCTTCGTTGGCTTCGGCGCCGCTGTTGGCGAAGAAGACCTTGTCGAAGACGCTGTGCTCGGTCAGCAGCCCGGCGAGGCTCGCCATCGGTTCGTTGTAGAAAGCGGGCGACGGGTTGATGAGTTGACGCGCCTGCGTCTCGAGCGCGTCGATCATCGCGGGATGGCAGTGCCCGAGGCAGTTCACGGCCCAGCCTTGAATGAAATCGAGGTAACGCTTGCCTTCGCTGTCGAAGAGCCAAGAGCCCGAACCACGCGTGAAGACGATGTCAGGGCGGTTGGTGATGTACATCAGCGACTGCGTCGGATTTTGCGTCGATTGCATGGCACGGCTCCGCGATAAATGAACGAAAGGTGAGGGGAGAAATGAAAAAAGCCACGGCAGTCCGTGGCTTTCGCGGTTTGACCGATTTCGCGCTTCGCTTGATGCTGGTTGCTTGCGAGGCGCGCGTCCGCTACGAGCCGACGGCTTCCCTTGGCGGGAGCGAGCGGCGACGTCGAAGGGCGGACAGGTTGCGGTTCATGGGCGCAAGAATACGACAGCGTGCGCCTCGATGCAATCGCTTGCGGCACGCGCGTGTCGCATTTTGCGCACGCGGCGTGTCGCGTCGCGACGTCGCTGTCCGTTATACCGCGTTGACGAGATCGGCCTCGCTCGTGAACGAATCGGCGTAGAACTCGTCGGCCGGCAGCTGATGGTGAGCCGTGAAATCGCGCTGGGCCGATTCGACCATCACCGGCGCGCCGCACGCATAGACTTGGTGGCCCGACAGATCGGGCAGATCCTCGATCACGGCGCGATGCACGAAGCCGGTGCGGCCCGTCCAGCCGTCGCTTGGATCGGGCTCGGACAACACGGGCACGAACTTGAAGTTCGGATGATCCTTGGCCCAGCCTTGCGCCAGCTCGAGCATGTAAAGATCTTTCTTGCGGCGCGCGCCCCAGTAGAGCGTGATCGGCCGCTCGATGTTCTTGAAGAACGCGTGCTCCGCGATCGCTTTGATCGGGGCGAAGCCCGTGCCCGAGGCGAGCAGCACGATGGGCTTGTCCGAATCCTCGCGCAGGAAAAATGTGCCGAGCGGGCCCTCGAAGCGCAGGATGTCGCGCTCCTTCATCGTATTGAAAACCTGATCGGTGAAGACGCCACCCGCCATGTGCCGGATGTGCAGTTCGATCGGGCCTTCCTCGTGCGGGGCGCTTGCCATCGAGTAGCTGCGGCGCTTGCCGTCTTTCAGAATGAATTCGATGTACTGGCCGGCCAGGTATTGCAACCGCTCGTTCGCGGGCAATTGCAGCTTCAGGACCACGACGTCGTCGGCGCGACGCTCGAGTAAGTTGACACGGCAAGGCAGCTTCTTGACTTGGACGTCGCCGACGCCCGCGATTTCACGCACGTCGATGACGAGATCCGATTGGGCCGTCGCGCAGCAAAACAGCGCCATGCCGCGTGTCTTTTCATCGTTCGAAAGCGCCGACGACGAATGCGAGCTTTGCTCGATTTGGCCCGAGACGACTGCGCCCTTGCATGAACCGCACGCGCCGTTCTTGCAGCCGTACGGGACGCCGACGCCTTGGCGCAGCGCCGCGACCAGCACGGGCTCGTCGGGTTCTACTTGAAACTGCCGGCCGCTTTGCCGGAGAGTCACGTTATATGCCATAGCTCGATCGAACGAAAAACGAAAAAAATCCAGTCAAAGCGCGCAGGGCGGCGGACCGCTACAATGCGCGCACATGAACGCCACAAGAATCTTGCGCCGGCCGCGCGTGCTCATCGTCGGCTGCGGCGATGTCGGGCTGCGCTGCGCGAAGCGCCTGCTTGCGCACGCCGCGGGCGCGCGCGTATTCGCGCTGACGACACGCACGGCGCGTGCCGAGCAATTGCGGGCCGAAGGCCTTACGCCGATTGTCGGCGATCTCGACGCGCCGCACACATTACGCCGATTGCCGGGCCTCGCGCGCACGGTTTTGCATCTTGCGCCACCGCCGCCCGACGGGGCCGACGACCCCCGCACGCGCGCGCTGATCGCGGCGCTCGGTGCGCATCGTCGCCACGGCGCGGCGCGTCCGGCAGCGAGCGCGCCGGCGCGCTCGCGCAACCGGCGTATTGTACCCGAGGGCTTTTCGCCGGCTGAGCGCGGGGGGCGTGCCCGCGTGGGTGTGCGCCTCGTCTACGCCAGCACGACCGGTGTCTACGGCGACTGCGGCGGGGCATTCATCGACGAAACCCAGCCGGTGCGGCCGGCCAACGCGCGCGCGAAACGGCGCGTGGCCGCAGAGCGGCGATTGAGGCAAGCCAATGCGCGCGGAACAACGGCGGCGAGCATCGTGCGCATTCCCGGCATTTATGCGCGCGAGCGTCTGCCGCTCACGCGCATCGGCCAGGGTAAGCCCGCGCTCGTCGAACGCGATGATGTCTATACGAACCACATCCATGCCGACGATCTCGCCGCGATCATGTTGCGGATGGCCGTGCGTGGACGCATCGGCCGTGTCGTCCATGCTTCGGACGACACCGTGCTGAAAATGGGGGATTATTTCGATCGCATTGCCGATGCGTTCGGGCTGCCGCACGTGCCACGCGTCACGCGCGAGGCGGCCGAGGCGAGCCTCGAGCCGGCGACGCTGTCGTTCATGCGCGAATCGCGGCGCCTATCGAATGCGCGGCTCAAGCGCGAACTTGGCGTGACGCTGCGTTATCCGACCGTCGATGATTTCCTGCGCGGCCTAGGCTCGCATAGGAAATAAGGAGCGCTAAAGAATAGCGGGCAGCGCTTCGAGCAGTAGGAAGCAAAGCAGCGCGCCCACCAGGGCGCCGATGAGATTCGGGTGAAACCGACGTTTCACGTGCATCAGCGCGAGCAATGCGCCGATGACGATCGCACCGAGCGCCGCGCAGGCGAGCGTCACATACGAAATCTCGAACGTGCTGTTGATGATCACGATACACCTCCCCTACCACTGTCTCTTGATCGGATCCGCTCGCGCATTGCGCGGCGATCTCGTTTCCTTGATGACAGCAGTATAGGCGTGGCGCCAGGCGCTCCCCATAGGGAGCGAACCGGATATCGATGTTCGTTCGGATCCGTGGCCCACATTGCGGGCGCGGCGCGAGCCTAGGCGCGTAATGCTTGGAGCGCGTCGTCGTCCAGCCACTGCCATGCGCCCGGGGCGAGCGTGTGCGGTAGCGCCAGCCCACCGATGCGCTCTCGATGCAAGGCTTCGCAGCGGTTGCCCGCGGCGGCGATCATGCGTTTGACCTGATGGTACTTGCCCTCGTTGACCGTCATTTCAAGCTGCTTCTCGCCGCGCATGCGGACGCAAGCCGCCGCGATCGGCGCTTTTTCGCCGTGCAGCAGGACACCGTCGCCAAGTGCTTGTAGCTGACGGTCATCTAGGGGGTGGCGCGTCGTGGCGAGGTACGTCTTCGGCACTTTGCGCTTCGGCGATGTGTAGGCGTGGACGAATTGGCCGTCGTCCGAGAGCAGCAACAGGCCGGTCGTGTCCTCATCGAGGCGGCCGACGCATTGAACGCCGCGCGCGGCTAGTTGCGTCGGCAACAAGCTGAACACGCTTAGGTGATGCTGCGGTTCGCGCGAGCATTCATAGCCTGCGGGCTTGTTGAGCATCAAATAGGCGCGTTCGCGGTAGCGCCAAGGCGTGCCGTCGACGTCGAACGTCAGATCGTCGAGCGCGAAATCGGCGTCGGGGTCGGCACAGACGGTCCCGCCGACGGCCACATGGCCCTCGGCGACTAACGATCGGCATTGGCGGCGCGAGCCGAAGCCCTGTCTGAAGAGAATGCTTTCGAGGTCCATGGCTTGCGGTGAATCGGAGTGGCGCGATTGTACGCTGCGGCGGGCAAGCCCTGAGACTCACGGACGTTTCGGAAAAGTCTTATAGATTTACGTAAAATAATTCCCGAAAACAGCACGCGTCAGCACCACGGCGTGCCCGTCGCCTTTCACAACGACCGACCGAGTGCGGAGCTAGGCTGATTTCATCGCTGTAGTGTCGTCAATACGACAAATTCGGCTTTCAGTTCGACCGCATCAAAGCGCAGATCCCTGTGAGTCGGCCGAGCGCCAGCACACGGGCATCCTGTCGCAAGCACCCTCTGTTTCGACAATCTGCGCCTGGGTTCGCTCGGCAAACGGCTGTTCCAACTTCGAACCTCAACATCATGAAGACATCGCCGATCTCGCTTTCCGCCCGCACTTGCGCGGCTGCTTTGCTGCTGACGTTCGCACAATGGGCCAGCGCCCATGCTTATCCGAAGCAGCGGGTACCGGGAGCCGGTGCGGTCGTCGGCTCCGACACGAAACAAGTATCGATCGAGTTCGACGACGCGTTGGAGCCCGCTTTCAGCTCGCTGAAGGTGGCCGATGCAGCGGGCAAAGATGTCACGAACGGCAAGTCGAGCGTCGATGCGAACGACAAAAAGCACATGACGATCGCGATCAAGCCACTCACGGCCGGCGTGTATACGGTGAACTGGACGGCAGTGGCCGTCGACGGTCACCGGACGCAGGGACATTACACGTTCACCGTGAAATGACCGTCCGTCCGTAACGCCAATCATGGCCGCGGTTCATCGTGCTTGCCGGGAAATCAGAGATAGTTCGCAGCCCAGCCGAGCCCGGCGGCCGACGTCGCGGCCGGCTTGTACTCGCAGCCGATCCAGCCGTCGTAGCCGATCTTCTCGAGATGGGCGAACAGGAACGGGTAATTGATTTCGCCAGTACCCGGCTCATGGCGGCCGGGGTTGTCGGCAAGTTGCATATGGGCGATCTTCGGCAAGTGCCTCTCGATCGTCGCGGCGAGCTCGCCCTCCATCCGCTGGGCGTGATAGATGTCGTACTGCACGAACACATTCTCGCTGCCGCTCGCCTCGATCACATCGAGCGCTTGCCGCGTGCGGTTCACGTAAAAGCCCGGAATGTCATACGTATTGATCGGCTCGATCAGCAGCCGGATGTCCGCGGCGGCGAGCGCCTGCGCGGCGAACTTCACATTGGAGACGAAGGTCTCGTGGATCGTTTCCGGGGCGACGCCCGCAGGGGCGATACCGGCCAAGACGTTCAGTTGTTTGCAGCCGAGGGCATGCGCGTACTCGATCGCCGTGCCGACACCGTCTTGGAACTCGCCTACGCGATCGGGCAAACACGCGATTCCGCGTTCACCGCCCGCCCAATCGCCGGCCGGCAGATTGTGCAGCACTTGTTTGAGGCCATGCTGATTCAACTGCTCGGCTAGCCGCTGCTTGTCGTACGCATAGGGGAATAGGAATTCGACGCCTTTGAAGCCGGCGTTTGCCGCTTGGGCGAAGCGATCCAGAAAATCGACCTCGCCGAACAGCATTGTCAGGTTCGCGCAGAGTTTCGTCATCTCGTGTCTCTTGGGAGGGGGCGGCGGATGGGAGAAGGATAAATGAGATGCGACGAATAGCAGTGCGCGGGCCGTAGGTGTCCGAAGCCGAACATCCGGTCTGAGCGCGCATTCGAAGTAATCGCGCATGGCTTGCATCGCTCGGTCGATGTTTAATCTAAATAGAAATATTTCTCATTTGCATTTATCATTCACCCCTCAGGCCTCGACGCTCGGTGGCTATCTGACGCAAGGCGAGCCGCGCACGGTGATGATGTCGCTGTCGACTGACTTCTGACTTTCGATTTCCCAGTCCTAAATGAGGTGAGACAGATGGGTGCGTCGTGCAATGAGAACGTGGGCGGCGAGGGGTGTGCGCAATGAGCGGCTGGATGGCGCTCGTTGGAAGCTTGAGCGCGGCGATGTTCGCGTGGCGCGCATCGCCGTCGGCGACATCATCCTCGAAAGCGGGGCGTCGACGCGCGCGATGGCTCGCCGTAGTTTGCATGCAATTGACGGCTGCCGTGTGGATCGCTGCGCTCGGCTGGCTGCCCGGCCTTTGTGCGACTTGCGTATCGATTGGTGCGAGTTGCAGCGGCATGCCGTTCGCGGTCGACATGGCCGGGCGCGTGCGCAAGCGAATCGAAGGAGGGCGCGCATGCCGTACCGCTTCGTGATCGCGCTGGCGGCAACCCTGCCGCTATCGGTTGCGCTGTGCGCAGCGTTCGCCATGCTGTTGCCCGGTGGGTGGCGCCATGCAGCGATCGGCGTGATGGTGCTGATTGTTCCGATGTGGATCGGCGTTGCGTCATGGCTGATGGCGATTTCGTCGCGGCGTCGGTTCGTTGCGTGGCTGGCTGGCGGCAACGCCGCCGCATTCGCGTTGTTCTTCGCCGCTCAACTGAATGGCTCGGTGAGTTGATTGATGCGCGCGCAAACGCTCAAGGTCTATCGGTGGCTGCACACATGGACCGGCATCGTGGCCGGGCTCGCACTCTTCATCGCGTTTGTTGGCGGCGCGCTCACGATGTTCCGGGATCCCATCAGCCGCTGGGAGCGTCCGTCGGCGCGCCACGTGCAGGTGTCGGTCGGTGATGTCGACCGGCTGGCGGCGGCGGTGTTGGCCGCGCACCCTACGGCGGCCGCGCGGCTCGGCATCATGTGGCCGACGATGGCGATGCCTGATCCGACGGCGTTTTGGTTCGAAGGCGGGCGCTGGCATCATGCGGCGCTCGATCGGCGCCCATCGAATGAATCGAGCTCTTCGGGGCTCGTTTCCCTTGACGCGCCGCGCCTGGCTGCGTTCGTGAACCGGCTTCACTACGCGCTCGCGCTGCCGCCGTTCGGCATGTATTTGATGGGCGCGGTATCGGTTGTGTTCGGTTTCGCGCTCGTGAGCGGGCTATTCATGCATCTGCCACGATTGGCGAAGGACTTATTCGCATTGCGGCCCGGCAAGAATCGAAAACGCTTCTGGCAGGATGCGCACAATGCGCTCGGTTTTTTCGCATTGCCCTTTTATGCGATGGTCGCAATCACGGGGGCGTTCATGTGCCTCACGACGGCGATCGTCTTCGTCTTCAACATCGCGTTCGGTCACGAGTTATCGGCAGCACTGCCGGCGATGTCCGCGCCCGTCGCGCACGCCGTGACGCCTTCGCGGGAAGAATCCGGCAACGCAGCGCCGCTGCGGGCGGGGCAGCTTCTCGAGGCTGCGAGACGCCGGGTGCCCGAATTCGAGCCCGGGTGGATCACGTTGATCGACTACGGCAAGGCCGCGGGTTTCGTCGAAATGTGGGGCGATGTTCCGAAAGCGCTTGGTACGCAGGGTGCCATCGCGTTGCGGTTGAACAGCGGCACGGTAATCGGCAGTCAGACGGCCGGCTCACGCGATGCGAATCACGCGATCGGCAGTGCGATATCCGGATTGCATTTCGGCACCTACGGCGGGCAGGCGGTGCGCTGGATCTACTTCACGCTGGGCCTGGGCGGCGCCGCTATGGTGCTGACCGGTAACTTGATGTGGCTCGAAGCGCGGCGTAAGCGCGATGCGGCGATGCAGCCGCGCGCCGCGCGCAATGTGGCGCGCGCGACGGTGGGCGTGTGCGTGGGCACGTGCGCGGGAATAGCGGTGGCGTTCGTCGGTGCGCTCTGCTGGCCCGAGGTCGGGGCGGCTCGAAGCTTTGGGATCGCTTTGGCGGCGTGCGTGGGCTATTGCGTGTTGCGCACGCCGATCATCGCCGCGCGCGATTTGCTGACGGTAGCCGCGATTGCGTCGGCGAGCATTGCGATTGCCGATGCTTCATTGACCGGCGATGGTTTGGTGAATTCGATCGCGCGGCACGATTGGGCGCTGGCCGGCATCGATGTTGCGGCGCTCGCCGCGTCGTCGGTGTTCGCCTACTGTGCCCGCATCGCGCATCGTCGGGCGACGAGGGGGGCGGCGACCGGGGTGTGGGCGGCCGATTAGCCGCAAATGGGAGCGGGAATTTCCTCATGGAGGTGATTCCCGAATGCCGGCCACACCCACACCGCCGACCTCGATAACTAAAAGCCGCACGGAACGAGGGCCTTATAGCATCGCCTCGGCGACCGATAGCTGGTCACTGGCTCTCCCAATGTCCGCAAGATCCGAGAACTGGAACGGATTTTCTGGCTCGGAAAATCTGAGCCGAAGTGCGTTGTCGGTGGGAGCGAAGCGCCGCCCGTCGAATGTGTAATAAGAGAGTAGTAAACCTACGCGGGATTCCTCTGCGTCATCGTATAAGTAGCTGTTTCTCGGGTAGGCGAGCTTCCCGTCTTTCGTTATGACTACCGCTCGACACGACGAGAGTAAGCCAGGCAATTGTAGAAGCGTTGGTTTTCTGGCCAGCGGATCTATCACGAGGAAAATCTGCTGATATCGGCTCGAGGCTTCGCCCGATGCGCTGCCATGACCCGACACACAAAGCAGCGGCGGGTGAGAGGCTGCTGGGGCAGCAACGAACACCTCCGAAGAGTCCGGAAAGATGTACGTTGCCTGCTCTTTGGGAAATGCAATGGCGCGCGAAAACCGAAAGGATTTTCCGTTGACTACGATGCGATCCTGCCACACCTGGATCTTTAAGCGCTTGGTGCCGAGGATCGTTTGTAATTCGGAAAAGTAGCCCTTTTGTCCTGGGTAAGAGAAGACCACATGAGCGTTGGACGTGCTCGGATCATGCCGATGTTCGATCGGCGCGTTAAACACTGCACCGGGTTGATCGCCATAGAAGGTGTCATAGTGGTGAGACTGGGATGAGGCGTTGCTCGAGGCGATTACCAAAGCCGTCATCAACACCCGAATGCTTTTCATCGGTATGCCTTCGCTCCCGTCGCTTGCAGGTAGTCGGGGTTGAGTGTCCAAAAAATCGTGCTGCCGTGCGCGGCAGTTGAAACCCAGGTCGCGTCGTAACGCCCTCGCTCGGCCCCATCAACGATCTGCCCTGTTTTCCGATTTACGATTCGCCATCGCTTGATGACCCAAAACCTGTTTTCCGGCACCCCGAAGATGTCGTGGGAGGATTCGCCCCACTTGAAACCATCCAAAACTTTTCTATGGTTTGCATAGTTGGTTTTGAAATCGCGTCCGTCCCACCAAAACGCACCGTTCGACGGATCTGGGCCTTCATTCGCCAACGCTTTCTGAGCCCAGTGGACAGCGAGCTTCATCCCGCGGTCGGTCTCTAGATCGTCGTCGCGCGTGGACATCAGTTTATTGAATCGCTGGTTCGATCCATCCCATGCATAGGCGTAGTTCGGCTCGATCGCGCGCAACGCCGACACGGATTTCCCGTCCCACGCTCTGCATCTGTTGGCAACGGCGAATGCGATCCCGCCAATTTCGTTTGCGTCATTTGCCGTGGATGCCTCGCCATACGCAATGGCAGCTAGCAACCGCAGGTTCTTGTCGTTCAAATCGGTCACCTGACGTCCCCCCGGCGCCACGCCACAAGCTTTAGATTCGGATGATTTTTCAAGGTAAACGCACGCGTTCTACCGTCGACAAGCGACGCATTGTCGATGAGCGTGTGGCCGTCGCTCAACAGCTTGTAGGCCATTCCTTCGACGGGCTTTCCCGTCCTTTCAAGAACGAACTCGTAGTAGCACTCCAGATCTTCGTCCGTGGCCACGGGCAGGGTCGCATTGCCTGAAGCTGCGGCGTTCGCGGCTTCACCCTCGTTATTGCTGGTCTTTAAAAATATGCCCGGGTTGCTGCCGGCAAGTACCCGATTCGCTCTGCACGGGCAGAGCACGGCGTCGCCATCGACCACGACGGCTCGTCCTTTCTCCGACATGCCCTTTCCCGTGCCCAATATCTTGAATGTTCCTTTGCAGTTGCCACAGGTAGCTTCATCGCCGCTTAGCGCGACATTTTTTCCATCGTCATATATCCTGGACGAGTACGCGAGCACAACGCCGCGTGTTGTCGTGGGGTCCCCATGCCGAATCGCCGCCTTACGCATGGCCGCCTCGCGCAGCTTTTTCGCCGGACAATGGTGGTGAGTACACGGGATCGAACAAACCGGCAATGGCTTCGTCGTCGCGCACGACGCATCGTCCTCGCTCGGTTCGCGCACCAACGGTTGCAAAGAGGTAAATCGTCTCGTTGCTTTCTTGCTTTGCCATGGTTAGTTTCCCATTGTGACCGGAGCATCGGCTCGAAGCGATGCCGCAACGCGTTTGCGTATCGGATTTCGGAATTCGGCATCGAATTCCGTCTCGCAGTCTGGAGAGGCCTGTGGCAGTTGAACATCAGAATATTCCGAAAGTGTGGCGTCGCCTTGCGTGCGTAGCACTTTCGAAATGACTTCACTGCGCCCAGTGTTTTCGAGCTAGCGCTCGCGAGCAATGTGCTGGCCCAGCCAGTACGGGCGCCGAAACGTAGCCGATGCCCGCTGCCTCATGAGCCGCGACGAGTTCACGTGCGAACGCCACCGAGATCGTCGACGTAACGACGTGCACGAGGCCGGATCTCGCGTGGCTCAAGACTTCGGGTGCGATGAGGGCGAAGCGGATCGCCTCGTCGTCCGAGAGCACCGTGAGTACGTTCGGCAGCAAGGCGGCGTTCTTCGAGCGGGTGCTGGAGCGGTATGCGCGGACGCATCCTGAGAACGCCGATGCGGTGACGGATTATGTTTCAACCGTGATGTTCGGTTTGTCGGGGAGCGCGCGCGAGGGGATGTCCGAGGCGCGGCTCGTCGCAGTCGCACTGGCGGCGGGGGCGGGGCTGACGGCTTTCGACCTGTCTCCTGTCAGTTTCTCTAGCAACGCTTGATCGCGTTCGATCACTTGCGGCAAATGCAAGCGCAGGAATTCGACCCATGTCCGCGTCTTCGCATCAAGGAACCTGCGTGACGGATACAGCGCATAGACATTCATGTTCTGCAGCGTGTGCGCCGGCAGCAAGCGCACGAGCGTGCCGTTGCGCAACCCCGCGATGGCCGCATAGACGGGCAGTACGCCGATCCCCATTCCCGCGCGAATCGCAACCGCAAGCGATTCCGCTATGTTCACCTCTACCGCTCCGCTAACCTCCATCGGTTCGCTGCCGTCTGGACCGTCGAGCAGCCATAGGTTGGCGGGGAACGCGGGCGTCCTCAGGATCAGACACTCGTGATCCACCAGATCGCTCGGCCGTTGCGGCGCGCCCCGCGCACGGATGTAGTCCGGTGACGCGCACAGGATGCTGCACGTCGAGCCGAGGTGATGCACGGCGCCGCGCCGGTGTATCGAACTGACTCGCCCGCTTGCATGGATCTGCCCTTGGGCGGCGCACGTCCGACACGGACCGGGCGACGCGCTTCGCGGACGAACTGCGGGCCCTTCAGGCGACATTGCCGGCGCGCGTGCGCGCGGCGAGGCAACAGTTCGAAACCAGCGCGTATGCAAACGCGGACGCGAATATACGCACGGTGTTGCAGACCGATTTCGATACTTCGGCTGAACTGCTGTATCGGTTCATCGGCGAGTTCATTCGTTACACGGAAACGTATGTGTCGCTCGGCAGGCGCGGGATCGTCCGCGAACGGCTCTCGGCGGGCTACGTCAGCAAGACCACCGGCAGCGTCGTTGCGGCGACATTCGTGCGGACCGCGCTCGTGATCGCGGTGGTCGCCTCGTTCTGGATCGCGACCGATTGGCCGAGTGGCTCGCTCGACAGCGGCGCGAGTATAGGATTGGGGCACCTGATGGAGCGATAGCGGGAATGGGGAGGTCTCTTCCATTTAACGGAACAATTTCCCGAGAAATGAGGAGACGGCGGGCGCGTCGTCCGAATGATTTCGGCGGCGGCGAGCGTCGAGAAGAAGCGGAATGCCCGATGGCGCTAGTTGATCGGGGCTGAGGGGGACCACCCAAACAAAAAGCCCTGCAAGACTTTCATCTTGCAGGGCTTTTCGGAATCCCTGGTGCCCGGGGTCGGACTCGAACCGACACGCCTTGCGGCGGGGGATTTTGAGTCCCCTGCGTCTACCTGTTTCACCACCCGGGCCTTCGCCGGCGCCATAGGCCACCGGACAGAAGAGCGCGATTATGTCGGAAATCGCCTCGGTTGACAAGCCCACATCGGCTGCGCCGTTGCGCGGCGCGGCCCCCTCCTTCTTACTGGCTCAAGTAAACGAACTTCCCGTCCTTGATCGTTCCCATCACGCTCGCGCGCTGGTCGAGCCCGACGTGATCGCTCGCGCTCGTATTGACGACGCCATTGGGCACGACGAGCTCATGCGCCTGCTCGAGCGCGGTGCGCAGGGAGGTTCGGAACGCATCGGTGCCCGGCTGCGCCGTCTTCAACGCTCGCGCGAGCGCGTCGTTCAAACGCGGATAGACCCCCGCCGCATCGCCGGCGAATTGCGTGACGCTGCCGGGGCCGTACTTCGCCTCGTAGTGGTCGACGAACTGGAGCGCCGCCTTCTTCGACGGATGATCGGCCGGCAGCGTGCGCGCGACGACGACGGGCTGCGTCGGGAACAGCGTACCTTCGACATCTTTGCCGCCGAGCTTGATGAATGCGGGCGTCGCGATGCCGTGCGTCTGGTAGATCGGCCCCTTGAAGCCGCGTTCCACGAGCTCACGCTGCGGCAGCACGGCCGGCGTGCCCGCGCCCGCGACGAGAATTGCATCGGGCTTGGCGGCCATCAGCTTGAGCACCTGACCCGTGACGCTCGAATCGGTGCGGTTGTAGCGCTCGGTCGCGACGATCGTGATATGGCGCAGCTTCGCGAACGTCGAGAACTCCTTGAGCCAACTATCGCCGTAGCTGTCGGCGAACCCCACGAAGCCGACCGTCTTCACCCCGTGATTCGACATATAGCGTGTCATGACGTCGGCCATCGCGGTGTCGGTCTGCGCCATCTTGAACGCCCAGACGCGCGCCCCCTGCTGCGGCTCGACGACGCTGCCCGAGCCGATCAGCGTGATCATCGGCGTGCGCGACTGCGCGACGGGATCGAGCGCGGCAAGCGCGGCAGGCGTGATGTTCGGGCCGACGATGACGTCGACCCGGTCCTCGTGGATCAGCTTGTTGATGTTGCGCACGGCCGTGCCCGGATCGGAGCCGTCGTCGAGGACGATGTACTGCGCCGGCTGCCCGGCGATCGTCTTCGGCCACATCAGCATCGCATTCTTGCTCGTGATGCCGATGACGGCGGCTGGGCCCGTCGAGGACAAATCGATGCCGACTTTCACATCGGCCCGTGCGGGATCGGTCTGCGCTGCACAAACGAGCGCGAATGTCGCGAGCGCGAGCGCGCGGCGCAAGGAAGCGGACAACGCCATGCAATGGTCTCCTATGGGTTTGCTTGAAATGCGGCGGCTGCGTCGGGCGCTCGGCACGTTTGCCGGACGAAGCGGCCTATCGATATCGGTTCACAGCTCGTAGTTCTCGTGCTCGCCCTTGAGCGCCTGCTCGATCAGCTTGCGATTGAGCGTGGGGGACAGCAACTCAACGAGCGTGTAGACATAGCTGCGCAGATAGGCGCCTTGCTTGAGCGCCACACGCGTCAAGTTACTGCCGAACAGATGCCCGACCGGCATCGCGCGCAAATGGCGGTCGCGCTCGGCGTTGAACGCGATGTCGGCCATGATCCCCACGCCCAAGCCCAGCTCGACGTACGTTTTGATGACGTCGGCGTCGATCGCCTCGAGCACGATGTCGGGCGAGAGCCCCCGCAGCGAAAACGCCTGGTTGATCTTCGTGCGGCCAGCGAACGCATTGTCGTACGTAATCAGCGGGTATTGCGCGAGATCCTCGAGCGACAATTGCTTGCGCTGCAGCAACGGGTGATCGGCCGGCATGATGGCGACGTGGTACCACTGAAAGCATGGCAGCGAAACGAGCTCTTTGTATGACGAAATCGCCTCGGTGGCGACGGCGACATCGGCGTGATCGTGCATGACCATCTCGGCCACCTGCGTCGGGCTGCCTTGCAGAATCGACAGATGCACCTTCGGAAAGCGCTTTTTGAACTCGGCGATCGCGCCGGGCAGCGAGTAGCGCGCTTGCGTGTGCGTCGCGGCGATGACGAGGTTCCCTTGGTCCTGCGCCGCGAAGTCCTTGCCGACGCGCTTTAAGCTCTCCACTTCCTGCAAGATCCGCTCGACCGAGGCGAGGATGATGCGCCCCGGCTCCGTCAACGAGCGAACGCGCTTGCCGTGACGTGTGAAGATCTCCACGCCCAGTTCGTCCTCGAGCTCGATGATGGCCTTCGAGACGCCCGGCTGCGACGTATACAACGCCTTGGCCGCCTCGGTGAGGTTGAAGTTCTGCCGGACCGCCTCGCGCACGAACCTAAATTGGTGCAGGTTCATTTATAACCCTTGGGTATAAGAAAAGAATTTTTAAGTCCTTTGAAATATAAGGGCAGTTTATTACGATCTACGCACGTTTTTCAATATGTATAGCTGTTTTCGTCATTAGCAAATGACAGGTCGGTCTGAACGACGCCCGGCCATATGCATCGATAGCAATTCGGGCATCGCGGGTTAGGCCGCGGCGCGACAAAAACTGAGGTCTCCGAATGTATCAATACGATCAGTACGACCAGACCATCGTCGACGAGCGCGTCGCCCAGTACCGCGACCAGGTCCGCCGTCGCCTGTCGGGCGAATTGAGCGAGGACGAGTTTCGCCCGTTACGGCTGCAAAACGGCCTGTACATGCAGCGGCACGCCTACATGCATCGCATCGCGATCCCCTACGGCAACCTGCGCACCGATCAACTGCGCATGCTGGCGCACATCGCGCGCAAGTACGACCGCGGCTACGGTCACTTCTCGACGCGCACGAACATCCAGTACAACTGGATCCAGCTCGAGGACACGCCCGATCTGCTGGCCGACCTCGCGAGCGTGCAAATGCACGGCATCCAGACATCGGGCAACGACATCCGCAATATCACCGCCGACCAGTTCGCCGGTGTCGCCCCCGACGAGATCGTCGATCCGCGTCCTTGGGCTGAAATTCTGCGCCAATGGTCGACGTTCCATCCCGAATTCAGCTGGCTGCCGCGCAAGTTCAAGATCGCCGTGTGCGCGTCGAAGGAAGACCGCATCGCTGTGCAGATTCACGATCTGGGCGTCTACGTGTCGAAGAACGAAGCGGGCGAGGTGGTCTGCGCGATTCTCGCGGGCGGTGGGCTTGGCCGTACGCCGATCGTCGGCTCGATCATCCGCGAAAACTTGCCGTGGCAGCATCTGCTGACCTACTGCGAGGCCGTGCTGCGCGTCTACAACCGCTTCGGCCGCCGCGACAATATGTTCAAGGCGCGGATCAAGATCCTCGTGAAGGCGCTCGGCCCCGCCAAGTTCGCGCAACAAGTCGAAGAGGAATGGCAACACCTGAAGGACGGCCCTTCGACGCTGACGCAAGCCGAATTCGATCGCGTCGCGCGCCATTTCGCGCCGCACGCTTACGAAAAGCTGTCGGATACGGATGCGTCGTTCGAAACGCATCTGCTCGAAAACCGCGCGTTCGCGCGTTGGATCGAGCGCAACATGCGTCCGCACCGCGTGCCCGGCTATGCCGCGGTCACGCTCTCGCTGAAGCCGCCCAAGGGTGCGCCCGGCGATGCGACGGCCGAACAGATGGAAGCCGTTGCCGATTGGGCCGACCAATACTCGTTCGGTGAAGTGCGCGTGTCGCACGAGCAGAACCTGATTCTTGCCGACGTGCGCAAGCGTGACCTGTTCGCCGTCTGGGAAGAAGCGAAGAAGCAAGGTTTCGCGACGCCGAATCTCGGCTTGCTGACGGATATCATCGCGTGCCCGGGCGGCGATTTCTGCTCGCTCGCGAATGCAAAATCGCTGCCGATCGCGCAGGCGATCCAGGACCGCTTCGACGATCTGGACTACGTGCACGACCTGGGCGACCTGTCGCTCAACATCTCGGGCTGCATCAATTCGTGCGGTCATCACCATGTGGGCAACATCGGCGTTCTCGGTGTCGACAAGGACGGCTCCGAGTGGTACCAGTTGACGCTCGGCGGTGAGCAGGGCACGGGTGCCACGGGCGCCCACCTCGGCCGGGTGATCGGGCCGTCGTTCGCGGCGGAAGAGATGCCCGATGTCGTGTCCAAGGTGATCGACACGTTTATCGAGAACCGCGCCAACGGCGAGCGCTTCATCGATACCTACAATCGGATCGGCATGGCGCCGTTCAAGGAACGTGTCTACGCATCGCGCCAGCCGGCGCACGCGTAACCCAGAGCGAACGAGGGATATTGACAGATGACTTCAATTATCAAAAATCGCTCCGTGGTGCGTGACGACTGGACCGTCGTGCGGGCGTCCGAAGACGGGACGTTGCCCTCGGTGGACGCGTTGCCCGCAGGCCGCGTGCTGGTGCCGTTCGCGTTGTGGAAGACCTCGCGCGACGTGCTGATTTCGACGCGTACCGCGGCTGATCTCGGCGTGTGGCTCGCGCCTGACGATGAACCGGGCGATCTCGCCGGCGATTTCGACAAGATCTCGCTGATCGGCGTCGATTTCCCGGTGTTCCGCGATGGCCGCGGCTACAGCACCGCGCGGCTGCTGCGCGAGCGCTACGGCTGGGGCGGCGAGCTGCGCGCGATCGGCGATGTGCTGCGCGATCAACTGAACTTCATGTACCGCTGCGGCTTCGACGCGTATGCCGTGCGGGCCGATAAGGACATCCACGATGCGCTGCGCGCGTTCGAGGAGTTTTCGGTCAAGTATCAAGGTTCGTTCGAGACCCCGCAGCCGCTGTTCCGCCGCCGCGCGGCGCTCGAATCGGAGCAGTCCGCATGAGCCAAGACCGTACCCCGTCCGCCGCGCCCGTCGATGCGGCACTCGAGGCGAAGTTCGACCGGCTGCACGCCTTCGTCGGCGATATCGCAGAGCGCCACGCGCGCATCAAGCTCGCGAGCAGCTTGGCGGCAGAGGACATGGTGCTGACGCATGCGATCTTGTCGCGTGGGGCGTCGATCGGCATCTTTTCGCTCAATACGGGCCGCTTGCACGCGGAGACGGTCGGCATGATCGATCGCGTTCGCGAGCGTTATGGCTACGAGATCGAGCAGTTTCATCCGCAAGCGGAAGCGATCGACGAGTACGTGAAGGCACACGGGCTAAACGCGTTCTATGAAAACGTCGAACTGCGCAAGCGCTGCTGCGAGATTCGCAAGGTCGAGCCTTTGAACCGCGCACTGGCGGGCGTGGATGCCTGGGTGACGGGCCAGCGCCGCGAGCAGTCGGTTACGCGTACCGATCTGGACGAAAAGGAATACGACGCGGCGCGCAACATCGCGAAATACAACCCGCTTGCGGATTGGACGGAAGGCGAAGTGTGGGCTTATCTCGCGAAGTTCGACGTGCCTGTCAATCCGTTGCACGCGCGCGGCTATCCGAGCATCGGTTGCGAGCCTTGTACGCGCGCGGTTCGTCCCGGCGAGGACAGCCGGGCGGGACGCTGGTGGTGGGAGTCGCGCGATTCGAAGGAATGTGGCTTGCACGTCACCACGTCGGTCATCCAATTCGCGCCGGACGGGGCTGATACGCCGGCTTCGGCGGAGCCCACCGCAGTAAAGACAGCATAGGCAGCATCCGCAGCATCCGCAGCATCCGCAGCATCCGAGTGTCGTGACGGCCCGCGTGACGCGGCCCACGGACAAACGATAGGAAACCGTTAAACATGAGCACGATTCTCGAACCTTCCGCGACGACCCCGCTCACCGTCAGTGCGACGCGCATGGACCACCTCGACTGGCTCGAGGCCGAATCGATCCACATCCTGCGCGAGCTCGTGGCCGAGTGCAGCAAGCCGGCGCTGCTGTTCTCCGGCGGCAAGGATTCGGTGGTCGTGCTGCATCTGGCGCTCAAGGCATTCGGCCTCGGCGCCAAGCGCAAGACCTCGCTGCCTTTCCCGCTCGTGCATATCGACACGGGCCACAACTATCCCGAGGTGATCGACTTCCGCGATCGCCGCGCCGATGAAATCGGTGCGCAGCTCGTGGTGGGGCACGTCGAGGAGTCGATCAAGCGTGGCACGGTGCGCCTGCGTCGCGAGACCGATTCGCGCAACGCCGCGCAAGCGGTGACGCTGCTCGAGACGATCGAGCAACACGGCTTCACGGCGATGATCGGCGGGGCGCGCCGCGACGAAGAGAAGGCGCGCGCGAAAGAGCGCATCTTCTCGTTCCGCGACGAATTCGGCCAATGGGATCCGAAGGCCCAGCGCCCGGAACTTTGGAGCCTGTACAACGCGCGCCTGCACAAGGGCGAGCACTTGCGCGTGTTCCCGATTTCGAACTGGACCGAGCTGGACATTTGGCAATACATCGGCCGTGAAGGCCTCGAGCTGCCTTCGATCTACTACGCACATGAACGCGAGGTCGTGCGCCGTAGCGGCTTGCTCGTGCCGGTGACGCCGCTCACGCCGATGCGCGACGGCGACACGAGCGAGAAGGCGATCGTGCGCTTTCGCACGGTGGGTGACATCAGCTGCACGTGCCCGGTGGAAAGCGATGCCGACAGCGTGGAGAAGATCATCGCCGAGACGGCTGTGACCGACATCACCGAGCGCGGCGCGACCCGCATGGACGATCAAGCCTCCGAAGCTGCGATGGAGCAGCGCAAGAAGCAAGGTTATTTCTGAAGCTAAGCACCCGAACTAAATCAAGACGGAATTGAGATCATGAGTACTCCTCATCAACCGGCAGACCTCGGCGTGCTGCGTTTCATCACGGCGGGCAGTGTCGACGACGGCAAAAGCACGCTGATCGGCCGCCTGCTTTATGACAGCCGCGCGGTGCTGTCGGATCAACTCTCGGCGCTCTCGCGCGCGAAGAACAAGCGCACCGTGGGCGACGAGATCGACCTCTCGCTGCTGACCGACGGCTTGGAAGCCGAGCGCGAGCAGGGCATCACGATCGATGTGGCCTACCGCTACTTCGCTACGGCACGGCGCAAGTTCATCATCGCCGATACGCCCGGGCACGAGCAGTACACGCGCAACATGGTGACGGGCGCTTCGACGGCGCATGCGGCGATCATCCTCATCGATGTGACGCGCGTGACCAAGAGCGACGATGGCCGCACCATCTTGCTGCCGCAGACGAAGCGCCATAGCGCGATCGTGAAGCTGCTCGGCTTGCAGCATGTGATCGTGGCGATCAACAAGATGGATTTGGTCAATTACAGCGAAACGCGCTTCAACGAGATCCGCGACGCCTATGTGAGGGGGATGCGGGCCGCCGGGGAGTCCGTGG
>CAYRLJ010000045.1:0-31492 GCA_964425025.1 uncultured Burkholderia sp. | reverse complement strand
CCGGTTCACTCTTCGTCGATTGCGCCGTCCAAGGTCAATAACGAGCGCGCCGTCACTGTCGTGTCCAACGGCGAGCCGCCGAGCGTGGCAGCGAGACGGGTCAAGGTGTCCTCGTTGCAGCCGCCGACATCGATGGTCATGCATTCGTTGCCGGTCGCCGCATCCACTTTCACCGCCCAGCTGTACACGCGCGTCCCGCTTTGCGCGAGGCTTCGCCACACCGAAACGATCCGCAATCGTCCGGCAGGCGCACAAATCGAGAGTCGCTGAACGTTCATTGGGTTGCCTTTGTCGTGACTGTCGAAACGCCAGGGATGGCAAGATGCCACGTATCGAAGTGTAGGTTCGCACCCTGTCCGTATCAACCTAACGGACAATGCAACCCGCTTCGCGTTCCTACGTAAATGGATGAAACATGCCGGCAACCGCGGAGGCGATCGTTTGCCGAAGCTGCATTTCGCACGGCGGCGAGCGCATCGCGCGGTCACATTGACGTCATACTTGCGGCGCGATACGCTCTCGCCGCCCCCATCACACCCGCCGAACACCATGACGTCGATCCTTTTTCCGCGGCTCGAGCATCGAATCGTCACCGAGCGCCTTGTGCTCGAGCCGGTCAGCGTCGATTTTTCGCATCAGTTGCTCGAATATCAAATCGATAACCGAATGCATTTGCAGCCCTGGGAGCCGCTGCATCGAAGCGACTTTTTCACGCTCGATTCTGTGCGCAGCCGGGCGCGCGCGATGGCGGGCGGTATCGCCGCCGGTGAAGCGCTGCATTGGTTGATGTGCGAGGGCGACACTGTCATCGGCGAATGCAACTTCACGAATATCGTCAGAGGGCCGTTTCTGGCCTGCCATCTCGGCTACTCGATCGATTATCGGCGCGAAGGCAAAGGGCTGATGCACGAAGCGCTGACGGCTTCGATCGAATACGTCTTCGAGCGCATGGGGCTGCATCGGATCATGGCCAGCTATCGGCCCGAAAACACGCGCAGCGAACGGCTGCTCAATGCGCTCGGATTCGAGCGCGAGGGATATGCGCGCGCCTACTTGAAAATCAACGGCGCGTGGGCTGATCACGTGCTGACGTCGCTGATCAATCCGGCGGCTTGACAGCGCAGGGTTTTGCGCGAAGGGGCTTGAATCCCGGGTCCCAAGCGGACTATCCTGTTCCGTTGGTTTTTCGAGGGACGAGCATGGACCGTATTCAAGCAATGGAAGTTTTCACGCGCGTCGTCGACGCGAATAGCTTCACACGCGCGGCGGAAACGCTCGGCATGCCACGCGCGTCTGTCACGACGATTATTCAGAACCTGGAAGCGTTTCTCGGCGTGCGCCTCATGAACCGCACGACGCGCCGGCTATCGCTGACACCCGACGGCGCCGCCTATTACGAGCACTGCCTGAAAATCATCGCCGAGATCGCCGAGGCCGACGCGAGCTTTCAAGCCGGCAATCGCAAGCCGAGCGGTTTGTTGCGCGTTTACATGCCGAGTGCGCTCGGACGGCGCATCGTGATCCCAGCGCTCGCGACGTTTCATCGCCGCTACCCCGATGTCGCGCTCGATCTCGGTTTATCGGATCGGCCGGTGGATCCGATCGAGGAAGGCGTCGACTGCATGATTCGCGTCGGCCCGCTCGAGGATTCATCGATGGTGGCGCGTCGCATCGGCATGCTCAAGCGCGTCACGTGCGCTTCGCCGAGCTATCTGGCCAAGCATGGAGAGCCCAAGACCATCGAGGAACTCGAGGGACATCATGCCGTCAGCTTCCGTGCCGCGCATGGCGGCCGTCCCATACCGTGGGTTTTCGTGATCGACGGCAAGCCGGTCGAAGTCAAGATGAACAGCCTCATCACCGTCAACGATGCCGATGCTTACATGACGTGTTCGATCGAGGGGTTCGGCATGATTCAGCCGACGCTGTTCATGGCGCTGCCCTATCTGCTCGATGGCTCGCTCAAGGAGGTGCTGACAGGGTCCAACCCGAAGCCGAAGCCGATTTCTATCGTCTACCCGCATAATCGGCATCTTTCCGCGAAGGTTCGCGCGTTTGCCGAATGGATCGCGGAATTGTTCGATTCGATGCCGGCGCTCGAGGATGCTTCGCGCTCGGGCGAGAAGGCAGCGGGCAAACAAGGGCAGCAACGGCGCGACGCGGTGACGGCGTAACGCGGTGACGGCGTAACGCTATCGCAATACGCGGCTCATATCCGCTATCGGAAACCTCTGGACGAGATCGAGCAATCTGGTGCAGCGTCCGAAAAATCATCACCATGTCGCTCTTCCCGCGCCCTCCAACTGATTACGCCGACACGAAGCTACGCGCGTATTCGCGCATGAAATTGCTGGCCACCGCGCTGCTCGCGGCGATGGCCGGCCTTTACCTGGTCGCGCGCATTTTCGAGCCGCGATACGCCGCGCTCGGCTTTGCGCGCGCCCTAGCCGAGGCCGCCATGGTGGGCGGAATCGCCGATTGGTTTGCCGTCACCGCCTTGTTTCGCCATCCGCTGCGCCTGCCGCTTCCGCATACGGCCATCATCCCGCGCAACAAAGATCGCATCGGCGAGAATTTGGCCAAATTCGTCGAAACGAACTTCCTCGCGCCCGAAATCATCGCGAGCAAGCTCGAAGGAATCGACTTCTCGATCCAGTTCGCGCACTGGATCGCCGCGCCGGAACGCGGCCGGCAGATCGCCCGGTGGACGCTCGATTTCCTTCCGAATTTGCTGTCCGCGATCGACGACGACGACGTTCGGCGCTTCATCCACGAGAACATCGCCCGACGCGTACGCGAGGTCGACACCCCGCTCGTCGTCGGCATGATTGCCGATACGCTGCTTGAAGACGATCGCCATCAAGCCGTCGTCACCGAACTGCTCGAGCAATTGACTGAACTCTTCGAGGAACACAAACCGCTGATACGACAACGCGTGCGGGATAGCACGGCCTGGATCTGGAAAAAGCTGTCGATCGATGAAAAGGTGTCAGACAACCTCATCGGCGTTGTCGACGACACGCTCAAGGAGTTGAGCGCGAATCCGGACCACGCATGGCGTCGCGGCTTCGATCAAGCCATCCGCAACTTCGTATACCAACTGAGGACGTCGCCCGAATACCTCGCCAAATGGGAAGCGCTCAAGGATCGCTTCATCGAACACCCTGCTCTTAAGGACTACTTAGCAGCGATCTGGCGAGACCTCAAAATCAGCATCGAACGCGATGCGGCCGCGCCTCATTCCTATATCGAGGCACGAATCGAAGCGGCAATCGCAGGCGTGGCCAAGGGACTGCTCGACGACGACACCATGCGTATACGGCTCAACGCATGGCTGCTGGACACGATGCTGTCCGTCATCGACGCGCAACGGCATGGCATCGCGCGACTTATTTCAGACACGGTGCACCATTGGGACGCCGATACCGTCACGCAAAAGATCGAACTCGAAGTCGGCCGCGATCTTCAATTCGTCCGCATCAACGGCACGGTCATCGGTGGAATCGTCGGGCTATTGCTTCATACCTTCGACATTCTTCTGTTTTGATGGCGGCGCTTTCCCTGCCGCGCAAAATCGCACCCAATCGACCCTAAACATCAGTCCTATCGCAGGAAAAACTTGCTGCATGCGCAAGCATCATGCCTTGCATTCGCTAAATTTTGTTTCTTTATATTTTTTTTGAATCATTAAGTAAGCGACTTTTCCCATAATCGCGACTTGCCGAGTTTTTTTTCTTGCCCCTAAAAAAATCGACCGATAGGCTAATCGGCGGCACATCTCGCAAGTTCATTCCGTCATTCGCCGGCAGGTAGCGCCACACATAGACATGGCTCGACGCGCCGGCCAACTCGCCGTTGCACCAGCACGACAGCCCGCTCGGGCATTCGCTTCGTATCCCTTCGGGATCAACGCAACCGTGTGTCGGCTCGGCGAATAGTGGACATTCGAATCAAGCATCGGCTATCGATAGGGGTTGATATGTTGCACAGGATCAGTTCGGGAGTTCTTGCAATGGGCATGGCCCTAGCGCTGGCAGGCTGCGGCGGCGGTGGCGGCGGCTCTCCCGGAGGAGCGCCAGCGGGCGGCGGCGCGGGAAGCACAAGCCCCGGCACGACAGGGGGCACTGCGCCGACACAACCGACGCAGCCAACACAGCCGACACTCGCGGCGGCGACCGCCGTCATCGACGGCACCACGCTTGGCACCGAGAACTGGCAAGCGGGCTCGACGTCCACGGGCGGAACAGGACAAGCCGTGAGTGGCCTCAACTGCGCGGTCGCCGGCAACAGCTATAGCTACACGCATTTGTCTATCTACCAGAACGGGCAGCAACTCGCGTTGCCGGCCAACATCGGTACGGTCCAGCCGACGCTAGCCGCACCGACGGGCTGCGTCTATCCGCTCAATACGGTAGACGAAACGGGCAAGATTCGCATGGATGAAACGAGCAACGCGACGTACACGCTCGGACAATTCTTCGCGATCTGGGGCCAACCGCTCAGCGCGACGAACGTGGCGGGCATTGGGCCCTCCTCCTACACCGTCTATGTGAACAATGCCGGCACGCTGTCCACGTACACGGGCGATCCCGCCAGCCTCGTGCTGCCGGCGCATGGCGAGGTCACGATCGTAATCGGTACACCGCTCACGCAGATTCCCACCTATACGTGGTCCGATCCGCCGCCTTTCAATCCCACCCCTGTCACCCTGAGCTTTTTGGGCCCGGCTGTAGGCACCACGCCGTACTGGCCTAACGGCGATAGGCCGACGGGCGGCCAGGGCGCCGATGTCGACGGTTTGACTTGCTCGCCCAACATGACCACCCTCTACCATGTGCATGCTCACCTGGCCGTCATTTACAACGGCCAATGGCTGCAACTGCCGGAGAACATCGGCATTACATCGTCGTGCTACTACGAAATGCATATGCACGATCAGACCGGCATGATCCACATCGAATCGCCGCTCGTGAGGAATTACACGCTCGGCGAGTTCTTCGACATTTGGGGCGAGCCGCTGACCAGCACCAACGTGGCCGGCGCAACGGGCAACGTCGTGGCCTACATCAACGATAACGGCGAAGCTCGCCGCTACATGGGCGATCTGCGCGCGATCGAGCTCACCTCGCACCGAGATATCACGCTTCAAATCGGTACGCCCGCTATGACGTCCCTTCCGACGTACACGTGGGCCGATGAACCGCAATAAGGCAGCAGCTGACTGAGGGTATATGCATCGTCCATCGCGCACTCAGAGGCAATCGTTAGGTTGCTTTCGGAGTGCGCACTTGAATTCTCGCGCAGACGTTTTTTTCGCCAACCTTTCTTTGAGCTCAGCGCAACCGCATCGGCTGGGCGCAAGGCGGGCACTCGAATTGAACATCGACTATCAATAGGGGCTGATATGTTTCATAGAATAAATTCGGGAATTCTTGCAATGGGCGCGGCCTTCGCGCTGGCAGGCTGCGGCGGCGGAGGGGACACCCCGGGAGCAGGCAGCAGCGCACACGCCGACGCGGGAGCCGCTAGTGCGAGCGGCACTGCGTCGCAAAAGAACCAGTCCACTCCGCCGACCCTCGCGGCCGCGACCCCAGTCATCGACGGCACCACGCTCGGCACCGAAAGGTGGCCAGCGGGCTCGACGTCCTCGGGCGGCAGGGGCCAAGCAGTGAACGGGCTCTACTGTGCCGGCCCCGGCAAAACCTATAAGTACTCGCATCTATCTATCATTTGGAACGGACAGCAACTCGCACTGCCCACGAACATCGGTACGGTACAGCCGACGCTGGCCGCGCCGAAGGGCTGCGTGTATCCGCTCAATACGGTCGACGAAACAGGCAAAATTCGCATGGATGAAACGAGCAATGCGACGTACACGCTCGGACAATTCTTCGCGATTTGGGGCGCACCGCTAAGCAGGACGAACGTGGCGGGAATTGTTACCTCGTCCGTCTCGGTCTACGTGAACAATGCCGGCATGCTGTCGACTTACACGGGCGATCTCGCCAGTCTCGTCCTACCGACCCAGGGCGAAATCACGATCGTGCTCGGCACACCGATCGCGCAGATTCCCACCTATACCTGGACCGATCCGCCGCCGTTCAATCCGAACCCGATCAAACTCGTCTACCTCGGTCCCCCTGTAGGCACCACGCCGTACTGGCCCAACGGCGATAGGCCGACGGGCGGCATGGGTGCCGATGTGGACGGCATCACGTGTAAGGCCAACATGACCACCCTTTATCACGTGCATGCGCACCTGGCCGTCATTTACAACGGCCACTGGCTGCAGTTGCCGGAGAACATTGGCATTAGACCGACGTGCTACTACGAAATGCACATGCATGACCAAACCGGTGTGATCCACATCGAATCGCCAGCCGTCAAAAACTACACGCTCGGCCAATTCTTCGACATTTGGGGCGAGCCGCTGACGGACACTGATGTGGCCGGCGCAACGGGCAACGTCGTGGCCTATATCAACGACAACGGCGAAGCTCGCCGCTACATGGGCGATGTGCGCGCGATCCAGTTGACCTCGCACCGTGCTATTACGCTGCAAGTCGGTACGCCCGCCATTACCTCGCTTGCGACGTACGCGTGGGATGTCAACCTGTCGAAATAAGGCAGTAACTCTCGCCTGATACGACTTCGCTTCATCTTTTTTCGCACTCCGCGGCAATCAGTTGATTGCTTCGGAGTGCGATTTTTTTCGGCTCGACGCCAAGCGACCCGGCACCCCACGTTTTTACCGCTTCGATGCCGAGGTGAAAAAAATAGGCGGAATAGGCGGGAAAGGCAATCGCACGCTCGCGCTGCCGACGGCTAGCGACCAAGGGACATTATTTTCGAAATTCTTACAGTTGCGCCCTTTTTCGCCAACTTTGATCTGACGACTTTCTTTCCTTGATGCGAAAAAACCCGCCAGATAGGCTGTCCTCGCGCTGTACCACACACGACCGAGACGGGGTTCATATGTTACATAAGATCGCATCTGGATTTGTCGCAATTGGCATGGCCTTGACGCTCGCAGCTTGCGGCGGAGGCGGGGGAGGCGGATCACCGGGAACAGGCAGCACCGCGGCTGCCGCTGGGCCGACACTCACGGCCGCGATCCCGGTCATCGACGGCACCACGCTCGGCACCGAATACTGGCCATCGGGATCGACCGCCGGCGGCGGAACGGGGCAAGTCATGAACAGCCTCAAGTGCGCGGACGCCGGCAACAGCTATACGTATACCCATCTGTCTATCTTTTTGAACGGGCAGCAACTCGCGGTGCCGGCAAATATCGGTATCGTCCCGCCGACGCTCGCAGCACCGAAGGGCTGCGTGTATCCGCTCAATTCGGTCGATGAAACGGGCAAGATTCGCATGGACCAAGCGAATACTACGTACACGCTCGGACAATTCTTTGCGATCTGGGGCCAACCGCTCAATACGACGAACGTGGCGGGCATTACTACGGCCGCGTCCTACGCCGTCTATGTCAATCAAGGCGGCACACTGTCCAAGTACACGGGTTGCGCCTGCGATCTCGTCCTGCCGCCGAAGGGTGAAATCACGATCGTGATCGGCACGCCGCTCGCGCAGATTCCGACCTATACCTGGACCGATCCGCCGGCATTCGATCCGAATCCGGTCAAGCTCACCGCGGGCAGCACCGTAGGCACGACACCGTATTGGGCCGACGGCAATACGTCGACAGGCGGCGCCGGCGCCAACGTGGACGGTTTGACGTGTGCGGCCAACATGGTCCAGAGCTACCAGGTGAATGCGCACCTAGAGATCGTCTACAACGGGCAATGGCTCCAGATGCCGCAGAACATCGGCGTCACGTCGGCCTGCACGTATGAAATGAACACGAGCGATCACACCGGCATCATCCATATCGGATCGCCTACCGTGAGGAACTACACGCTCGGCGAGTTCTTCGATATTTGGGGCCAGCCGCTGACGAGCACGAACGTGGTCGGATTGTCGGGCGATGTCGTGGCTTATATCAACGACAACGGCGAATCGCGCCGCTACATGGGCGACCTGCGCTCGATTCAAGTGGTCTCGCACCGCGCTATCACGCTGCAAATCGGTACGCCGCCCGTGACCGCGCTCGCCACGTACTCGTGGTACCTGCCGCAATAAGCGAATTGCGGTAAGCCCTGCAGCAGCCGGCCGAGTGCCATCCGCAAGGAGCACTCGGCCGTTTGCCGTTTTGTTTTCCGTTTTATCTAACCGTCTCGCAATAGAGTTGATAAGTCCGATCGACTTTCCTCAACGCCCCTTCCTAATGCACTGCGGCAAGGCTTGATCGATGCAGATGGGCTAATGTTCAGTTTTATGCCGCTTCAGGAAGGTACAACCGATATGGCTGACGGAGTATTCCGCTCGCTGCGGTATTTCAACTATCGGGTCTGGGCCGCGGGCGCAATCGTCTCCAACATCGGCACCTGGATGCAGCGCACTGCGCAAGACTGGCTCGTACTGACAGGGCTCACCCACCACAGCGCATCGGCCGTCAGCATCGTCATGTCGCTGCAGTTCGGGCCGCAGTTACTGTTGTTGCCGGTAAGCGGCTTCGCCGCCGATCACCTCGACCGGCGCAAGCTGCTGATGTTGACACAGGGCGCGCAGGGCGCGCTTGCATTCGGCCTAGGCATACTCACGATTGCAGGCGTCGTGCAGCTTTGGCACGTCTATCTGTTCGCCTTCCTATTCGGATGTGCCACGGCGATGGACGCACCCGTGCGTCAAACGTTCGTGTCCGAGCTCGTCGGCGATACGGAGTTGTCTAATGCAGTCGCGCTCAATTCGACATCGTTCAATCTTGCCCGAATGGTGGGGCCGGCCGTCGCGGGGTTCATCATTGCTTCGGTCGATACAGGCTGGGCCTTTGTGTTGAACGGATTGTCGTTCGCCGCTGTACTCGCCTCGCTCTCATTCCTGCGCATCCAAGAGTTGCGACGGGGGCCACGGCCGACACGCACGCACGGCGGCTTTGCGGCCGGCTTCCGCTATGTTTGGGCGCGGCCCGACCTGAAAGCGACGGTGATCATGCTGTTCCTCATCGGTACATTCGGCCTGAATTTTCCGATCTTTATCTCGACGATGGCCGTCAGTGTCTTCCACGTGGACGCCGGCCGATACGGCGCGCTTACGTCGATGATGGCGCTCGGCACCGTCAGCGGAGCCCTGTCCAGTGCTCGGGTGAGCCGGCCTCGCTTTCGTTCCATGATGGTTGCGTCCATTGTCTTCGGAGGAGGTTGCACCATCGCCGCGTTGGCTCCGAGCTACTGGACATTCGGCGGCTCGCTCGTCGTGATTGGCATCGCCTCGTTGATGTTTCTTACAACGACAAACAGCCTCATGCAGCTATCGACCGAGCCTGCCATGCGAGGCCGCGTGATGGCAATCCGGCTCGCCGTCACACTGGGCGGCACGCCGCTCGGCGCGCCGATCGTCGGGTGGGTTGCCGATCATTGGGGGCCGCGCTGGGCGATCGCGGTGGGCGCGGCCTCGGGCTTCGCGGCCGCCGTGGTTGCGGCGCGGGCGTTGGCAGGAGAAGAACGTCGCGTTCGCGCGGCCGTCGGCGATCAGGACTAAGCTTTGCTTTCACAATAAGAAGAAGAACGGTTCGCCCGTTGCACACGAGGCAACAATTCTATTAAATGGACACCTGCCCGCTTATTTAGAATGCGCAAACCACACCTTCAAGATGAGCCAACCAATAGAGACCGGCATACGGCGCGATTCATCTCGAACCACGGCACCTGAGAGCGGCCGCGAAGCACCTTCGGAGCAAGGCAGTCCAGCCCGCAGACATTCGCTCGGACCACTGCCCTACGTCGTCGCGGCAACGTTTTTCATGGAGTACCTGGATACGACGATCATCGCGACCGCCTTGCCGCAAATGGCACACGCGTTCGCCATCAGCCCGAACGCACTGAGCGTTGGCATGAGCGCCTATATGATCGCGCTCGCGATCTTCATTCCGGCCAGCGGATGGGTGGCCGATAGGTTCGGGTCGCGCAGCGTCTTCTTTTCGGCGATCGTCGTCTTCACAATCGCCTCCGTCCTGTGCGGTCTTTCCCAAAACGTCATCGAGTTCACCGGTGCGCGGGTCCTGCAAGGCATAGGCGGCGCGCTCATGGTCCCCGTCGGGCGCCTAATCGTCGTACGCAGCACCGATAAGCGCTACCTCATGCAGGCGATCTCGACGATCACGTGGCCCGGCATCGCCGCGCCGGTCATCGGGCCGCCGCTGGGCGGGTTCATTACCACGTACGCATCTTGGCGCTGGATCTTTCTTCTCAACATACCGGTTTGTCTTGTCGTGCTCTGCGCTGTCATGGCATGGGTGCCGAATTTACACGGCGAGCAGCGCAAGCCGCTCGATATAGGCGGCCTTCTCCTAAGCGGGATCGCGCTCACGGCGATCCTCTATGGTGCCGACTTGGCGAGTCAGCCCGGCACGAATCCGCTTATCGGTCTATCGCTCGTCGGGCTCGGGCTCGCAGTGGGCTTTGTTGCCTTTCGGCATGCACGAGGGCACACGCATCCGCTCATCGATGTCACGACTCTTAGGATTCCTACGTTTTCCTGTACGGTCACCACGGGATCGATCACTCGTATCGGTATCGGCGCCGTGCCCTATCTGATGCCGTTGCTGTTTCAGATCGGCTTTGGTTTGTCGGCGTTTCAATCGGGATTGTTGCTGCTCGCGAGCGCGATCGGGAACCTTGGAATGAAGGCGCTTACAACGACGATCTTGCAGCGCTTTGGCTTCAAGCGCGTGGCGATCATCGATTGTTTGGTCTGCGGGGCGTTCACGATCGCATGCGGCTTGTTGACGCCCGATGCGCCGCTTGCCTGGACATTGCTGGTCGTGTTCGTCTACGGCATCACGCGTTCGATGCAGTTCTCGACGATGGCGACGCTCGCCTATGCGGACGTGCCGCTGCCGCAAATGAGCGCGGCCAACACGCTGTGGAATGCGTCGGCACAAATGGCTACCGGTCTTGGCATCGCGTTCGGGGCGTTGGCGCTGCGTGCTGCCTGCGCCATCAACGGCGAGGTCAGCGGGCACGCATTTACGCTCGACGATTTTCGGCTCGCGTTTCTGTGCGCAGGCTTGCTGATCCTCGTTTCGATTGGCGGCTACGCTTGTTTGGCGAGCGATGCCGGCGATAAGCTGCGGGGGCAGCATTGATGAGGGGTGAGCGTCGGCGATAACGATTCAGGACAGGCCTCTATGCCTCCATGGCTCTAACGCCCCTGCGCCGTTGCTAGAGCTTCGCGCCATTTCTGCGTCGACGCGCCCCGCTCGCGCGCTCGTCGTTCTTCAGAATTTGGCGGCGATTCTAACCGAGCTATTCGACGGCTCCAATTTGCCTAGCTAATCGTCTGCGCGCACGCTTTCGTGCGGTTTTCCATAGCTTCACACCCTGATTGCCCAAGGCGGCCGTAAGCGCAGGCCTATAGAAGTCGATAGAGTTCGTAGGCCGTCTCCGCCTCCTCAGCGCGTCATATTCGTCCCGAATCGCATCGCCGCGCGTGCGCTCATAGAACGTAGCCGGATAAAACGCTTCGAACATCGAGTGATACCCATGCTTGACCATGAAGGAAGCGTTGAGCAATTGAAAACGCCAAAACTCGTCTGGGCTCAAATCCCCGAATACCGCATTCATCATGTTGTTGTAGTCCCGAGTGGTACCCGACACACCTCCAACGAACGGCACATCGAGATCTTGCATCAGCCTTGTCTCAGCCGACGTGTTCGGCTCGAAGCGGTTTGTGCTTCGCATGGGGTCCGCCGGCCCGCCATGCGGGCTTCTCTGCGGGTTGACCACATCGAAGGGGAACGTTTTCTGGATACGGTTGTTGACCGCAAAAGGCTGACCGTCCAGTTTGCTAGCCTTCAACCCTTCCTTGACCTCGCCGAGCCCGCGCAGCAGGTGGAAAAGCAAATCGACGTGCCGCCCGTCTACCGGCGAGTTTTTCGAGTCGCCCTTACTCAATTCCTCTAGCGCCGCGACGGGGTCGCTCGCCTGGATTGGCTTCGCCATCTCCCTCAACGATTTCATATCCTGCTGCACATACGGTTTCGCATATAACGCCTTGAGGCTCGCGGGCTCGTCGCTTAGCTCCCTCTTGATCGACGCTGCGAGTGAGGCGCTCCACTTCCCCATATGACCTTGCCAAACTTTGGACTTCAGGTATTCGTCGGAAAATGCTTCTTCGAAAGCCGCCCTAACCGCGGAATTGCCGTAACGATCGCGCTTCCGACTATTCAAAGGACCCTGTGAGGATAAGAGCGCACCGGGGGTCAGCCGATTGGCATCGAGCAAATCTCCGAGCGGACCGAACAAGTGCGTTCCTGCGTCGTCGATAGCCTGCTGGTTGACTGCATCGTTGTGTGGCAAGGCATCGAGCTCGCCGAACAAATGATTCGCATATTCAACGATCTGTCCGAGTTCGGCGGTGTTGGGGGATGTCCATTTTCTACCGTTTTTGATGGAAAACGCGGTCGCCTCTTGCTCGCCGGTTCGCAGTACATGGACGATAAAATTATCGTCCTTCTCCGTGAGGCCTATGCTCGAAGCCAGGCTGTGAAAATCGGCTCTTTTGCCGTCCAGTTTTTCATTGTGGAGTATGCGGAATTCATCGGGATTGGAATACGTCACGAAGGAGTCCGGATCGGCAGCTTTGAGAAGGGCAAGGAACGCCGGATTGGCGGTCGTCGTCACCGTCTTGAAGTCGTACCTAGGGTCTGGATCTGTGTAATTTAGTTTGCGAGCTTTGATGGCTTCCGCCTTATCATACAACTCGTCCGGCTGCATTTTTTCTTTCCACCATGGCAGGGCCGGCCCTTGTGTTTCCTGTGTTTCCTGTTCCTCCCGATCTTTCCGCGCTTTCAGTTTTTCCAGCGCTTTCTTTTTTTTCAATGCTTTCCGTTTATTCAGTGCGTTTGATTTTAGTACTTTCGGCTTTCTCTCTTCTTTAGGCGTCTCCTCTTGTTTCGACACTTCACGCGAAGTAGTAATCTTCTCGGTGAGCGGATTCAATCCAAACTGATTGGGAAATTTCGAATCGGTATTCATCCACGATTCGACAAGTGCGTCTGTCCGCTTCTCTTGAAGCGGGTTGACCTCCGAGGAACTTTCGGATTGATGCCACCGTTTGACCGCACTCTTATGCTTTGGATTTTCAGTAAAACTCTCGGCCCAATGTTTCGCCAAAAAACTCACCGGCACCAGCATCGAACGGACGACTGGCATGTCGCCGGGATTCATCTGCAACCTGTATGAATTGACGTACGAGAGCGCCCTTCCCGGACTGCCGACGTTGAGCCACAGCTGGTTGGACCTCCCCATGATGTTGCCGTGCCCGTCCTTGTGTAAATCTTTGTACCGCTCGTCCGAGGATGGTGCGACCACCGTCATATAGACGCGCACATAGCCAGGTTTCTCTTGCGACGAGAGAAGCAGCGTGCTGATATTGGACTTCCTACCGACATTTTTTTCATCAACGCCCTCAGCACGCTCTCTCATATCAGCGCGATTTTCAACTATCCTCTTGTGGATTTTGATATCTCGCTCTAGCTGTTTCTGATAGGTTTTGTTGCTTTCGCTTGCGCCACCTTGCAGCTTGTGGCTCCATTCCTGCGTAGTTTCCAGCGCCGCTCCCAGGTCCTCGAGTCGTTCTTCCGGCTCCTTATCGCCCTCTTTCCCCTCCAGATAGATCGCATACGCTACGGACAGATCTCGCGTTCGGATTTTTTGCAAGCGGTCGATCACCTGGTCGGTGTAGGCGACGAGTTGCTCTTCAGACAACCCCGACCACGGATTGCGGTACGCTCCCCTCGAAGCACGTTGTTCGACAATCGTGCGCAACAGTTGCTGCATTGCAAGTCGCTTTTGAGGGAAGCTCTGGAACTGGCTCGAGTCGTACGCGGGGGCGGGATGCAAAGGCGCCACAGGCCCGTTTTCGGGAACCGCGGGATGCTGCCGCTCCGATCGCCTCTGTTCGAAATCGCTCACACGTCGTTCCTTTTTCCGTTGCCGGCGCTGTTCCGTCGTCGCAAACGCGCACGCACCTGCACCTGCACCTGGAAGTGATCAGTGCGTACAGAGCACCCGCCTCCGACTACTCTAAAACACGACCGGAAACGCAGCCTCTGTCATGGCCCATATAGTGGGCACATTCATGAATTCGACATCCCGTCTCTGAGCGCGTGGCCGCTGTCGCCGTTCAGCTGCGAGACGCACCGGCGCGGTGACGTCGTCGTCCATCTGCGCACTGAGCCGTCCGACATTCATGCGTTCGTCCACGAAGTGGCGCGCTAGGCCAGCGGCGTCCGCTCACTTCTCTATCCCGTCCGCATGAAATCGATAGGAATAATCCTTCGTTCGCCACGAACGAACCGCTGACTACACTGGGGCTCGTTTTCTACGACAGGCCCAGCATGTGCGACCACACGCCGCTCCCTCATCGCATTTTTGACGCCGCGCCCTCTTCCCGGTCTGGTCGCTCTCGAGCGACTACGGCATATCGCGTAGCCTATGGGAGGACGCAATGACTACCGATGTGCTCGAATACGACATCGTCGTCGTAGGCGGTGGCACCGCCGGTCCGATGGCGGCCATCAAAGCGAAGGAACAGAACCCGGGCTTACGCGTGCTGGTTCTCGAGAAGGCGAACGTCAAGCGCAGCGGCGCGATCTCGATGGGCATGGATGGCCTCAACAATGCCGTCATCCCCGGGCATGCCACGCCGGAGCAATACACACGCGAAATCACGATCGCCAACGACGGCATCGTCGATCAGCGTGCCGTCTATGCCTATGCGACACATAGCTTTAAGACGATCGAGCAGCTCGACCGCTGGGGAGTGAAATTCGAAAAGGACGGCAACGGCGACTTCGCGGTCAAGAAAGTCCATCACATGGGCTCTTATGTGTTGCCGATGCCCGAAGGGCACGACATCAAGAAGATCTTGTACCGGCAACTGAAGCGGGCGCGCATCGAAATCACGAACCGCATCGTGGTCACACGCGTATTGACTGATTCGCGAGGCGCTGCGGCCGGTGTGCTCGGCTTCGATTGCCGCACGGCGCAGTTCTTCGTCGTGCGCGCCAAAGCCGTCATCCTCTGCTGCGGCGCCGCCGGCCGGCTCGGGCTGCCCGCTTCGGGATATTTGATGGGCACCTACGAGAATCCGACCAACGCCGGCGATGGCTACGCCATGGCCTATCACGCGGGTGCCGCCCTCGCCAATTTAGAGTGCTTCCAAATCAATCCGCTGATCAAGGATTACAACGGCCCGGCCTGCGCCTATGTGACAGGCCCGCTCGGTGGATTCACGGCGAACGGCAAAGGCGAACGCTTCATCGAATGCGATTACTGGAGCGGTCAGATGATGTGGGAGTTCTATCAGGAACTCCAAAGCGGCAACGGCCCCGTCTTCCTAAAGCTCGATCATCTCGCCGACGAAACGATTCAGACGATCGAACAGATCTTGCATACGAACGAGCGCCCTAGCCGAGGCCGCTTCCACGAGGGGCGCGGGACCGACTATCGCAAGCAGATGGTCGAAATGCACATCTCCGAAATCGGGTTTTGCAGTGGCCACAGTGCGTCGGGCGTCTATGTCGATGAAAACGCGCGAACGTCCGTGCCAGGCCTTTATGCGGCCGGGGATATGGCCGCCGTGCCGCACAACTATATGCTCGGTGCGTTCACTTATGGATGGTTCGCGGGGAAACACGCGGCGCAATACGTCGCTGGTCGCGAGCATTCGCCGGTCGACTTTGAGCAGGCTGATGCCGAGCGAACGCGCGTACTTGCACCGCTGACACAGAGCAACGGGCTAGCGCCCGCTCAGGTGGAATACAAGCTCAGACGGTTCGTCAATGACTATCTGCAGCCGCCGAAGGTCACGCGCAAGATGACGATCGCCCTGCAACGCTTCGCCGAAATCCAGGAAGATATCGAGTCAATCAAGGCAAACGATCCGCATGAACTGATGCGCGCAGCGGAAGTCGCCGTCATTCGCGACTGCGCCGAGATGGCCGCTCGCGCATCGCTGTTTCGCACGGAAAGCCGCTGGGGCCTCTATCACCATCGTGTCGACTACCCACAGCGCAACGACGCCGATTGGTTCTGCCACACGCATCTTTACAAAGACGGCAAAGGCAACATGGCTCACGCGAAACGCGCGATCGAGCCGTATATCGTGCCGCTCGGCAATGAGGAACGCGGTGCGTACGGCGCGTTGCGTATCGGCCAGCGCGAAGCGTTACCGGCGGAGCATTGAACAAAAATGAGCACGTCCATGACTTTTACACCGCACGACATTTTCCAACGTAGCAGCGCGCCGGTAACCGTCGACGAGTCGCGCTGCATCGCCGATAAGGGCTGCACCGTCTGCATCGATGCCTGCCCGCTCGACTTGCTCGCCATCGACTATTCGAAGGGCAAGGCGTACATGAAGTACGACGAGTGCTGGTATTGCTTGCCTTGCGAACGCGACTGCCCAACCGGCGCCATCAAGGTCGCTATTCCGTACCTCTTGCGCTGAAGCGGAAAGAGGCTCGCCCGCGCCGCGGTCTGCGTCTATTTACGTCGACACCCATGAATAACAGACAGAGATTTTTTCGGTTGCTCGCCGCGGCGCTGCTCGGCACTGCTGCCACCGTTTCGCAGGCGGAAACGATCCGCGTCGCCATCGGTACGCAAGATACGACAATCAACTGCGTAACGGGCGGCTTGCTGATCCGCGAGTTGCATCTACTCGACAAGTACTTGCCTCATACGGGCAAATACAAAGACGTTCAGTATGACGTCCAATGGAAGGATTTCACGTCCGGCGCGCCGATGACCAACGAGATGGTCGCAGGCAGGCTCGACTTCGGCGCGATGGCCGATTTTCCAGGATCGTTGAACGGCGCGGCGTTCCAGAAGGCCGGTAAAAAAAGCCTCTTCATCTCCGTGCTGTCCGGGAGTATCGATGGCAGCGGCAACGGCATCGTCGTGCCAATCCATTCCCCCGTGCACTCGATCGCCGATCTAAAAGGAAAGACGATTTCGGTTCCGTTCGCATCGACGTCACACGGCATGCTGTTGCGTGCAATTAAAGCGCAAGGCTGGAACCCCGATACCGATGTCAACATCGTCACGCAAGCACCGGAGGTGGCGGGCAGCGCGCTGAAGGCGAATAAGATCGACGCGCACGCGGACTTCGTGCCATTCGCCGACTTATTCCCCTATCGCGGTATCGCCCGCAAGATCTACGACGGCTCGCAAAGCCATACGCCGACGTTTCATGGCGCGCTCGTCGATGCCGCGTACGCGCAAAAGCACCCCGAAATCGTCGTCGCCTATCTGCGTGCGGCCATCGAGGCCAACCGCCTCATGACCGAGGACCCGGAGAAGTACAGTCTGCTGATCCAGAAGGTGGCCGGCATTGAAGCGCCCGTGGATTATCTCTATCACGGGCCGCTCGGCATTCAAACGCGCGATTTGACCTGGAAGCCTGAGTATCGCCGCGCGCTTGCCACGGCAATCGATACGTTGAAACTGTTGAAGAAAACCGACGTCAAGCTCGACGCGAATACGTTTATCGACGATCGCTACATCCGCGAAGCCTTCAAGGAATCGGGACTCGACTACGACGCGGCGCTTAAGAACTATGCGAAGTCGCCTGTAACGGCAAACGATGCCGTTACGCACCAACCCATTCCTGCGGGCGATTTCAACGATGTGGCACAAGTGTGGCTATCGAATGAAGCTCACGTGCGCAACTACGCGAATCCGGCCGAAGCCTTTACCACGCTCGGCAAGCTGCAGCACGGCGATACGACAGTGCGCGCCGTGTTCGTTCACGACCACGGCAACGGTCTGAAGCTTTTCGCAACCCAAGCGTGGTACGTCAAGGACGAACATGGCGTTGTCGTTGCGTTCCTAGTTCGCTCCGGCGCCGATGCCTACGCACAACACGTATCGGGCAAGGTCCTCGATTACGCGGCCGTCTCCGGCGCTTCAACGCAGGCCGTCGCCGCGCGCTGAAGCGCTGCGCCGACGATCACGCAACTCAATCGGGAGCTTGTTCAAGCATGGCCGCAATCTTCGATCTCGCCGAAACCCGTGCGGGCGAAACGCCAAAGCGCGCTGCGACGATCCACAGCCGCAGCGCCGCCGCGATCCGGCGACGCTTGCTTCAGGTCGCATCGATCGCCACCTGCCTCGGTGCATGGCAGCTCGCTGTCCATCTACGGCTATCGCTGGGCGTCGTCACGTTCGCAAACGTACCTGCGCCCTTCGACGTCATGCAGGCGTTCTCCGTGCAATTGCATTCACCGAAGCTGCCGATGCATCTCGTCGCCAGCCTCTTTCGCGTATTGAGCGGTTTTGGCGCAGCGGCGGTGGCGGGCGTAGTGCTCGGCCTCGCGATCGGCCGCCATCGCCTACTCGAAGACACGATCCTGCCGCCGCTCGAAGCGTTACGGCCCATTCCGGCCGTCGCCTGGATTCCCATCGCGATCCTCATGTTCCCGTCGTCCGAATTGAGCATGATCTTCATCACGTTCATCGGCGCGTTGTTCCCGATTCTGCTCAATACCGTCCACGGCGTCGAGGCAGTCGATCCACGTCTTGTCGCTGCGGCGCGCGGCCTAGGCACCGGGCCGCTCGCGATTTATGCCGACGTCATCGTTCCCGGCGCGGCGCCCGCGATATTCACCGGCTTATCGATCGGCATGGGCACGGCATGGTTCTGCCTCATCACAGCGGAGATGATCGCGGGCCAGTACGGCATCGGCTATTTCACTTGGGAGTCCTACACATTGCAAAATTACGCGGACATCGTCGTCGGCATGGCACTGATCGGCGCGCTCGGGATGGGCAGCAGCTTGCTTGTAAGACGCATCGGCCTCGCATTGACACCTTGGTATCGACTGCACGGAGGAAAACGATGAGCGCCACGCAGCTTATCGAATCGGCCATTGCGTCTGCCGCCGCGCACGTTGGCCTGCGTGGGCTCACCGTCGACGTCGGGCCGCCGCATGCGCGCGTCACCGCGCTCGACGGCCTCGATCTCGATATCGACGCAGGTCAGTTCGTTTGCGTGCTAGGGCCGTCCGGCTGTGGCAAGTCGACCTTGCTCGCCGCCATCGCCGGACACCTCGCCGCATCGCACGGCCATGTTCGAATCGACGGCGTGCGCGTCGAGCGACCGCATCCCGATCGCGGCCTCGTCTTTCAACAGCACACGCTGTTCCCTTGGAAGCGTATCGTCGATAACGTTGCATACGGACTCAAGGTGCAAGGCATCGGCGCCACCGCGCGCCGCCGGGCGGCGAGCGAACTTCTCGATCTCGTCGGACTCGCCGGATACGAATCGCACTACCCGTCGCAATTGTCGGGCGGTATGCAGCAGCGCGTGGAGATTGCGCGCGTGCTCATCAACAGGCCGCGTGTTCTGCTGATGGATGAGCCCTTCGCCGCGCTTGATGCGCAGACGCGCAAGAAGATGCAAGCACTGTTGCTCGACGTTTGGTCGAAGGTTGGCACGACCGTGATCTTTGTGACGCACGACATCGAAGAAGCGCTCTTTCTCGGGCAGCGAATCGTCATGCTATCGAGGCAGCCCGCACGCATCGTCGCTGACATCGACGTCCCTTTCCCGCGCCCGCGCACCGACGAGAGCGCACTGGACACCGCCTTCATCGAGCTGAAGCGGCGCTGCCTTACGCTGCTACGCGACGCGCAATGAGGCCGCTGCCCGATAACCGATCGCCGCCCTTTCTATAAATGGACCGACCATGACCGTTTCGCTTGTGACTTTCAAGCCGCCCGAGCCTGATGGTGCCCCCGATCGCCTAGCCGATGTCGATCCCAACGTACGACGTGTCGCGATCTTGGAGCTGGCCGATCTCGCGGAGACCGAGCACGTGCCGTCATTCATCTCGGCATTACGCAACGACGCCTCGCCGGCCGTGCGTGAGCAAGCCGCCCAAGTTCTTGCCGAGTGGGAGCAAGAGGATGTCGTGCAGGCGCTATGCGAAGCGCTGATCGACGTCGATGAACGCGTGCGCGAAGCCGCGGGACAGAGCCTATCCGAGCTGAAACATCCGCGATCGGCACACGTTCTGATTCCATGGGCTGAGCGCCCCGAGCCGTTCGCTCGCCAAGCGGCGTTACGCGGCTTGCGCGAATTGCGCTGCCCCGATGCATTCGCCGTTGCAAGCCACGCGTTGAGCGACGACGTGGCGGCCGTGCGGTTGGAAGCGATCGCCGTCCTGGGCTGGTTGAAGGACACGCGCGCGCTGCCATCGCTCGCGTCCCTATCCGGGTCCGATCCTGACTCGGAAGTGCGACGCGCATCGAGCAGCGCACTCGGCTTCGCCTGCGCTGCCGACGACGTCGTGATCGCCGCCCTATTGACGGCACTGTCCGACGAAGCATGGCAAGTGCGAGAACAAGCCGCCGCCACGCTGGGCAAACTGCGTGCGGGCCGATCTGGCGAGCCGCTCGTCGCCGCGCTCGACGATCCCTACTGGCAAGTTCGCCTACGTGCGGTCCGCGCACTGGGCCAACTGCGTTACACGGATGCCGCAGAACCCATCTCAGCTCTGTTGCGGCATCCGATCAGCAATTTGCGCAAGGAAGCGGCGCTCGCGCTCGGTGAATTGGGCGTGCGTGCCACGCTGCCCGCGTTGCAAGTGGCATCCCAAGACGGCGACCCCGACGTGCGCAAAGCCACACGAATCGCTATTGCACAAATCGAAGAAGCGACGTCATAACATGGCCCGGTGTGACGACGTGGGCGCACCGATCTGGGCTAGCGCCTCGATGCCGGCGAAATCCAGCGCATCGAGGCAACGACGCAACTCGGCCAAAAACGCCGTGTAGTCCGGTTCAAGGTGGCTCATGCCGTCAATCCATCGTTCGATATCGGTCATGCGCCCATCCCTCGCGAGGCCAGCCAATTCACGGCGATCATGCTCGGGCGGCGCAAACAAGCCGCGCCTGCGTCGATGTCTGCCCCGCCCGGGATTATCGCCCGATCCCAACGACGAATAGGGCACTCTGCCGAATCCGCAGGTGTCGGAAGTTCGCGCGGCAAGCGCGACGATCTCGAACGAAAACGAGCTGCCTTGTTCTAGCGCGCTCGACACGCGCAACTCGCCGCCCATCGTAGCCACGATACGCTGGGCGATGAATAGACCGAGGCCCGTCGCACCGTTTATCGACTGCATCTGCTGAAGAACGGACGAGACGTTCGACTGACGTTCGATTGCAATGCCGATTCCGGTATCGGCGACTTCGAAGCCCAAATGCCATTGCCCGTCATGCTCGCGCGCTCGCACGGTCAGCATGACGATGCCGTCGCGCGTGAATTTCGACGCGTTCGATAGAAGGTTGAGCAGTACTTGCTGCAGCCGCCGGCCATCGATCGTCAACTGACGCGGCAACGGAGTCAGCGCCTGATAGAAGAACCGGTTATTCAATTGCTCACAGAGCGCGATCGAGTATTCGGCGATATCGTTCAGCAGCGCGGGCAGCTCTGTCACCGACGGCGATAGATCCAAAGGCCGCAGCTCGCTCTTTGCATACCCGACCAGTTCGTCGATCAGACTGAGCTGATAGTTCACGCTACGCTCGATCGCCTGAATCAGCGACGCGTGCCTCGAATCGGCTTCGTCCTGCAACAGTTTGATGTAGCTTGAAATCGTCGCCAGCGGCGCACGCAGATCGTGGCTGACATAGCCAAGCGTTTCAACCTTCTGCCGGTTCTTTTCCTCAGCATCGAGCAGCGCATCGTTCAGCGCAAGCGTGCGCCGCGCGACCTCGTCCCGCAAACGCTGTTGCTCGCTTCTTTGCTGCTCGCCTAGTTCTTTGCGGGCCTCTTGCCGCTGCCAGCCGACATGATCGATCCATGCCGCGAGCACGACGAGGTGGGTGGCAAGCCCGGTGACGGCAATGATTGGATTCGGATTGATATCCGAATTGAGCCAAGCCAGCCCTGGAGTTAAAAGGCCGAGCGCTTCAACCGTATGCAACCCGAAGTTGAACACGCCGAAACCGACCGTGACGAGCATGAGCCGCGCGGTAGGCGTCGCCTGCCGCGAAAGCACGGCGGCGATAGCCATTTCGACGGTGCCAAGTACGACGTTGATGTAGATGCTGAATTGGTCGAAGAAATACAGGTCCGCGAGTGCAGCGCCCGCGGCCGCGACGCCCTCCAAGACAGCAAAACCGAATAGGATGCGGCGGGCCGGCAGATTCGTTTCTTCGCCGTCGGCAATGCGCAGGATGAATACGAGAAACAGCATCACGCTGATGCACCCGAACACCGGGATGCTGCGTGCGCTCCATTGCACGGCATGCGGCCATAGATAGAGTTTCGTATAGCCGCGAATGGCGGCTTCGTACAAGGCAGTCGTCAAGCAAAGCGCCGCGAGCGCAAAAAACGACGTGCTCCGGGAGAAATAGGCAATAAGCAGCGCGCACCAACCGAGTGCCAGGATGCCGCCGATCAAGCCGCCACCCCAAAGCGCGGCGCGCTCTTCCAATGCTTCGTAGGCCGCCGATGCATATAGCTTGGGCTCCAGCGCGAGCCCGATATCGCCGGCTTCGCGGATCAAGATGGAAGCTTGCTCGCCGGGGTTCAGCGTCAATCGCAATAGCGGGTATCGGTGCAACGGCGAATGCGATACGGAGTCCGGGGTGGAATCGATGCTGTCATGTGTCCAACGGCCATCTCTTTCGACATAGAAATCCACGTACTCCAGCCGCGGTTCCGGCAAGGCGAGGACAAGCGACGTTTCCGCCGCGCCGCGGTTACGCACTACCGCGCGCAGCCACCACGCCGATCTCGAGAAACCCGGCTTCACGCCATTGCCTCGAACCGCCACGAAGCCGCCCGCATGGGCCACCGGCAATGCGAGTATGTCGTCGAACCGGAGGCTGTTCGAAGCGTCTTCGAAGACTTGGATGTGCTCGAGCGTCGGAACGGGCTCGGCCGGTTGCGCGCCTGTGTCGATGCGCATGGCGGACGCGCTCGCGGCCCATCCAATCAGGCACGAGAAGAGCAGCAGCCGCGCGATCACCGGCATTGCACCGCTACGTCGGATCAAAGCTTGGCCCTTCCGTATCAGTATCGGCATCGGTCTCGGCTGAGCCCCTCGCATGCCGCTGCTCGCGAAAGACGGACGGTGTAATACCGAATCGCTCTCGAAACGCCGTGGCGAAATTCGCCGCGCTCGAAAAGCCGATTTCTTCGGCGATGTCCGCCATGCTCAATTGCGTACTGGCGAGCAAACGCCGGGCGAGCCGCAAGCGTTCCTTACGAATGTATTCGAATACCGTCTGCCCCAAATTTTCACGAAACGCACGCGACAGGCGCTTTTCATTCGTGCCGACGACGCGGGCAAGCTGCTCGACTGTAGGCGGAGCATTGAGTCGCTCGGAGAGATGTCGTATCGCTGCCCGCACGACAACGTTTTCGCCGCTGATCCCCGATATGGGCTGAGCGATTTGCGCATGCCGATGGCGATCCGAGCGCGCGAGGTGAACACGGATTCGTGCCAGCACCTCAGCGGCTTCAAACGGCTTGCTGACGTAGTCGACCCCGCCGATGTCCAGCCCCTCGAGACGATCGTCCAGGGCGTCGGCCACGGTCAGAAAGATGATCGGAATCGCACGGGTGCTGGGCGTTTCGGCAAGCAGCCGGCACGCCGCGAATCCATCCATACGCGGCATTCGGACATCCATCAATATCAGGTCGGGCGAAATTGCCACTGCCCGCTGATAGGCCTGTGCCCCGTCGAAAGCAATGCTAATCCGGCAACCGGCACCGCGCAGGATGTCGATCAACAGGCGCAATTCATCGGGCTGGTCGTCGACGACCAGGACATGCGCGTCCGTCAGGATGGAGCGACTATTCAACATGAGGGATTCGGACAAATCGCACGCTGCATTCTAAAAGTTTTTCCCCGCATCAAACGAATTTGCCTCTTCGTCAAAGGCTGGCCCTGGCGGCTCATTATCACAATGCGCCCGGACGCCGAGATAGTACGTCAGTCGGCAGGCTCCGGTCGGCGCGTGCCGGTCGCCGCACAGACGTTGCACGAAGCATCGGATATTCGAAGAGGGGAAGTGATGGACAACAGCCGTCGGAGGCCCGGCCAGGCCGAGGCACTACCGGCACAGCCGCACGCACCACCTGCGCGGCCCGGGATGCGGCCGCACGCGAAAACCGGCCGACCGCTTCGGCACGGTGGGCCGCCGCTGCTCGTGATGGCGGCGCTTATGCTGATGCCGACAGCGCCGGCCGACGCAAATAACTTTGCATACGTTGGCGCCCTGCCGGCTGCCGTGGCCACACACGTAGCGGCTGGGGTGCGCGGATGAAGCGACGCGTGATCGAGCTTCATCCGCTCGGAAGATCGGGACATTGCGCGTGAAGCGACGACGCCCGGGACGGGTGCTTGCCGCTATGTAAGCGCTACGTCGACGCCGACGACCTGGTATATTCACCGCCGCCGGTCGTCTCCCATTTCCGAGGACAACGCATGAACGCCCTTTCCAGCTTCCCCATCACAGGCAAATGGCCAGCGCAGCACCCCGATCGCATCCAGTTGTATTCGCTGCCCACGCCGAATGGCGTGAAAGTGTCGATCATGCTCGAGGAAACGGAGCTTGCTTACGAGCCGCATCTCGTGCGCTTCGACACGAACGATCAGATGTCGCCCGAGTTTCGCTCGTTAAATCCGAACAATAAGATTCCGGCGATCATCGATCCCAACGGGCCGGACGGGAAGCCGCTCGCGCTGTTCGAATCGGGCGCGATTTTGATTTACTTGGCGGATAAAAGCCGCCAACTGATGCCGCTCGACGAAGCGGGCCGCTATGAAGCGATTCAATGGCTGATGTTCCAGATGGGCGGAATCGGCCCGATGTTCGGCCAAGTAGGCTTCTTCAATAAGTTCGCGGGCAAGGACTATGAAGACAAGCGGCCACGCGATCGCTACGTGGCCGAAGCGCGCAGGCTTCTGGGCGTTCTGAACGAACGGCTGTGCGAACGGCAGTGGATCATGGGCGATGACTACACGATCGCGGACATCGCGACATTCCCCTGGATTCGCAATCTCATTGGTTTTTATGAAGCGGCGGAACTCGTCGGCTTCTCCGATTTCCCGCACGTCAAGCGCGCGCTCGATGTGTTCCTCGCGCGGCCGGCCGTGACGCGGGGGCTGGAGATTCCTAGCCGGGGGTGAGGGCGGTAGTGCGAGCCCAGCTCGCACTATGTACCGTCATTTGCGGGCTGCCGTCAATGAGGCATTGCGTGGCCGCGCAAGACTTCACTGCACCTGCGCCGCTTGTGCTTGCTCCGCCCGAAGCTTCGCTTCCCTCTTCTCCCGTGCCTGCTTTTTCGCCAATTCGTGCCCGACGAGGCATCCGCCCGCCGCACCGGCAAGCGCGTGATGCCCCGCATAATGGCCGGCAACGCCGCCGACGAGCGCGCCTTTCAGACAGCCCGCGGCATTCGCGGTCCCGGTCGTTGCGAGCGCAACTACTGCGGAAAGTAGAAGAACATGCTTACGATTTGATTTCATATTGACACCTCGTTCTTGAGTCGCAAGATGATGGGGGCACGACTTGCGATTTCAAGCTAGCACAAACGAGGAGCACTCAATGCTGCGGCGCTTGCGCAAACCTGAAACTCACCATTGATTGGGATTTTTTCTAGGCGGCAAAGCGAGGCAAAGGGCGGCAAAGGCAGATGAAGGGAGGTACGACACCTACCTGGGCTGGAAGGCGATGAGCGCCATGCCGATCAACGCGAGTGCAACGCCGGCGAGATCCCATCGCGTGAGCGCAATACCCTGTCCCCACCATAACCAAACAAGCGCGACCGAAACATAAACGCCGCCATATGCGGCATACACGCGCCCCGCCGCCGCGGGATGCAGCGTAAGCAACCACGCGAACAGTGCGAGAGAAAGCGCCGCGGGGATAAGAAGGAACGCGCTTTTACCTTCCTTGAGCCAGAGGTATGGCAGATAGCAGCCGACGATTTCGGCGATCGCCGTCGTAACGTAGAGAAGGAACGTCTTCATGCATAGGGGAACGAAGGAGCAATCTCGGCATGCTACCTCAGCGCGGAAGATCGCAGTCTCTGTCGGGCCACCACCTTCATCGATGGGTAGGATTTGAAGGGTTTCTTCCGCCGGATGCCGAACGCCAAATAGTGAGCGCAGTGCCAACAGCCCATCCGCCGCGCCATTACCTGCGCCGCCTCGATCTGCTAAAACCACGAGAACAACAATCGTCAATTTCCAGGGGGACACGGCATTGCACGCTTACTTAATCGAATGGGCTGCCACCTTCGTGCGCGTATTGCATGTGCTGACGGCGATCGGCTGGCTCGGGGCATCGCTCTATTTCTCGTCCCTCGAGCAACGGTTCCAGCAACGCACAAGCACACCTCCGGGCGCTGAATCCGATATGTGGGAGATACGCGGCTTCGCGATTTTTCACGTCTCGAAATATTTGACTCCGCCGAATTTCATTCCGCCGATGGTCGACGTGATCCAATATCGGTGGACCGCCTACATCGCTTGGATTTCTGGCTTTACGTTGTTCGTTTTAGTCTATTATTTGCGCGCACCGTTGCTCTTGATCGACCCGACTGTATTCGATATGCCGCAGTGGGCCGCCATCGCATTGTCGATGGGCGGACTGGCCGGGGCATGGATCTCATACGACTTGCTATGCCGCTCGGCGCTCGCCCGCAACGCCATCGTGCTCGGCTGCGCGTGCTATTTGCTGTTCGTCGCCTTCGCATACGGCTTCCACATCGTTTTCTCCGCGCGCGGCGTGCTCATGCAACTCGGCGCGACGCTCGGCACGATCATGCTCGGCAACGTCGTCCTTTTCATTCTTCCCCAACTGAGAAGGGTCATCGCGGGCATACCGGCCGGACAACGCATCGGCCCGGAACTCTATCGCCGGTTCCATCAGCGCTCGCTTCATTCCACCTATCTCGCCTTAGCCGTCGTGTTCGCCATGGTCGGTGGACATTTTCCGCTGATCTATGCCACCCGTTACTCGTGGCTAATCGTATCGCTTGTCGTTCTGATCAGCGCGGCCATTAGGCACGCCTTCCTGACGTTGCACCGGACGCACCGCAAGCTTGCGTGGCCTTGGTTCGCATCGGCAGCGCTGTTCGCGTGCATCGTTGGCCTCAGCGCGATCGGCAGCCGAGTCGCGCCCTCATTCACGGTAGCGGCAACATCGGCAACCTCATCCCCCGCCGTTCAATTGGCCGACATCAAGCCGATCATCACCGAGCGTTGCGTCATGTGCCATAGCTCCAATCCGGTGTGGCCCGGCATCGACGTGCCGCCGAAAGGCGTGGTGCTTCAGTCGGATAGCGACATCGTCAAACGTGCCGCCGACATTGAGCGAATGGCCGTCCTGACCCGCGCGATGCCGCCGAGCAACGCGACCGCAATGACCGAAACCGAACGATCGCAGCTCGGCGCGTGGTTCGACGCCCGCGCGACGCGCCCCAACCTCATCGCACTGCATTGAGCTTGCGCCATAACGTCGTTTTGCTGATGCCCAATGCTCGACAGGCCGCATCCCGATCGCCATTGCACGCCGCCAGCGCCGCACGAATCTGATCGGCCTCGACATGCCTGCTGCGCTCGCGCAGCGTTTTGGCATCAGCGTGACCGCTTCGCCCCTCCATATTGCCCGCGAACAACTCGGGCGCGATCGTGCGCATCGTCTGTGCATCGAGCAGCACGACGCCACCGTGCAACGCGTCGGCATCGACATCGGCCAGTTCAACGACGATCCGCTCAATGACATTCTGCAACTCGCGCACGTTGCCCGGCCACACATAGCCGCACAACGCGTTTTCGACGCCGGCGAGCACACTTGCCGCAGCCTCGGTGCTGCGAATGCGTGCGATCAGACGCGGCTCGCGCCGCACAGCCTGCATGAACAGCGCCACGGCGAGCGGCATCATGTCGTCGGCGCGCTCGCGCAGCGGCGGCAACGCCATGCTCAAAATGTTCAAGCGATAGTAGAGGTCGGCCCGAAAAGTCCCGCCCGCGATGCGCTCGGTCAGTGCGCCATGGGTCGCTGCGATGACGCGGATATCGACGCGCGTCGGCTCCGTCGAACCGAGTCGCACGACCTCGCGCTCTTGCAACACGCGCAATAGGCGACTTTGTAACGGCAGCGGCATTTCGCCGATCTCGTCGAGAAACAGCGTGCCGCGGTGAGCCGCCTCGATCAGTCCCGCCTTGCCGCCTTTGCGCGCCCCGGTGAACGCACCCTCTTCATAGCCGAACAGCTCGCTCTCGAGCAGCGCTTCGGGAAACGCACCGCAATTGATCGCGACGAACGGAAACTCGCGCCGCGCGCTGAGCCGATGAATGCTTTGCGCCACCATCTCTTTGCCGGTGCCGCTCTCGCCGAGCACGAGCACCGTCGCATCGGATTTTGCGTAACGCTTCGCAAGCGTTTTCACGCGCTGCATCGATGCACTTTCGCCAACCAAGTCATCAAGCCGATATCGCGCGAGAAATTGATGCGTCAATTGCTTGGATCGCAACGTTCGATCCAACCGCTCCACCGCACGCGATTCTTGGAATGTCAACACCGCGCCATCTTCCCCGCTATCACCGGCGAGCGGCCCGCGATGCACGAGGTAGCTGACGCCGCGAATCGAAGCGAGCACATCGCCGTCGGCATCGGGCAGCGCACGAGCAAGGTCGGGCACCAGCTCCGCGAGCGGCCGTCCGATAGCGTGAGGCACATCGATGCCGAGTGCGTCGGCAAGCCGGCGGTTGATCGCCTCGACACGGCCGTCCGCGTTCAGCGCGACTACGCCGTCACGCAGATGCTGGAGCAAATTATCGATGTGCCGGCGACGTTTCGCTTCCGCGCGCGTGGCCTGAGCCAAGTCCAAGGCCGTCTCGAAGCCGCGGCGTACCGACGCATGCGAATAGAGGAACACCGTATCGATGCCCGCTGCGGCCGCCAAGTCAGCGATGAGGCCTGGCCCGACAATCGCGCCAACCCCACGTTCACGCAGTGCGCGCACGCAGGTGTCGGCATCCTCGGCCGAGCGATATGATGCGAAGACGACATCGAGCCCGTAAGCGGACACGAAATCGCGCACCTCGGGCGGCGTATCGCCCGGCATGACGAGCGCCACTTGCCGCTCGCCCTGCAGTCGCGCGCGAGCGAGCGACTGCATGACATCGAAGCCCGTCGGGTTGATCTGCACGACCGGCACCGACAACCGAGTCTTTAGATACGCGGCGTTGGATCCGCCCGCAACGATGACATCCGGACGCCTTGGCCCGGCCGTCTCGACTTCTTGCACCGCGTCGTCATAAGCGCGTGCGATCACGCGCAAATCGGCGCGCTCGTCGTATTCGCCCGCGAGCTCGAACAAGAGATCGCGAAACCGGCTGATACCAAAGGCCCAGATGCGCGGGCGTTGGGCAATATCGAATGAAAGATCGGAAGGAAGACGGCTCACGGAGCAAAACCCGGTCGTTGGAAAGCGCACGCGCTATTATGCTCGACGGGTTTCCCTTGTGAAACACCCAATTTCACTTATGCAATCAGAGGGACGAAGCGACTATCGCGCGTCCTCATGAAATCAAGTAGTTACGCGAGATATAGCCGCATGGCCCGCATCTTGCTCTATGCGTTCACCTTTTTTGGGAGCTAACGTGCAATTCGATCAACAGCAACCCATGCGTGCAGGCGCGGCATTCCGCGCGGCCGTGGCAAACGAACAGCCGCTGCAAGTCGTGGGCGCCATCACCGCCTATGCGGCGAAGATGGCCGAGGCCACCGGCTTCAAGGCCGTCTATCTATCGGGCGGCGGTGTGGCCGCGAACTCGCTCGGCATTCCCGATCTCGGCATCAGCACGATGGAAGACGTGCTGATCGACGCGCGTCGCATTACCGATGCGTGCCCGCTACCGCTGCTCGTCGACATCGACACCGGCTGGGGCGGCGCCTTCAACATCGCGCGCACGATCCGCTCGTTCATCAAAGCCGGCGTGGCCGCCGTGCACCTCGAAGATCAAGTGGGACAGAAGCGCTGCGGACATCGCCCCGGCAAAGAGTGCGTGCCGAAAGAAGAAATGGTCGATCGCGTGAAAGCGGCTGTCGATGCGCGCACGGACGACTCGTTCGTGATCATGGCGCGCACCGATGCCGCGGCGGCAGAAGGCCTCGACGCCGCCATCGATCGTGCTGTCGCTTATGTCGAAGCCGGCGCGGATATGATCTTCCCCGAAGCGATGCGCACCCTCGACGATTACCGCAAGTTCAAGGCGGCTGTGAAGGTGCCGATCCTCGCGAACCTCACCGAATTCGGATCGACGCCGCTGTTCACGATCGACGAGCTGAAAACGGCTAACGTCGACATCGCGCTCTACTGCTGCGGCGCATACCGGGCCATGAACGCGGCGGCCCTGAACTTCTACGAAACGGTGCGCCGCGACGGCACACAAAAAGCCGCCGTGCCGACGATGCAGACGCGCGCCGATCTTTATCGCTATCTCGGCTATCACGCGTACGAGGACAAGCTCGACGCGCTGTTCGCCGCCAATAAGTAATCGTCGACTTACGAAGCTGGAGACAACACCATGACTGAAGCAGTGAAGGAAGCGCCGGCCACCGGCACGTTCAAGCCGAAGAAATCGGTCGCGCTTTCGGGCGTGACGGCCGGCAACACGGCACTTTGCACGGTGGGCCGCACGGGCAATGACTTGCACTACCGAGGCTACGACATCCTCGACGTTGCCACCACGTGCGAGTTCGAGGAAATCGCCTACCTGCTCGTCCACGAAAAGCTGCCGACGGCCGCCGAACTGACCGCCTATAAAAAGAAACTCAAGGCGCTGCGCGGCTTGCCCGCGAACCTAAAGGCTGCCCTCGAGTGGGTGCCGGCGTCGGCGCACCCGATGGACGTGATGCGCACGGCCGTTTCCGTTCTCGGCACCGTACTGCCCGAGAAGGACGGCCACAACGTGGCGGGCGCGCGCGACATCGCCGACCGCCTGATGGCCTCGCTCGGTTCGATGCTGCTCTACTGGTATCACTACTCGCACAACGGCCGCCGTATCGAAGTGGAAACCGACGACGATTCGATCGGCGGCCACTTCCTTCATTTGCTGCACGGAAAGGAGCCGTCGAAGTCGTGGGTCGAGGCGATGCACACGTCGTTGATCCTGTATGCCGAGCACGAGTTCAACGCTTCGACGTTTACGGGCCGCGTCATCGCCGGCACGGGTTCGGACATGTATTCCGCGATCACGGGCGCGATCGGTGCGCTGCGTGGCCCGAAGCACGGTGGGGCCAACGAAGCTGCGTTCGATATTCAAACCCGCTACACGACGCCTGACGAAGCGGAGGCCGACATCCGCCGCCGCGTGGAGAACAAGGAAGTC
>CAYRLJ010000044.1:22969-32040 GCA_964425025.1 uncultured Burkholderia sp. | reverse complement strand
GATGCGCGTGGCAACGTGCGGGCTTCGACCGAAGGTGAGCGCGCCTACTACACGACCGTCGACAAGGTGTTCGCCGCGGGCGACATGCGGCGCGGGCAGTCGCTTGTCGTCTGGGCGATTCGCGAAGGCCGCCAATGCGCGCGCGCCGTCGATGCGTATCTGATGGGCAGCTCGGAGTTGCCGCGCTGACCGTATGAGCACGCGCGAGGCCGTCGACGACGATTGGCATCGCTGCTTCATCGCGCTCGTGCCCGACACGGCCACGCGCGATGCGCTGGCGGCGTTGCCCGTCGGCGCGGCCGCGCGGCGCGTCGTCGTCGATCAATTACATATGACGCTCGCGTTTCTCGGTAGCATCGCACCGGAGCAAGGTGCGGTGCTGGCGGGGCGATTGAGTTCGGTCATCGCGCCTCTGTCGGCGCAACGTGCCGAGCGTAGCGAGTACTGGCCGAGTGCCGCGCATCCGCGGCTCGTGGTCGTTCCGTTCGCAGCCGGAGAGGGATTGGCCTCGCTGGAAGCTCGCGTGCGCGAACTCATTGCTGAGATCGGATTGCCTGTCGACGATCATCGTCCCTTTCGCCCCCACATCACCCTGGCTCGTTTCGCGCGCTCGGCGAGGCCCGCGCGGGAAGCCAGCGTCGGCTGCGTGTCACCGCGCGCCGCGTTGCCGCCTGAAGAGGCAACGCTTGGCGTCGTCCCCCGTTTCGATACGTTGACGCTCTATTCGAGCACGCTCGCTCGGCATGGGGCGCGTTACCGCCCACTCGCGTCGGTGGCTGTGCCGGTAGCTTGAGGTGCCGCAGGCGCACTACGCGGCGGCGCGCTCGTCCGCCCGCGCGATGTCGAGCACGTGCTCGTGCACCGCAACGAGCGATTCGCGGTGAGCCACGCTGACGATCGCCGTGCGTGGCAACCGTTCGGTGAGCAAGCGGTAAACGTGCGCCTCATTGGCCGGGTCGAGGGCGCTCGTCGCCTCGTCGAGGAACAGAAAGTCGGGCTTATGCAGCACCACGCGTGCTGCGGCGATGCGTTGCTGCTCGCCGGGAGACAGCACGCGCGTCCAATGTGCCGACTCCGCAAGACGCTCCACGTAGCCCTCGAGGCGGCAGGCGCGCAGGGCCTCGGCGCACGCTTCATCGGTGAACTCGCCGGCCGTCGACGGATAGGTGAGTGCCGCCTTGAGCGTGCCGATCGGCAAATAGCTTTGCTGTGGCACGAACATCGTGCGGGCGCCGACCGGCGCGTCGATGGCGCCGTCGCCGAACGGCCAGAGCCCGGCGAACGCGCGCAGCAGCGTGCTCTTGCCCGCGCCGGACGGGCCGCGCACGAGCCAGCGCGAGCCCGGTTTGACGATGATGCCGGGAATCGCGGCGAGCGGCGTGCCGTTGGGCAGGGCGAGTTGCAGATCGCGTGTCGCGAGCGAGTCGGAATCGACGTAGTGCAGGTTGATGCCGCCGTGCTCGGTGCCGGGCGAGACCGATTCGCGCAGGTGAGTGCTGTGGATGACGCGGCTAAATTCGCGTAGACGATTGACCGTCGCCCGCCATTCGACGAGAGACGAATAATTATTGATGAACCAGGAGAACGAACCGCTGACGGTGCCGAATGCATCCGAAATCTGCATCAACGTCCCAAAGCTGAAGGCCCCCGCGAAGTAGCGGGGAGAGGCCACCAGCGTCGGAAAGATGATGGCGGCCTGGCCGTAGAAGATCGATGCGAAATTCAAGCGCCGCGTGTACTTCATGACGCGCCACCAGTTGTCGCGAATTCGCGTGAACACATTGAGCGCGTTGCCTTCTTCGGTCCGCATGCCGTCGTACAGCGCGATCTGCTCGGAGTTTTCGCGCAGGCGGATCAGCCCGAAACGGAAATCGGCCTCGACGCGCTGTTGCTGGTACGTGATCGACACAAGCGGGTGGGCCACTTTGTGAATGACGTAGGAGCCGCCGATCGCATAGATGGCGGCGACCCACACCATGTAGCCCGGTATGGTCCACGTCGAGCCCGAGAACGTGAAAGTCAGCGGGCCGGCGATCTGCCAAAGTATGGCGATGAACGAGAACAGGGTGACGACGGTCGACAGCAGACCGAGCGAGAGTGCGAGCGTGTTCGTCGCGAAGGATTGAAGATCGTCGCTGATACGCTGGTCGGGGTTGTCGGCAAGCCGGTCGCGCTCGATGCGGTAAAACGCGCGCTCGCCGAGCCATTCCCGCAGGTACCGGTTCGTCAGCCACTGGCGCCAGCGGAACTCGAGCATTTGCCTCAAGTAGACGCGATAGACAGCGAGGGTGATGAAGATAAAAGCCGCGACGACGAATAGCGTGAGCTGACGCCAAAACTGCGGCACGTCTTTCGACACCAGCGCATTGTTGAATTTCGCGGACCACTGGTTGAACCAGACGTTGAACGCGACGATGATCAGGTTGATCGCAATGATCGTCACGAGTAGGCCCCATGCGGCCTTCCAATCCTCCGAGACCCAGTACGGCTTGATGAGCCCCCAGGCCGATGCGGAAACGGAAGGGGACGGCGAATCGTCGCGCGCGGGGACGGGGGTAAGGGACGCTGTCATAAATTATTCCGTGAGCTGAAGCGGTGTTTCCGACTGGGGGTGCGCTGCCGGGCGGTAGCAACGCGTGCCCTTGATGGCACATCGTGCTTATTGCCGCGAATTGTTGCGCGAGCCTCTTAAGCAAGTCTTAATGGGTAGCGGCGCATGGGCTATCGTCCATTGGTGTCACGCGCCGCGGAGCAGGCCACGTGCCGGGCCCTTTAAAGGGCGCGACCGGGTGCCTCTGTTCGGACATTGTGCCAGACAGGCGTGGGACGCCCATCCGCGGCGCTCGTTCGATAAAAAAAGGGCACGTTCGTTGCGATGCGCCGCTCGCCTTCCCGTTTGCGGCGGCGCGCGCTTTTATGGTCTAATGGCCGTCGACGAAACAGGGGTGCTTTGCGCGTTTTCAGGTGGTGAGTCCGGCGGTTTGCCGTACTAGCGCGAGGCTGAGAGAGACCCTTCGCACCCGATCCGGATAATACCGGCGCGGGAAGTTTCGGGAACGCTTTGCGTGGGACGTCCGTTTTCCGGCCGTCCTTCCCCGCCGGGCCGCGTCCGCTTTGCGCACGCCGTTTGCCCGGCCGGCCCCACCGGCCGGTTTCGTCCTTATGTACGCGCGTTGCAATTGGCAACGCCGTACGGAAAGGATCGATCCGATGACCGCTCAATCTTCAGTCGTTTCCACGGGCGCACAGCCCGATATCGCCGTGCTCGGCGGTGGCCTCTGTGGCCGCCTCGTCGCTTGGCGGCTCGCCGATGCGGGCCACCGCGTGGCGCTTTACGAGCGCGGCGACGCCGCAGGCTCTTCTTCCGCCGCTTGGGTCGCGGCCGCGATGCTCGCACCGCTCGCGGAGGCGGCCGTTGCGGAACCGCTCATCGTCGCACTCGGCGCGGCATCGCTCGACGAATGGCCGCGCATCATTGGGCAATTGCCCGAGCCCGTATTCTTTCAACGCAACGGCACGCTCGTCGTCTGGCATCACGGCGATCGCGCGGAGGCCTCGTTGTTCGAACGCCGCGTGCGCGCCAATGCGCCGGCCGCGCTGCTCGCCGACGGCGGCCTCGAACGTGTCGACGCTCAAGCGCTCGCCTTGGCCGAACCGGCGCTGGCCGGACGTTTCGCGACGGGTTGGCTCATGCCGCGCGAGGGGCAGCTCGACAACCGCCAGGTACTGCACGCGTTGGCTGCCGGACTCGCCGAGCGTGGCGTCGCGACCCATTGGAATACAACCGTGGACGAGGCTGCCCGGCCGCGTGCCCGCGTGACGATCGATTGCCGCGGGCTCGGCGCGAAACCCGTACTGCCGACACTGCGCGGTATTCGCGGCGAAGTGGCACGCGTGAAGGCGCCGGGCATCGGCCTTATGCGTCCGGTGCGGTTGCTCCATCCGCGCTATCCGATTTATCTGGCTCCGAAAGAGAACGACGTTTATGTCGTGGGCGCCACGGAAATCGAAGGCGAGGACATGTCGCCCATGAGCGTGCGCTCGGCCCTCGAACTGTTGAGCGCGGCGTTCGCCGTGCATCCGGGCTTCGGCGAGGCACGCATCCTCGAATTGAACACGCAATGCCGCCCGACGCTGCCCGATCATCTGCCCGCGATTACATGGGACGGCGCGCAATCGGTGACGGTCAATGGGTTGTACCGTCATGGCTACATGATTGCGCCCGAGGTATCGAAGGCGGCGGCCGATCTGGCTAGCGCGCTGCTGACGGGACAAGTGAAGGATGCCGACGGTTTCGGCGCGCTGCGCGCTGCGTCGCCTTGGACGGCGATGCTCCATTGCGCCACGACGCCAGCGGGCGTGGCGCCGGCCGTCGGAGCGTGAGGATAGCGGCGCCGGTTCAAGCTGGCGCGGACGGCCCGAAAGGATCTCGCCGACGTCGTGAGTTAGTTTTGGTTTTTTGTTTTTAAGGTTTTTTGTTTTAGTTAAACGCGAAGCGTATCGCCGATCATGGACATTCAAGTCAACCAAACTGTGCTGTCGCTGCCCGAGCAAGCGACGCTCGCCGAAGCGTTATCGGTATTCGGCGCACGTCCGCCGTTCGCCGTTGCCGTGAACGGCGAGTTCGTCGCGCGCGGCCAGCATGCGGCGCGCACCTTGCACGCGGGCGACAAAATCGATGTCGTCCATCCCGTGGCGGGCGGTTAAGCGCCGCTCGCCCGCGCGAGCCGGGCGTACGATCGGAGCGGGCCGCTGCCTTGCTCGCCCGATCGCGCGGCCGCCGCGAGTCGGCTTTTCGAGCTTTCTTGCATTCGAGCATCTCAGGACACATCCGATGAACTCCGCCACCGAACCCGTCTCCTTCGCCGCCGACGCACTGACGCTGTACGGCACCGCCTTCGCGAGCCGCGTGCTGCTCGGTACGTCGCGTTATCCCTCGTTGCAATCGTTGGCCGATTCGATCGATGCCGGCCGGCCCGGGATGGTGACGGTCGCGCTGCGCCGGCAGATGAACGAGCGCACGGCCGAAGCCGGCTTCTTCGACTTGCTCAAGGCGCGCGGCGTGCCGCTGCTGCCGAATACGGCCGGTTGCCAGAGCGTGGCCGAAGCCGTAACGACAGCCCATATGGCGCGTGAGGTATTCGAGACCGATTGGATCAAGCTCGAGCTGATCGGCGACGATTACACGCTGCAGCCCGACCCGATCGGCCTGATCGAGGCGGCCGAGCGGCTCGTCAAAGACGGCTTCAAGGTGCTGCCTTACTGCACCGAAGATCTTGTCGTCGGGCGTCGGCTTTTGGATGCGGGCTGCGAGGCGTTGATGCCTTGGGGCGCCCCGATCGGTACGGGCAAGGGCATCGTCAATCCGTACGGCCTGCGCGTGCTGCGCGAGCGGCTGCCCGACGTGCCGCTGATCGTCGACGCTGGGCTCGGCGTGCCTTCGCACGCATGCCAGGTCATGGAGTGGGGATTCGACGGCGTATTGCTCAACACAGCCGTGTCGCAGGCCACGCACCCGGCCGCGATGGCCCGCGCGTTTGCGATGGCGGCGCAGGCGGGCCGCGATGCGTACGTCGCCGGTCCGATGGCCGAGCGTGATAGTGCGCAGGCTAGTACGCCCGTCGTCGGCATGCCGTTCTGGCATCAAGACCGGCAATGAACGCGATGCGCGTTCGGACCAACGCCCGGTGGCGCTAGGAGTGAGCATGGAAACCCTGAAACTGTCCGATCGCGATTTTTTCTGGCCGCCCGCCGACGAACTCATTGAGGCGGCCGAGCGCATTCGCGCGCGGCTTGGCGATTGGCCGTGCGCTAGCCGCCCGTGGCGCATCTGCTTGACCGCGCCCGACACGGCCGGCGCCGACGATTTGATCGTCCTGATCGGACGCGAGGCCGAGCAGGCCCAGGCCGCCGCATGGCGTGCGGCCGGCGCGACGCTTATCGAAGCGGGTCCCTCGGGGGCGGCGCTGACGGCGCCGGCGAACGAGCGTTTCGTCCTCGACGGCGCACCGGCCGTGGACTGGCTGGCCGCGCTGGCCGCGTTTCTCGATTGCGGCTTCGAGCCGCACGATGCGCTCGTGCTCGCGCTGGCCTGGCGCGATGGCGACGAAACGCACGGCGACGACGCGTGGCCTATCGATTTGTCGCACTTTCCGAGCGTCCCTGGCTTGCCGGCTCTACCCGCGCAGCCTTTCCCGGCATGCCCGGCGCAGCTCGGGCTATACCCGGTCGTGCCGAGCGCGCAATGGGTCGAACGCGTGCTGGCGCTTGGCGTGAAAACGGTCCAGCTGCGCGTGAAAGATGCGGCGCCCGGGCGGCTGCAAGACGAGATCGCGCAGGCCGTGGCCGCTGGCCGCCGCTACGATGCACGCGTGTTTATCAACGATTACTGGCGTGAGGCCGCGCAGGCAGGCGCATACGGTGTGCATCTGGGGCAGGAAGACGTAGAAACGGCGGATCTGGCCGCGATTGCCCAATCGGGGCTGCGGCTGGGCTTGTCCACGCACGGTTACTACGAAATGCTGCGGGCGTTGCATTTTCGGCCGAGCTACCTTGCGTTCGGCGCGGTCTTCCCGACAGGCACCAAGACGCTCACCACGGCGCCGCAAGGTCTCGCTAGGCTCGAGCGTTACGTGCGTCTGCTAAATGGCCAGGTGCCGCTCGTCGCCATCGGCGGCATCGACCTTGCGCGGCTACCGGACGTGCTCGCGACAGGCATCGGCAGCGTGGCGCTCGTCAGCGCGATCACCACGGCCGCCGATCCGGCGCAGGCTATTGCACGATTACAGCAGGCTTTCATCGGATAAACGCGACGCCCACGGCTATCGGGCGCGATGGGGTCTGCAACGCAGTGTTGCGCGCATGGATATGGTCGTGTCAACACAGGGTAATCGCTGAGGCCCTATAATTCCGCTTCCCTGTAAATGGAAGTCCGCTTCGTGCCGCCTTCATCTTCTGAGCCCATTCTCGAACTTCGCAACGTCGACTTCGGTTACGGCGAAGACCGCCTCGTCCTGTCGAATCTGAACATGCGCTTCGAGCGCGGCCAGGTCGTGGCCGTGATGGGCGGTTCCGGCGGCGGCAAGACGACGGTGCTGCGTCTGATCGGCGGCCTCGAGCGCGCGCGTCGCGGCGAAGTGTTGTTCCAGGGGCGCGATGTCGGCAAGCAGACACGCGAAGGCTTGTACGCACTGCGCCGCAAGATGGGGATGTTGTTCCAATTCGGTGCTCTCTTTACCGATATGTCGGTGTTCGAGAATGTGGCCTTCGCATTGCGCGAGCACACCGATCTGCCCGAAGCGCTAATTCGCGATCTCGTGCTGATGAAATTGAACGCAGTCGGGCTGCGCGGCGCCCGCGATCTCGCGCCCTCGCAAATCTCCGGTGGCATGGCGCGGCGCGTGGCATTGGCGCGTGCGATCGCGCTCGATCCCGAATTGATGATGTACGACGAACCGTTCGCCGGCCTCGATCCGATCTCGCTGGGCATTACGGCCAACCTGATCAAGACACTGAATCAGGCGCTCGGCGCGACCTCGATCCTCGTGACGCACGACGTGCCTGAATCGTTCGCGATCGCCGATTACGTCTATTTCCTCGCGAACGGAACGGTGCTCGCCCACGGTACACCCGCGCAACTGCGCGAATCCGCGGATCCCACGGTGCGGCAGTTCATCGACGGCGCCCCCGACGGCCCATTCCGCTTCCACTATCCCGCGCAGGCGTCGCTCGCCACGGATTTCGGTTTGGGGGAGCGGGCATGATCAGCGCACTCGGACATTGGGTGATAGGCCGCATCGTTCGCACAGGCTACGCGGCGGGGTTGCTCCTGCGCGTCGTGCTGGAAGGCTTGCGGCTAATGCGCCGGCCGGGGCTCGTCATCAAGCAGATTTTCTTCGTCGGCAACTACTCGTTCATCATCATCGCGGTGTCGGGGTTGTTCGTGGGCTTCGTGCTCGGCCTGCAGGGCTACTACACGCTGAACCGCTACGGCTCCGAGCAGGCGCTGGGGCTGCTCGTCGCGCTCTCGCTCGTGCGCGAATTGGGGCCCGTCGTGACGGCGCTGCTGTTCGCCGGACGAGCCGGCACCTCGCTGACGGCCGAGATCGGCCTCATGAAAGCCGGCGAGCAGTTGACCGCGCTCGAGATGATGGCCGTCGATCCGATCGCCACCGTGCTCGCGCCGCGCATGTGGGCCGGGATCATCGCCATGCCGCTGCTGGCTGCAATTTTCAGCGCGGTGGGGGTGCTCGGCGGTTACGTCGTGGGCGTGCTGCTGATTGGCGTCGATGCCGGCGCGTTCTGGTCGCAGATGCAAGGCGGGGTCGATGTTTGGCGCGATGTCGGCAACGGCGTCGTCAAGAGCATCGTATTCGGCTTCGCGGTGACGTTCATCGCCCTGTTCCAAGGCTACGAAGCCAAGGCGACGCCCGAAGGGGTATCGCTCGCGACGACGCGCACGGTCGTCTACGCGTCGCTTGCCGTGCTGGGGCTCGATTTCTTGCTGACGGCGCTGATGTTCAGCTGAGCGCTGCGCTGCACCTCGCTCGCCGCGCCGCTATAGCCAATTTCTTTTTGTTGGAATGACGATGAAAAAGACTGTTCTCGACTTCTGGGTCGGCTTGTTCGTGCTGCTGGGCTTGATCGCCGTGCTGTTCTTGGCGCTCAAGGTCGGCAACATGAGCTCGCTGTCGTTCCAGGCGAGCTATCCCGTCAAGCTCAAGTTCGACAATATCGGGGGATTGAAGCCGCGCGCGCCCGTCAAAAGCGCGGGCGTCGTCGTAGGCCGCGTGGCGTCGATCGGTTTCGATACGAATACTTACCAGGCGCTGGTCACGATCGACATCGACAAGCAGTATCCGTTTCCGAAGGATACGTCGGCGAAGATCCTGACCTCGGGGCTGCTCGGCGAGCAATACATCGGCCTCGAGGCGGGCGGCGACAGCGAGATGCTCAAGGCCGGCGATACCATTTCGATGACGCAGTCGGCCATCGTGCTCGAGAATTTGATTTCGACATTCCTTTACAGCAAGGCCGCCGATGCCGGGGGCGCGAAAGCCGCGTCCGCCGCG
>CAYRLJ010000044.1:0-22869 GCA_964425025.1 uncultured Burkholderia sp. | reverse complement strand
CTGCACCTGCACAGAGCTCGCCGGCGCCCGCCGCCCCAGCGGCGGCCAGCGCTGGCCAATGAACGAATCACCGAGAAATGTGAATCAACGGAGAACAACAATGCGAACCACGCGCGCCAAGACCGCGGCGCTTACTTTGGGCGCTGCGGCATTGGCCGGCTGCGCGTCCGTCCCGACGCCCACACCGGGCGATCCGCTCGAGGGGCTGAACAGGACCGTCTTCAAGGTCAATGACACGATCGATGCCTACGCCTTGAAGCCCGTCGCGAAGGGCTATGCACGGGTGGTGCCGCAGCCTGTCCGTTCGAGCGTGACCAATTTCTTCTCCAACATCGGCGACGTCTATGTTGCCGCGAACGAGCTGTTGCAGTTGAAGATTGCCGACGGCGTCGGCGACGTCATGCGCGTCGTCATCAATACGGTATTCGGCGTCGGTGGCCTGTTCGACGTCGCGACGGCGGCCAAATTGCCCAAGCATTCGGCCGACTTCGGTGTGACGCTCGGCCATTACGGCGTCCCATCGGGCCCGTATTTGGTGTTGCCGCTGCTCGGCCCGAGCACGGTGCGCGACGCGACGGGTCTTATCGTCGACTACTACGGCAATCCGCTCAGCTATGTCCATCCTTCGAGCGTGAGCTGGGCGCTGTACGGCGTGAACCTCGTGAACACGCGAGCGAACCTGCTGACGACGGTCGATGTCCTTTCGGGCGCCGCCATCGACAAATATTCGTTCATCCGCAATGCCTATCTGCAGCGTCGTCGTTTCCTAATCAAGGGCAGTGACGGCGCGGACAACCTTCCCAACTACGACGAATCGCTGCCGAAGTACGATGGCGAATCGGCGGAGGGTTCGAGCGCAGCGGCCAATGCGAGCGCTTCCGAAGCCGCGGCGGCATCCAGCCCGACGTCGCCCGGCCCCGCGCCGGCGGCGCCTGCGAGCGGTGCTTCTGTCCCCGTCGCCACGCCCGCACCGCTGGGTGGCCCGAACGGCGACGGCCAGACGGTCCCGGGGCAAGATTACGTGCCGCCGCAGCGCGGCGGTTTGCCGGGGATTCATTTGCTGCATTGAATACGGAGACGGGATGGGGCGGTAACGATTCGACACGAATGTTGCCGCCCGGTGTTGGACCGGTCTCGAACTTGCATGGCATGGTGAGTTCGAACTCCGTTTCTTCGAAACTTCAGGATCGACGATGAAAAAATTCTTCTGGTTTGCTTTATGCTCCGCGCTGCTTTCGTTCAGCAGCGGCAGCTTCGCCCAAGCGGTGGATACCAATTCGCCCGACGCTATGATCAAAACCGTGACGGGCCAGGTGCTAGACGAGATCAAGGGCGATTCGAGCATCAAAAACGGCGATATCAACAAGATCACGCTGGTCGTGAATCAAAAGATTCTGCCGTACACCGATTTCCGTCGCACGACGCAATTGGCCATGGGCCGCGCCTGGCGCCAGGCCAGCCCCCAGCAGCAGGATCAGATGGTCGAGCAGTTCAAGATGCTGCTGATTCGCACCTATTCGGGTGCACTCTCGCAAGTGCGTGACCAGACCGTGCAGTTCAGGCCGTTCCGCGCGGATCCTAGCGCCACCGACGTCGTCGTGCGTTCGACGGTGATGAACAACGGTCAGCCGGTCGAACTCGACTACCGCTTGTACAAGACGCCGCAAGGGTGGCGCGTCTACGATCTGAACGTCGCCGGCGCTTGGCTGATCCAGGCCTATCAGCAGCAGTTCGCCGAAAAGATCAATCAAGGCGGTGTCGCGGGTCTGCTGCAGTTTTTGACGCAGCGCAATGAGCAGCTCGCCGCGGGCAAGCAACCGTCATGAGCCTCGATACGAGCCGGTTCGCCACGGGCGCGACGCTCACGCACGCGAGCGCCAAGAGCGCGCTCGCAGCCGGCTTGGCGCGCATCGAAGCCGGCGCGACGGCCGTCGATTGCGCGCAACTCACGCAATTCGATTCGTCGGCGCTGGCCGTGCTGCTGGCTTGGCATCGTGCCGCGCAGGCGCGCGGCAGTGCGCTCGAGATCGTGAACGTGCCCGGCGCCCTGGCGAGCCTCGCGCAGGTTTACGGCATCGACACGCTGTTCGCGGCACGCCATACGTTGGCGTCCACGAACGCCGACGCCTTATCCTGACAGCGCGCACGCGCGTCTCGTGATGAGTGCGCGGCCGGCCCCTTGCACCGGCCGCGCACTCCCCGCGCGCCGGTAGCGGGGGCCCGATGACCTCCCCCGACTTAGCCTATAATCAACCGTTTTTCGGGCGGCCCGTCGGCACGGCAGGCACGGCGTCTCGCCGCCGGCCCGGCATGAACCCAAAGGCCGTCCGCGCCCGAGAACGGAAAACCGAGAATCGGGCCGAATCACGTCTAAACAAAGGCGCCGCCGACTAAAGGCCGCGCACATCCATGTCAGCAATCGAAATCCGCAACGTCAAGAAGCGCTATAAGGCGCTGCAAGCGCTCAAGGGCGTCAGCTTGACGGTCGAAGAGGGCGAGTTTTTCGGCCTGCTCGGCCCGAATGGCGCGGGCAAGACCACTCTCATCAGCATTCTCGCCGGGCTTGCGCGCGCCGACGAAGGTAGCGTCTTGGTGCGGGGGCACGACGTCGTTGCCGATTTCCGGCAGGCGCGACGCGCGCTCGGCGTCGTGCCGCAGGAACTCGTCTTCGATCCGTTCTTCACGGTGCGCGAAACGCTGCGTATTCAATCGGGTTACTACGGGCTCCACCGCAACGACGATTGGATCGACGAAATCATGGCTAACCTCGATTTGACCGAGAAGGCCGATGCGAACATGCGTGCGCTCTCGGGTGGCATGAAGCGGCGCGTGCTGGTTGCGCAGGCGCTCGTGCATCGTCCGCCCGTGATCGTGCTCGACGAGCCCACTGCCGGTGTGGACGTCGAGTTGCGCCAAACGCTGTGGAAATTCATTTCGCGCCTGAACCGCGAAGGCCATACCATCGTGCTGACGACGCACTACCTTGAAGAAGCCGAATCGTTGTGCGACCGCATCGCCATGCTGCGGCGCGGCGAGGTCGTGGCGCTCGATCGCACGAGCGCGTTGCTGCAGCGCTTCGCCGGCATGCAGCTGTTCGTGCGTTTGGCTGAAGGTATGCTGCCCACGGAGCTGCGCGCGCTCGAGATCGAGCCCGCGGCGCCTGGGGCCCGGCAGCATCTATTGCGATTGTCGAGCTACGACGATGTCGAGCGTATCCTTTCTCAGTGCCGGGCGGCGGGTTGCGCCTTCGAGGAAATCGACGTTCGCAAGGCCGATTTGGAAGACGTTTTCGTCCAATTAATGAACGCGCCGGAACTTGTCGAGGGGCTGGCATGAGCGGCTTCCGCACCCTGTTCTACAAAGAGACCCTGCGCTTTTGGAAGGTATCGTTCCAAACGGTGCTCGCGCCCGTCATCACGGCGCTGCTGTATCTGACGATCTTCGGGCACGCTTTGCGCGGCCGCGTCGAAGTCTATCCGGGCGTGGAATACACGAGCTTTCTGATTCCCGGGCTCGTCATGATGAGCGTCCTGCAAAACTCGTTCGCGAACAGCTCGTCGTCGCTGATCCAATCGAAGATCACGGGTAATCTCGTGTTCGTGCTGCTGCCGCCGCTCACTTACTGGGAAATGTTCGGCGCCTACGTGCTCGCGTCCGTCGTGCGCGGACTTGCCGTCGGCCTGGGCGTATTCATCGTCACGATTTGGTTCATCCCCGTCAAGTTCGCGGCGCCGCTGTTCATCATCGCCTTTGCCGTTCTAGGTTCGGCGATACTCGGCACGCTCGGCCTCATCGCCGGCATTGTGGCGGAGAAGTTCGATCAGCTCGCGGCTTTTCAGAACTTCTTGATCATGCCGCTCACGTTTCTCTCGGGCGTGTTCTATTCGACGCATACCTTGCCGACTCTCTGGCGCCATGTGTCGAAGCTGAACCCGTTCTTCTACATGATCGACGGCTTTCGCTACGGTTTTTTCGGCTTGTCCGACATCAACCCGCTGGCTAGCCTGGCCGTCGTCGGCGGATTTTTCGCGCTGATTGCCGTGCTCGCGATGCGTTTGCTCGCGTCGGGCTACAAACTGCGTTATTGAATCGGAAAGGAGCGTCCCTATGTTGCCGACCCCCGATCAGGTCAAGCAATACATCGAAGCAGGCCTCGCCTGCCGGCATCTCGAGGTCGAGGGCGATGGTCAGCATTTTTTTGCGACGATCGTCTCCGATGCCTTCGAAGGCAAGCGTTTGATCCAGCGACACCAACTCGTCTATGCGGCGCTCGGCGATCGCATGCGGCAGGAGATCCACGCGCTGAGCATGAAGACGCTCACGCCGGCGGAATGGCAGAACGGATAATTCGAGTAACGGACAGTGCGCATTACACAAGATTCACGCGACGCCGGTAGCGGCGCCGCCAAGGAGGCCCGCAACGGGCAAATCAGTATGGACAAGCTCGTGATCGAAGGCGGCCGGCCGCTCGCCGGCGAAATCGGTATCTCGGGCGCGAAGAACGCGGCGTTGCCGATTCTCTGCGCAAGCCTATTGACGGCCGATCCGCTTCACCTCGAGAACGTGCCCGATCTGCAGGACGTGCGCACCACGCTTAAGCTGCTCGCGCAGATGGGAGTGAAGCAAGATCGCTCGTCGAACGAAATGACGCTCGATGCCGCAGCCGTCGACAATCCGGTCGCGCCGTACGAACTCGTCAAGACGATGCGCGCGTCGATTCTCGTGCTCGGCCCGCTCGTCGCGCGCTTCGGCCATGCCAAGGTGTCGCTGCCGGGCGGCTGCGCGATCGGTGCGCGTCCGGTCGATCAACACATCAAGGGCCTGCAGGCGATGGGCGCCGAGATCAGCATCGAGCACGGCTACATCGAAGCGCGCGCCACGCGGCTCAAAGGCGCGCGCATCATGACGGACATGATCACCGTCACGGGTACCGAGAACTTGCTGATGGCGGCGGTGCTGGCCGACGGCGAGACGGTGCTCGAGAACGCGGCGCGCGAGCCCGAAGTGAGCGATCTTGCGCAGTTGCTCGTGAAAATGGGCGCGAAGATCGACGGCATCGGCACCGATCGCCTCGTGATCCAGGGCGTCGAGAAACTGCATGGGGCGCACCATTCGGTCATCCCGGACCGTATCGAAGCGGGCACGTTCCTCTGTGCGGTGGCAGCGGCTGGCGGTGATGTGACATTGCGCCGCGTGCGGCCGATCACGCTCGAGGCCGTCACGATGAAACTGCGCGAAGCCGGGGTGGCGATCGAAGAGGGCGACGATTGGGTTCGTGTGCGCACGACGCGGCGGCCCAAAGCCGTGTCGTTCCGCACGTCCGAATATCCGGCGTTTCCGACGGACATGCAGGCGCAATTCATGGCCCTGAACGCGATCGCGGACGGCACGTCGCAAGTGGTCGAGACGATCTTCGAAAACCGCTTCATGCACGTGCAGGAGCTCAATCGCCTGGGCGCGACCATCACGATCGACGGCAATACGGCGCTCGTGACGGGCGTGCCGCGCCTGTCGGGCGCGACGGTGATGGCCACCGATCTGCGCGCGTCGGCGAGTCTCGTCATCGCCGGGCTCACGGCCGAGGGCGAAACGCTCGTCGATCGCATCTATCACCTCGATCGCGGTTACGACCGCATGGAAAAAAAGCTGTCGGCTATCGGCGCTCACGTGCGCCGCATGTCGAACCGGTCCGCGGCCGCATCGGAGAATGACGCATGAGTACGCTCGACACGACGCCTTTGACCCTCGCGCTTTCGAAAGGGCGCATCTTCGAGGAAACGATGCCGCTGCTCGCGGCCGCCGGCGTTCAGGTGACGGAAGATCCGGAAACGTCCCGGAAACTGATCCTGCCGACGAGCGCGCCGAACTTGCGTGTCATCATCGTGCGCGCGACCGACGTGCCGACCTACGTCGAGTACGGCGCGGCCGATTTCGGCGTCGCGGGTAAGGACGTCCTGCTCGAACATGGCGGCTCGGGCCTGTATCAGCCCATCGATCTGGACATCGCGCGCTGCCGGATGTCGGTGGCGGTGAAGGCGGGCTTCGATTATGCGAACGCGGTGCGCCAGGGCGCGCGCCTGCGTGTCGCGACGAAATACGTGCAAACCGCGCGGGAGCACTTCGCGGCCAAGGGCGTGCACGTCGACTTGATCAAGCTGTACGGTTCGATGGAGCTGGCGCCGCTCGTCGGCTTGGCCGACGCCATCGTCGATCTCGTCAGCTCGGGCGGTACGCTACGCGCGAACGACCTCGTCGAGGTCGAGGAAATCATGCAGATCTCCTCGCGTCTCGTGGTGAACCAGGCTGCGCTGAAATTGAAGCGCGCGGCGCTCGCACCGCTGCTCGATGCATTCGAGCAAGCGTCGCGGCGCGCGCTAGTCAGTACCTGACGCGGGCAGGGCCCGCCGCGCGTGCCCGTGCGCTTTGCCTGGCACACGCATTACCGAAACGGATACCAGCATGTCACTGACGATTCGCAAACTCGACTCGAGCGCCGAGGGTTTCGCCGCGAAGCTCGCCGCCGTGCTCGCCTTCGAGGCGACCGAGGACGAAGCGATCGAACGGTCGGTCGCGCAGATCTTGGCCGATGTCAAAGCGCGCGGCGATGCCGCCGTGCTCGAATACACGAACCGCTTCGACCGGCTTTCGGCCCAGAGCGTCGCATCGCTCGAGCTGCCGGCGAGCGAACTCGAGCAAGCGCTCGAGTCGCTGGAACCCAAACGACGCGCGGCGCTCGAAGCGGCGGCCGCGCGCGTGCGCGCTTATCACGAGAAGCAAAAGATCGAATGTGGCAGCCATAGCTGGCAGTACACGGAATCGGACGGCACCGTGCTCGGCCAGAAGGTCACACCGCTCGATCGCGCCGGCATTTACGTGCCGGGAGGCAAGGCCGCGTATCCGTCGTCGGTGCTCATGAACGCCATTCCGGCGCGCGTGGCCGGCGTGCGCGAGATCGTGATGGTCGTGCCGACGCCCGACGGCGTGCGCAACCCGCTCGTGCTGGCGGCCGCGCTGCTTGGCGGTGTCGATCGCGTGTTCACGATCGGCGGCGCGCAGGCGGTTGCCGCGCTCGCGTACGGCACGCAAACGCTGCCGGCCGTCGATAAGATCTGCGGCCCCGGCAATGCCTACGTGGCGGCGGCCAAGCGGCGCGTGTTCGGTACGGTCGGCATCGACATGATCGCCGGCCCCTCGGAAATCCTCGTGCTCTGCGACGGCACGACGGATCCGCGCTGGGTGGCGATGGATCTGTTCTCGCAGGCCGAGCACGACGAGTTGGCCCAATCGATCCTGCTCTGCCCCGACGACGCGTTCATCGCGCGCGTGCACGATGCGATCAACGAACTGCTGCCGACGATGCCGCGCCGCGATGTGATCTCGCGCTCTCTCGTCGATCGCGGCGCGCTGATCAAAGTGCGCGACATGGCCGAAGCCTGCGCGATCGCCAATCAGATCGCACCCGAGCACTTGGAGATTTCGGCGCTCGATCCGCATCAATGGGCGAAGGAAATTCGCCACGCGGGCGCCATCTTCTTGGGCCGCTACACGAGCGAGAGCCTGGGCGATTACTGCGCGGGCCCGAACCACGTGTTGCCGACGTCACGGACGGCGCGCTTTTCCTCGCCGCTCGGCGTGTACGATTTCTTCAAGCGTTCCAGCGTGATCGAAGTGAGCGCCGAAGGCGCGCAAACGCTTGGCGAAATCGCGGCCGAGCTCGCTTACGGCGAAGGCCTGCCGGCGCATGCGCGCAGTGCCGAATATCGAATGAAACAAAACGGCTAAACGACGAACGACGAACGACGATCTCATCATGACGAAACCCGCAGACATCATTCGTCCCGACGTGTTGTCGATGACGACTTACGCCGTTGCCGATGCGACGGGCTTCGTGAAGCTCGATGCGATGGAAAATCCGTACACGCTGCCCGCGCCGCTCGCCGCGCAATTGGGCGAAGTGCTGGCCGGCGTGGCGCTCAATCGCTACCCGCAACCGCGGCCGGCCGTGCTCGTCGATAAGCTGAAGAAAGTGATGGGCGCGCCCGAAGCGGCGGATGTGCAGCTCGGCAACGGCTCGGACGAGCTCATCGGCATGATCGCGATCGCCTGCGCGAAGCCGGGCGCGAAACTGCTCGCACCGGTGCCGGGCTTCGTCATGTATCAGATGTCGGCAAAATTCGCGCAGTTGGAGTTTGTCGGCGTCCCGCACCGAACCGATCTGACGCTCGATGTCGACGCGATGCTCGCGGCGATCGCCGAGCACAAGCCGGCCATTATCTACCTGGCGTACCCGAACAACCCCACGGGGACGTTGTACCCTGATGCCGATATCGAGCGCGTCATCGCCGGTGCGCAAGGCGGCCTCGTCGTCATCGATGAAGCGTATCAACCGTTCGCGCAAAAGAGCTGGATCGGACGCGTGCTCGACTACGACAACGTCGTCGTCATGCGCACCGTTTCGAAGCTGGGGCTGGCCGGGATTCGGCTCGGCTACCTCGTCGGCGCGCCGGCTTGGCTCAACGAGTTCGACAAGGTGCGGCCGCCGTACAACGTGAACGTGCTGACGCAGGCCGCCGCTGAATTCCTGCTCGATCATATCGACGTGCTCGAGGCTCAAGCTGCCGAGTTGCGCGCCGAGCGCGCGAAATTGGCGCAAGCGGTCGCGGCGTTGCCGGGCGCGACGGTATTTCCGAGCGCAGCCAATTTTCTGCTCGTGCGCGTGCCCGATGCCGATGCGGCGTTCGAAGCGCTGCTAAATGCCAAGGTTTTGGTCAAAAACGTGGGTAAAATGCATCCATTGCTGGCCAATTGCCTGCGTTTGACGGTTGGCGCGCCCGATGAAAACGCTCAAATGCTGGCGGCGCTGCAGCAGGCACTGAATTAAAAGTCAATTCGAGGAATTCCATGCGTGTAGCGGAAGTGTTTCGCGATACCAGCGAAACGAAGATCCGTGTGAAGATCGATCTGGACGGCACCGGCCGGCAAAAGCTGGCAACCGGTGTGCCGTTTCTCGACCACATGCTCGATCAGATTGCCCGTCACGGGTTGATCGACCTCGACGTCGAGGCGCATGGCGATTTGCATATCGACGACCACCATACCGTCGAGGACACGGGCATCACGCTCGGCATGGCAGTGGCCAAGGCGATCGGCGACAAAAAGGGCATTCGCCGCTACGGCCACGCCTATGTGCCGCTCGACGAAGCGCTCTCGCGCGTCGTCGTCGATTTTTCGGGCCGTCCGGGGCTCGAGTTCCACGTACCGTTCACGCGGGCGCGGATCGGCACGTTCGACGTCGATTTGTCGATCGAGTTTTTTCGCGGCTTCGTCAATCATGCGGGTGTGACGCTGCATATCGATAATTTGCGCGGCATCAACGCGCACCATCAGCTGGAAACGGTGTTCAAGGCGTTCGGCCGCGCGTTGCGCATGGCCGTGGAGCTCGACGAGCGTGCGGCGGGGCAGATTCCGTCGACGAAGGGTAGTCTCTAAACAGCAGTTGGGCCTAGAACGGACCGGCCTGAATGCGGGCGCCGGCAAGCGATGGATCTTCTCAAATCGTTCATTTCACTGCTGGCGCTGATCAATCCCGTCGGCGCGGTGCCGTTCTTCCTGAGCCTCACGTCGGAGCAATCCGAAGGGGAGCGGCGCCACACGATCCGCATCGCCTCGATTTCCGTGTTCTGCGTGATCGCGATCACGACGTTGCTCGGCCAGCAGATCATTAGTTTTTTTGGAATTTCGGTCGGTTCGCTCGAAGTCGGCGGCGGGATCATCATGTTGCTGATGGCGATCAACATGCTCAATGCGCAGATCGGTAATGCCCGCGCGACGGCCGAGGAGCGCAACGAGGCCGAATCGAAGAACAGCATCGCGGTCGTGCCGCTCGCGATTCCGCTGCTGACGGGCCCCGGCACGATCAGCACGGTGATCGTCTACTCGGCGGGTGTCGCGCACTGGTACGACCGGGCTGGGCTTATCGTGATCGGCGCGGTGATCGCGATGATCTGTTTCGGGGCGCTCAGGATGGCCGATCCGATCGCCCGCTTCGTGGGCCAAACGGGGATCAACATCGGCACGCGGCTCATGGGTTTGATGTTGTCGGCGCTGGCGGTGGAGTTCATCGTCGACGGATTGAAGGCGTTGCTGCCTAACTTGCGCTGAAAAGCGCTGCTTGCGATGAAAAAGATTGCGATTGTGGATTACGGGATGGGCAACCTGCGCTCGGTGTACCAAGCGTTGAGGAAGGCCGCACCCGAAGCGGACGTGGCGATCGTCGATCGTCCTGAAGGGATTCGCGCGGCCGAGCGCATCGTTTTGCCTGGCCAGGGCGCGATGCCCGACTGCATGCGGTGCCTGCGCGAATCGGGGTTGCAAGACGCGGTGCTCGAAGCGTCGCGCGTAAAGCCGCTGATGGGTGTGTGCGTCGGCGAGCAAATGCTGTTCGATTGGAGCGAGGAAGGCTCGACACCGGGCCTTGGCCTGATGCCGGGCAAGGTCGTGCGTTTCGAGCTGGACGGCAAGCTGCAGGACGATGGCTCGCGCTTCAAGGTGCCGCAGATGGGGTGGAATCGCGTGCGCCAAACGCGCGCGCACCCGCTGTGGTCCGGCGTGCCCGACGGTGCGTTCTTTTACTTCGTCCACAGTTACTATGTCTCGCCCGAAAACCCAGAGCACACGGCGGGCGAAACCGACTACGGCACGATGTTTACGTCGGCCGTGGCGCGCGAAAACATCTTTGCGACGCAGTTTCACCCTGAAAAGAGCGCTGACAGCGGGCTGCGCGTGTACCGCAATTTCGTCGACTGGAATCCATGAATCCATGATGCTGGGCACTGCCGTTTGCGCGATTCCGTGCTGCCCGGGCGGCAAGCGGGCGGAGCCGCGAAAGACTTGTACTAAACTAAGCGACACGGCTTTACGACGTCGGGGGTGTTTACACGCCCGGCGCCGGAAGTCGCCACCATTCAACCTCCCAGATTTCACGCGATTGCTATGCTGCTGATTCCCGCCATCGACCTCAAGGACGGTCAGTGTGTGCGCCTTAAACAAGGCGATATGGACCAGGCGACGATATTTTCCGAAGATCCCGCGGCGATGGCTCGGCATTGGGTCGATCGCGGTGCGCGTCGGCTGCATCTCGTCGACCTGAACGGCGCGTTTGCCGGCAAGCCGAAGAACGGCGAGGCGATCCGCGCCATCATCGACGAAGTCGGCAGCGAGATCCCCGTGCAGCTCGGCGGCGGCATCCGCGACCTCGAGACGATCGAGCGCTACCTCGACGACGGCCTGTCGTACGTCATTATCGGCACGGCCGCGGTGAAGAACCCCGGCTTCCTGCAAGATGCCTGCACGGCTTTCGGCGGCCACATCATCGTCGGCCTCGATGCGAAGGACGGCAAGGTGGCCACGGACGGCTGGAGCAAGCTCACGGGGCACGAAGTCGTCGATCTGGCGCAAAAGTTCGAGGATTACGGCTGCGAATCGATCATCTATACCGATATCGGCCGCGACGGCATGCTGCAAGGCGTCAATATCGAGGCGACGGTGCGTCTTGCGCGTGCCGTGAAGATTCCGGTGATCGCGAGCGGCGGGCTGTCGAATCTGGCCGATATCGAGGCGCTTTGCGACGTCGAGAGCGAAGGCGTCGAGGGGGTGATCTGCGGCCGCGCGATTTATTCGGGCGATCTCGACTTCGCCACGGCGCAAACGCGCGCGGACGCCCTGCGCGAAGCGGACGACGCCTAAGGCACGCCAGGCACGCAAGGCACGGCCTGTCGCGCCGCCGCCTGCTACGCGGCGATGGCGGCGGCTCTGCTCGGCCCGGCTGCGTGCGACGGAGCCGGCCATACAGGGCAGGAGGGCTCACCGCCCGCCACGTCTTTACGCCGTCTGCGCTTCGCGGCAGGCGGCCCACTTAGCGGCATTTGCACCATCATGGCTCTAGCTAAACGCATCATTCCCTGCCTGGACGTGACCGCCGGCCGCGTCGTCAAAGGCGTCAACTTCGTGGAGTTGCGCGATGCGGGCGACCCGGTCGAAATCGCGCGCCGCTACGACGAGCAAGGCGCCGACGAACTGACGTTCCTCGACATCACGGCCACGTCCGATCAACGCGACCTCATCTTGCCGATCATCGAGGCCGTGGCGGCCCAGGTCTTCATCCCGCTGACGGTGGGCGGCGGCGTGCGCGCGGTCGAAGACGTGCGGCGGTTGCTCAACGCGGGTGCGGACAAGATCAGCATGAACTCGTCGGCCGTCGCACGCCCCGAGCTCGTGCGCGAGGCCGCGGGCAAATATGGCTCCCAATGCATCGTCGTCGCGATCGACGCCAAGCGCGTCTCGAGCGAAGGCGAGCCGGCGCGCTGGGAGGTTTTCACGCACGGCGGGCGCAAGGCGACGGGGCTCGACGCGGTGCAGTGGGCGAAGCAAATGGCCGATTACGGCGCCGGCGAAATCTTGCTGACGAGCATGGACCGAGACGGCACGAAAAGCGGGTTCGATCTCGCGCTGACGCGCGCGGTGTCGGATGCGGTGCCCGTTTCAGTGATTGCGTCGGGAGGGGTCGGCTCGCTGAAGGATTTGGCCGACGGCATTCTCGACGGCCACGCCGATGCCGTGCTGGCCGCGAGCATTTTCCACTACGGCGAGCACACGGTCGGCGAAGCGAAACGCTTCATGGCCGAGCGCGGCATCTCGGTGAGGCAATAATGAACGCACCCGCTGAAAAGCCCTGGCTCGACAAGGTGCAATGGGACGCAAACGGGCTCGTGCCGGTCATCGCGCAGGAAGCGACGACGGGCGACGTGCTCATGTTCGCGTGGATGAACCGCGAGGCGCTGGCCAAGACGATCGAGACGCGCCGTGCGGTTTATTTCTCGCGCTCCCGCCAGCGCTTGTGGTTCAAGGGCGAAGAGTCCGGCCATGTGCAGCACGTGCGCGAAGTGCGGCTCGACTGCGACGAAGACGTCGTCTTGCTCAAGATCGAGCAAGTATCGGGCATTGCCTGTCATACGGGGCGGCACTCCTGCTTTTTCCAGAAATTCGAAGGCACGGTGGACGAGGGCGACTGGGTTGCCGTCGATCCCGTGCTGAAAGACCCTGAACAGATCTACCGATGACTGAACCCACGCAAACGACGGCGGGCATGTCTAGCCCGACGACGACGCAAGATGCACTGCTGCGGCTGGCTGCCGTGATCGACGGCCGCAAGGGCGGCGACCCCGAGGTTTCATACGTATCGCGCCTGTTTCACAAGGGCGACGACGCCGTGCTGAAGAAGATCGGCGAAGAGGCGACGGAAGTGGTGCTCGCCGCCAAGGACGTGCGGCAAGGCGGCGCGCCGGCCGCGCTCGTCGGCGAGGTGGCCGATTTATGGTTTCACTGTCTGGTCATGCTGTCGCACTTCGATCTGAGCCCCGCGGACGTCATCGCTGAACTCGAGCGCCGTGAGGGGATGTCGGGCATCGAGGAAAAGGCGATGCGCAAACGTCGCGAGCGCGAAGAAAACGGCGGTTGAGCGGTGCGCCCATGACCCCGTATCGACCGAGCTTTGCATTGGGCCGGAACACGCGCTAACGCGCTACCGCTGATCGACTGGAGACGGAAGATGGAACAACAGCCGGGTACCCCTCAGCCGGGCGCCCCTCAGCCGGGCACCCCTGTTTCCTACCGGGCGCCCGACGCCGGGCGCGACATGCGCACGCTCACGCATATCCTCTATGGGCTATATGCGTTGCATTGGTTCACGGGCGGAATTTCGATCATCGTCGCGATCATCATCGCCTACCTGAAACGCGGCGATGCGCAGGGCACGCCCTACGCGGCGCATATGACGTGGCTGATCCGCACGTTCTGGATCGGGCTGGCCGGTTATATCATCGGTGGCGCGCTCGTTTTCGTCGTCATCGGCTTCGCCGTGCTGACGGCCGTATCGATTTGGATGCTGTACCGTATCGTGAAGGGCTGGCTGTATTTGTACGAGCACAAGCCGCTCGAGCCGCGGGCGTGGTTTTGACGGCACGCCGCCCATTCGCTTCGCTACTAGGACGACCATGAGTCAGGACAACTGCCTTTTCTGCAAGATCGCCTCGGGCGACATTCCGAGCACGAAGGTCTACGAAGACGACGAGTTCGTTGCGTTCAAGGATATTCACCCGGCGGCCGATACGCATGTGCTCGTGATTCCTCGACACCACGTGGAAACCCTCTCCGATTGCACTGAAAGCGATGCCCCGCTGCTTGGTAAGATGATGGTTCTGGTGGCGCGCCTGGCCGACGAACTCGGTTGCGCGTACACCGGCGGCGACACGGGGTTTCGTACGGTCATCAATACGGGGCCGGTTGGCGGGCAAGAGGTGTATCACTTGCACGCGCACATCCTCGCCGGCCCGCGTCCGTGGAAGCGGATGGGCTAAGGCGCGGCACGCTCTACTGCCGCATCGATCGGCAGGGGACGCTGGTGCTCCGATTACGGTCGCAAGGCCGGTTTTTCGGCCGTCGCTCAACGTGGCGGCAAGGCTTGGGAGATTTTCATGGGTTCATTCAGCATTTGGCACTGGTTGATCGTGCTTTTGATCGTGGCACTGGTGTTCGGCACGAAGCGCTTGCGCAGCATGGGCAGCGACTTGGGTAGCGCGGTGAAGGGCTTCAAAGAGGGCATGAAAGATCCCGATGCGCCTTCCTCGCCGGCACAGACCGAATCCGAGCGGCGCGAATTGCCGCGCAACAACACGATCGATGTCGAGGCAAAGGAAAAGTCGCGCTCGAACGATTACCGCTGAACGAACGCCGCGCGGGCCGCGGCGCTTGGTTCAATCCCGCAACAGCACAAGCGACAACGGACGATTAGGCCACCTCCATGCTCGATCTCGGACTGACCAAGATGGCGCTGATCGGCGTGGTCGCGCTCGTCGTGCTCGGCCCTGAGCGATTGCCGCGCGTCGCACGCACGGCCGGTGCGCTGTTCGGTCGCGCGCAGCGGTACATCAACGACGTCAAGGCCGAAGTGACGCGCGAGATCGAGCTCGACGCACTGCGGCAGATGAAAACCGACTTCGAATCGGCCGCGCGCAACGTCGGGCATTCCATTCACGACAACGTGCGCAAACACGAAATGGAGCTGAACGAGGCGTTCTCGAGCGGGACGTCGAGGTCGGCGAGCATTGCCGGCGGGGTTGCCGGCAACGATGCGGCGGTGGGCGATGCCGGGGCGTTGAGCGATAGCGCTTCGCCATGGCGCACCACGGCGCCGCCCACGGTCAAGCGGGTGAGCTGGCGCACCAAGCGCTCGGCCGAGCCCGTCTGGTACAAGCGCGCAGTGGCCCGACGCACGCACGTGCAATCGGGGGCCGCGCGCGTGGCCCGGTACACGCCCGCGAGCTTGCGTAAGCAGCGGCGCTTTCTTTGACGCCACCGATGTTAGAGCAGTGCTCGCTAACCATCGACGGCTTCCCACTTCCGATTTATCGACGCGTCGAGCGTCGATCTCACTAAGAGGGCCGGTGTGAGCGACCCCCAGAATAAGCAAGACGAAGGCACCGAAGAGTCGTTCATCTCGCATCTCGTCGAGTTGCGCGACCGCATCATCAAGGCAGGCAGCGCCGTCATCATCGTCTTTCTCGGGCTTGTCTATTGGGCGACGGATATTTTCAGATTGCTCGCGCGCCCGCTGATGGAAAACCTGCCTAAGGGCGGCCGAATGATCGTGACCGACGTCACGGGTTCTTTCTTTGTGCCCGTGAAGGTAACGATGCTCGTGGCGCTCGTCATCGCGCTGCCGTTCGTGCTGTACCAGATTTGGGCGTTCGTGGCGCCCGGCCTCTACCAGCACGAGAAGAAGCTCGTCGCGCCGCTCGTCGGAAGCAGCTACCTCTTGTTTCTATGCGGGATGTCGTTCGCGTATTTCGTCGTGTTTCCGACGATCTTTCGCGTCATGGCGCACTACAACGCGCCGCTTGACGTGCAGATGTCGACCGATATCGACAATTACCTGAGCTTTGTTTTATCGATGTTTTTAGCGTTCGGGGTCACGTTCGAGGTCCCGATCATTGTGGTGTTGCTCGTGCGCATGGGCGTGGTCACGCTCAAAAAGCTGCGCAGCATTCGGCCTTACGTGGTGGTGGGCGCGTTTATCGTGGCTGCGGTCGTCACACCGCCCGATGTCTTTTCGCAGTTGATTCTCGCCTTGCCGCTGATCATCCTCTACGAAGCCGGGATCATCGCGGCTCGGCTGATTGTCGGCAAGGACCGTCCTATCGCAGAGGAAGAAGGCGCGGCCGGTTGAGATACGGGGCGATAGGGGCCCTCGACGCGTTCTTTTGGGGCACCCCCCGCCCGGTAGTGGGTTCCGCGCCGCGTGGCCGCCCCTAACGCGGGCCGGCCCAGGGCGGCCCCTCATTCTTCCTGCTGCGAGTCGTTGCCTTCATCCGGGTTGTTGTCGGTCTGCTTCGGCGGCGGTGGACGTTTGCCGATCGTGATGACGACCTCCATCTCCTTTTTCTTGCGCATGAGCTTGATCTTGGCCTCAGTGCCAGGCTTGATCTGCGCGATCACATTGAGCAGCCGCGTCGTGTCGGTGATGTCTTCGCCGTTCACTTCGAGCAGGACGTCGCCGGGCTTGATGCCGGCCTTGTCCGCCGGGCCGCCCTGCAGGACGCCGGCGACGATCGTGCCGCGCTGTTCGAGCCCGAACGATTCGGCAATCGCCGGCGTAACGTCCTGCGGTTCGACGCCGATCCACCCGCGCGTGACCGAACCCGTCGTGATGATGCTTTCGAGCACGCTGCGCGCCGTGGAGACCGGAATCGCGAAGCCGATGCCGAGCGAGCCCCCCGAGCGCGAATAGATCGCCGTATTGATACCGAGCAAATTACCGTGCGCGTCGATGAGCGCGCCGCCCGAATTGCCAGGGTTGATCGGTGCATCCGTCTGGATGAAATTCTCGAATGTGTTGATGCCCAGGTGATTGCGCCCGAGCGCGCTGACGATGCCCATCGTGACCGTCTGGCCGACGCCGAACGGGTTGCCGATGGCCAGCACGACATCGCCGACGCGCACCTGGTCCATGCGGCCCAGCGTCATCGTGGGCAAGTTCGTCGCGTTGATTTTGAGCACTGCCAGATCCGTCTCGGGATCGACGCCGATCACTTTCGCATTCGCGCGGCGGCCGTCGGCGAGCGCGACTTCGATCTCGTCCGCGCCGTCTACGACGTGTTCGTTCGTTAGAATGTAGCCTTCCGGGCTCACGATCACGCCCGAGCCCAGGTTCGTCGCCGTCTCGTCCGGGGGCTGTTGCTGTTGCTGTTGCTGCTGTTGTTGTTGTTGTTGATTCTTCGGATTGCCGAAGAAGTAGCGAAACAGCGGATCCTTTGCGTGCGGATTCGGCGGCGTGGCTCCGGCCTTGCCCGAAAACACGTTCACGACCGCCGGCATGGCTTTTTGCGCGGCGTCGGCATACGAGGTCATGGCTGGCCCGGAACCGGAGCCCGGCGCCACCTCGCGCAGCGCGACGATCGGAGAAGCCAGCTGTTTGCCGAATTGCCCCTGATGCTGCAGCCATTGCGGCTTGAGCGTCACCACGATGAACAAGAGTGCGAGCAGCACCGTCACCGCTTGGGCGAAGAGCAACCAGAAGCGTCTAAGCATTTGAAGAATCGAGGTTTCTATGGATCGGATCGAACTTGAATTGTACTTGAACGACATGCTCGACATCGGCCGTTTCAAGGATTACAGCCCGAACGGCTTGCAAGTGGAGGGCCGGCGGCGGATCGAGAAGATCGCGACGGGCGTCACCGCCTCGCTCGCGTTTCTCGAAGCGGCGACCGAATGGGGCGCCGATGCCGTCCTCGTCCATCACGGTTACTTCTGGCGCAACGAAGCGCCGCAAGTCACGGGCCGCAAATACCGGCGGATCAAGCAGCTCATCGACAACGAGATCAGCCTGTTCGCCTATCACCTGCCGCTCGACGACCATCCCGAGGTCGGCAACAACGCGCAACTGGGCGCGCGACTCGGGCTGATCGGCGATACCCGCTTCGGCGCCGACTCCCTCGGTTGGATGACGACGCTGCCGAGGCCGGTCACGCTTGCCCACTTCGCGGCCCAGGTCGAACAGACGCTCGGGCGCGTGCCGCTGCTGCTCGGCGACGCCGATGCCGAATTGCGCCGCATCGCCTGGTGCACGGGCGGGGCGCAAAGCTACTTCGAAGCGGCCATCGACGCCGGCGCCGACGTCTATCTGACGGGTGAGATCTCCGAGCAGACGACGCATATCGCTCACGAAAGCGGCGTTGCCTTTCTTGCTGCAGGGCATCATGCGACCGAGCGTTATGGGGTGCAGGCGCTCGGTGCCCACCTGTCCGAGCGCTTCGACATTGACCATATTTTTATCGATATTGATAATCCCGTCTGATGCGCTGCCGCAATTCATGCAAAAGTGCGCTGCAATTTTGTGCCCCCGCAGCGCAAAACCATGCCAGTCGGCCGGTGTAGGCGCTTTAGCGCTTACTCCACCCCATGCAAAGCTAAAGGAAACACTTAACGAGAAGATGCTGAAAGGGCACCCTGTCTGATGCGGGGAAACCCTTAAGAATCAACGCTTCGCACGGTTTTTCTCGAACGGGCCTTGTAAATGCCGACTCCATTCGCGCACACTAGCGGCGGCAGCAAATAAGCGGTGAGGAAAATCCAACTAAGAAGTGGGGCGTGTGATGCGAGATATAGAAGACGAACGCGTCGACAGCAGCCGCCGTACCTGGCTGATTACGACGACCGCAGTAGGCGGCTGTGGAGCAGTTGCCGCCGTAATACCTTTTGTGGACTCCTTAGAGCCATCGGCGAAGGCAAAGGCGGCCGGCGCGCCGATCGAAGTCGATATCAGCGGATTGCAGCCGGGCCAGTTGTTGACCGTGGCCTGGCGCGGCAAGCCCGTCTGGATTCTGAACCGCACGCCGGACATGCTGGCCGACGTCAAGAAGGCCGACTCCGAGGTAGCCGACCCGAAATCGGAAAACCCGTTCTCGATGTCGATGCCGAAGTACGCCCAAAACGAGTATCGGTCGCGCAAGGAGCATCAGCACATCCTCGTCGTCGTGGCGGTCTGCACACACCTGGGCTGCACGCCCACGGCGCGTTTCGCTCCCGGCCCGCAAGCCAACCTTCCCGACAACTGGCCCGGCGGTTTCCTGTGCCCGTGCCACGGTTCCACCTACGATCTGGACGGCCGCGTCTTCAAGGATAAACCCGCGCCGCAGAACCTCGACGTTCCCCGCTACATGTTCACGTCGCCGACGACGATCGTGATCGGCAAAGACGAAGAAGGAGAGGCGTAAATGGCGACAACGGAAAAGCAGGTGGAAGCGACGGGGCTAACCGGTTGGATCGACCGGCGGTTCCCGATGACGTCGACATGGAAGGCGCATCTATCCGAGTACTACGCGCCGAAAAACTTTAACTTCTGGTACTTCTTCGGCTCCCTCGCGCTGCTCGTGCTCGTGAATCAGATCGTCACGGGCATCTTCCTGACGATGAACTACAAGCCCGATTCGCAGCTTGCGTTCGCGTCGGTTGAGTACATCATGCGCGAGGTGCCGTGGGGCTGGCTGATCCGCTACATGCATTCGACGGGCGCGTCGATGTTCTTCGTCGTCGTTTATCTGCACATGTTCCGCGGGCTCCTGTACGGCTCCTATCGCAAGCCGCGCGAACTCGTCTGGATCTTCGGCTGCGCGATCTTTCTATGCTTGATGGCCGAAGCGTTCTTCGGCTACCTGCTGCCCTGGGGCCAAATGTCGTACTGGGGCGCGCAGGTGATCGTGAATTTGTTCTCGGCGATTCCGTTCGTCGGCCCCGATCTGTCGCTGTGGATCCGGGGGGACTATGTCGTGTCCGACATCACGCTGAACCGCTTCTTCGCGTTCCACGTGATTGCCATTCCGCTCGTGCTGCTCGGGCTCGTGTTCGTGCATATCGTCGCGCTGCATGAAGTGGGTTCGAACAACCCCGATGGCATCGAAATCAAGGCCAAGAAGGACGCAAACGGCAAGCCGCTCGATGGCATTCCGTTCCACCCGTTTTACTCGGTGCACGATTTCTTCGGCGTCTGCGTGTTCTTGATCGTCTTCGCGGCGATCCTGTTCTTCGCGCCCGAGATGGGCGGCTACTTCCTCGAGTCGAACAATTTCATCCCCGCGAACCCGCTGCAGACACCGGCCGAAATAGCACCTGTCTGGTACTTCACGGCGTTCTACGCGATGCTGCGTGCCACGACGGACCCGTTCAAGATCGTGCTGATGATCGTCGTCGGCCTGCTGGGGCTGCTCGCGCTTGCGCGCGCGCGTGGAAAGTGGCGCATCGGCTTACCGGTTTTGGCGGCGCTGTTGATCGTGTTCATGGCCTTCACCGAGGCGAAGTTCTGGGGAGTCGTCGTGATGGGTTCGGCGGTGATCTCGCTGTTCTTCTTGCCGTGGCTCGATCGCAGCCCTGTCAAGTCGATCCGCTATCGGCCGTTCTTCCATAAGGTGTTGTATGCGATCTTCGTGCTGGCATTCCTGACGCTGGCGTTTTTGGGGACGAAGCCGCCATCACCGGCGGCGACGCTGATCGCCCAGATTTGCGCGCTGATCTATTTCGCGTTCTTCCTGGGCATGCCGTTCTGGACTCGGCTCGGTACGTTCAAGCAGCCGCCCGAGCGTGTGCGGTACAAGCCCCATTAATCGCGAGCGAGGACAACACGATATGAAGACTTGGCTCAATAGGCTCGCGCGGATCGGCGGCGCGTGCGTGGCGTTGACACTGGCGGTGGCGATGGCGCCGGCCCATGCGGAAGAGGGTTTCCCGCTGAGCCGCGCGCCCAATACCGGACATGACATCGCATCGTTGCAGCACGGCGCGCAATTGTTTGTAAACTATTGCTTGAACTGTCACAGTGCGAACTTGGTGCGCTACAGCGCACTGGAGCAGATCGGGATTTCCCAGAAGGAAATCGAGCAGAACTTGCTGTTCACGGCCGAGAAAGTGGGCAACACGATGACGGTGGCGATGCGCCCGGACGATGCGAAAGCGTGGTTCGGCGTGACGCCGCCCGATTTGTCGGTGGAGGCGCGAGCGCGCGGCAGCGACTGGCTATATACGTACTTGCGCAGCTTCTATCGCGACGATACGCGGCCGACGGGATGGAACAACATGGTGTTCAACAACGTTGGCATGCCGAACGTGCTGTGGCAGTTGCAGGGCGTGCGTACGGCGAAATTCGACGATGTGACGGATCCGGAGACGGGAGAGAAGACGCACGAGTTCACGACTTTCCAAGTCGTAAAATCCGGGACGATGTCGCCGGTAGATTATGATGCTGCCGTGGCGGATCTAGTTGCGTACTTGACTTGGATGTCGGAACCGACCCAGCAGTCACGTCGGCAGCTTGGCGTGCTCGTGCTGATCTTCCTGGGCATACTGACCTTTTTTGCCTGGCGGCTCAACGCGGCGTACTGGAAAGACGTCCAATAAACACGCCGAGACACGGTGTGAGGCCGGCGCAAAGGGGCGCTCGCGGCGAGCGGGTGCTCCGGCACGCCGGCCCTTCAGCTTTTTGAGGAAATTTTAGACATGATGGTTTTGTATTCCGGCACAACTTGCCCGTTTTCCCAGCGTTGCCGGCTGGTGTTGTTCGAAAAGGGTATGGACTTCGAAATCCGCGACGTCGACCTGTTCAACAAGCCGGAAGATATCGCCGTGATGAATCCGTACGGACAGGTGCCGATTCTGGTCGAGCGCGACTTGATCTTGTACGAGTCGAATATCATCAATGAGTACATCGACGAGCGCTTCCCGCATCCGCAGTTGATGCCGGCCGATCCGGTGCAGCGTGCGCGCGCGCGTTTGTTCCTGCTCAACTTCGAGAAGGAGCTGTTCGTTCACGTCGGCACGCTCGAGAACGAGAAGGGCAAGGCCGCGGAAAAGAATCACGAGAAGGCGCGTCTGGCGATTCGCGATCGGCTGACGCAATTGGCGCCGATCTTCTTGAAGAACAAGTACATGCTCGGCGAAGAGTTTTCGATGCTCGACGTGGCTATCGCGCCGCTGCTTTGGCGCTTGGACCACTATGGAATCGAGTTGTCGAAGAACGCCGCGCCGCTCATGAAGTACGCCGAGCGTATCTTCAGCCGGCCGGCTTATATCGAGGCGCTGACGCCCTCGGAAAAGGTGATGCGCCGCTAAGTCGAATTCGTCGGGGTGCCGCTCGTCTAAGTAGAACGCGCGGGCGGTGCACCGGGTTTCGTATGAGGACAGTTGATGCAAGAAATTTCGACTAAGCCTTATCTGCTGCGTGCGTTGTATGAGTGGTGCACGGACAACGGCTACACGCCGCACATCGCGGTACGCGTGGACAACGAAACGCGCGTGCCGCGTCAGTTCGTGCACAACGAAGAGATCGTGCTGAACATCAGCTTCGAGGCGACGAGCCAGCTGCAGATGGGCAACGAGTGGATCGAGTTCAGTGCTCGGTTCTCGGGCAAGGTGCATAAGATCGAAGTGCAGATAACGAATGTGCTGGCGATCTATGCGCGCGAGAACGGGCAGGGCATGGCGTTTCCCGTCGAGCCCGCGACAGGCGCCGCGCAAAGCGGCCCCGTGGCGAGCAGCGAAGTGCAGGAAGTGGCCGAATCTGAACCGGACGCGCTCTCACACGAGGGCTCGACGCGTGCGCCGGAGGCAAGCGGCGATGCTTCCAGCAGTCCACGCACCGATGACGACGGCGGCAAGGGTGGCGGCGGAAAAGGCCACCTCAAGGTCGTGAAATGAAGTAGAATCGCGGACTCACGCCGGCTTAGCTCATCTGGTAGAGCAGTTGATTTGTAATCATCAGGTGGCGGG